>JAITHJ010000069.1 GCA_031280035.1 Spirochaetaceae bacterium | reverse complement strand
CCGCAAACCGTTCCTACTCTTACTGCAACGGCCGGACACAAGGAAATCCCCTTGTGTCCGGAGAAATGCCTGCCTACAGGACTACATTCCGCTTTCCGCGTCAGAATACGATTCTTCCTCAGACAGCCCCGTATCAACCGGAGCGGGAGGAACAACCTTCTCTTCAATCAATAACTCCGCGCAGCGCATGGACGCGGCTGTTCCTGCGCCGCCCTCAGGCTCGCGCTCCGAACCAAACCACTCCGTCTGAAACCGCTCTGCGGCCAGACTGAAACGGGTCTGTAAATAACGCCGGCAATACTCCGCGCGCCGGCGGGAAACATCCATCCGTCCGCCTTCGTAACCGGCTTTCGCCGCGTACCCGCGAATAATAAGTTTCGCCTCAGGAAAAGCGCCAAGATACGAACCCGCCGCATCCAGTTCGGCAAGATTCTCAAGAAATACCTGAACCTCATCCGGACCAAAATACACCACGGCAAACTGTCTTGTTACCACATCGCCGGCCGGAACTTCGGCATCCTGCGCCTCCTGCGTCTCTTCGCTTTGCGCGGCAAGCATGCCCGCAGTTCCAAACAGCAGCGCCGCCGCTATTCCAAACATCCATCTTTTTGATTTCATACTTCATCTCCTCAATATTTTTTGCTTTGCATTTTTAGCAAGCGGTTCATTCTACAAAAAGCGCGGCCTTTTGTCATCAACCCGCCCGCCCTCTAAGCCGGATGAACCGTACAGCCGCAGACGGCAGGGCATTACCCCGCGGCACATAAATAAACCGCTTACTAAAGACAGCATAATTACTTGTCTCTTTAGATGTTATTACTTATAATAATATTAACGCTGTTTTCAACAAATACTCGAAAATAAGTGATTTTAATGGGGAGCTTATACTATGGAATCGATAATTTTAGCATCAGGATCGCCGCGCCGGCAGGAATACTTTAAGATGCTCGGCATCCCGTTTAGAATTATGCCGCCGCGGCTCGATGAGTCCTATGCGGACGGCATGCCGCCGGACGAATTCTCAAGAACTATGGCCGTCAAAAAGATAGATAAGATACTCTCACAACTTAACGGCAAACTCCCGCTGTGGATATTCGCCGCCGATACGATCATCTCATTCGAAGGAAAAGTTCTGGGGAAAAGCGTAACACGGGAAGAGGCCTCAGAAACGCTCAAAAAACTTTCAGGACGCGAACACGATATAATCACCTCATGCGCGCTCTTCAGCGGCGAGAAAAACGCAACCGATTGTAGAACCGTCTCGACAAATATCCAGTTTGCGGACATCCCTCCAAGTACGCTGGAATGGTATCTCGATACGGGCGAATGGCAGGGGACTGCAGGCTCGTACAAAATACAAGGAATCGCCGGATGCTTCATCTCTAAAATAACCGGATCTTTCAGCTCTGCGGTCGGTTTGCCTCTGCGGGAATTTTATCTTATGCTGATAGAAAACGGCTATGTCTACGGAAGATAACTTCTTCTTTATAAGAGACGAGCCTCTTTCGGCGCATACGACCTTTTGCGTAGGCGGCCCCGCCGACTTTTACCTAAGGCCGGACGGCGGATCGTTTCCCGCCCTTGCCCCGCGCATCGTAAACTATGCCGCCGAAAACAAAATTCCCCTGTTCGTACTGGGCGGCGGGGCAAATGTCCTTGCCTCAGACAACGGATTCCACGGCATAGTTCTTGATACAACAGATTTTTCCGGCTGTACCATAAGAAAAACAGGGCATAACGCCGAAATTCACGCGCGCGCCGGTACAAAAAGCGATTATATCGCCGGTTTTGCTGCGGAAAATAGCGTTGCAGGCGTTGAATTCCTCGCCGGTTTACCGGGAACCATAGGCGGCGCAGTCTGGATGAACGCGCGCTGTTATGAAAAATCCCTATCGGACGTTCTTCTCTCCGTTACTATACTGGATGAATCCCTTGCCGTCCGTACGATTCCCATCAAAAAAGATGACTTCGGTTATAAAAAAAGCCCGTTTCAGAACCGGCGCGTGATAATCTTAGAGGCCTGCCTAACCGTCAAAGCGGGCGACAGCGCTGCCATACAGAATACAATGGCGGGATTCCGTAAAGATAGAGAACTAAAAGGACATTTTTCGTATCCTTCCGCCGGATCAATCTTTAAAAACAACCGTGATTTTGGAAAGCCCGCCGGAAAAATCATCGAAGAACTGGGACTGCGCGGCATACAAACCGGCGGCGCGCAGATTGCTCCGTGGCACGGCAACTTCATCATCAACAGAGGAAACGCCGCCGCCGCCGACATTCATGCTCTCATTGAACTTATTAAAAGCAAAGCCTATGATAAACTCGCTATCAATCTGGAACCTGAAATCATCTTTCTGGGATTTCACAACGGTACAACCGGACTTCCATTTTGCGCTCCATAACAATACCGCCGCTATACAAAAGACCGTAAAATATGCAAAAATAGATCTATGGATATTGAAGAATTAAAGATCACTGCAGAATTAGCCCGTCTTAAAATAAGTAACGATGAACTGCAAAGCTCATTCGGCGCGTTTGAACAGATGCTTGAATATTTTGCCGAAATGCAGGATGCCGATACTCTGTTTAAGTTATCCGGCGCTGAAAGCGGACGCGCCGCGCCGCTGGAGCGTTTTCGCAGTGATTCGCATGAACATATACCGCCGCAATGTACGCCGGAAAGTATGCTGCATAACGCCGGCGAACATGACGGCAGATTCGTCGTTGTCCCCAATGTACTGTGAGGCACCAAAATGAATGAAGAATACAAGAATTACTTTGACGCTTGGGAAACCAAAACCGGCGCGTTTATTGAATACCGTCCCGAAGCGATTGAAAAAGCGCATAACGGAACTACAGGACTTTCCGGTTTGCCCTTCGCCGTGAAAGATAATATCGCCGTTAAGGGCTTTTCGATAAGCTGCGGTTCAAAGCTCCTTGAAGGAATGCAATCGCCGTACACAGCGACAGCCGTCCGCCGTCTGGAAGAGGCCGGAGCGATTGTTATTGGTAAAACCAATATGGACGAATTCGGAATGGGCTCTTCAACAGACTTTTCGGCGCTAAAACAAACAAATAACCCATGGAACACAGAGCGCGTTGCCGGTGGTTCTTCCGGCGGTTCGGCAGCGGCCGTCGCCGCCGGACTTGTTCCGTTCGCTCTAGGCTCAGACACAGGCGGCTCCGTACGGCAGCCGGCGGCCTTTTGCGGCGTTACCGGATTAAAACCAACATGGGGCGCAGTCTCACGCTATGGACTTGTAGCATACGCATCAAGCCTTGAAACAATAGGTGTTCTTGCCGGCACTGTTGAACGATGCAGAATGGTATTTAATGTGATTAAAGGCTCCGATCCAAGAGACGAAACGTCACATGATGCTGAAGAGAAATCCGGCGAAACCACAAAGATTATCGGCGTACTCTCACCAGAAACTATTTCAAAAACACTCAGCGGAAGTACCGGATCCGCCGCGCTTTCACCCGCCGTGCAAAGATGTTTCGATAAAGCAAAAGAAACTCTCAGCGCGCTCGGTTATACGCTTGTTCCGGTTGAATTTCCCGCGTTGAGATTTGCCGTTCCGGCATATTATACCATAGCTACCGCAGAAGCAAGCGCAAATCTTGCCCGTTTTGACGGAATTCGTTACGGCAAACGTCCCGACTGGGCGGAAAATCCCGGCGACCTTATCGACAAAGCGCGCGCTGAAGGATTTGGTCAAGAAGTCAAATTACGAATTCTTCTGGGAACATTTGTATTAAGATCAGGCTTTCAAGATAAGTACTATAATCGCGCACAGCAAATCCGCGGCGTTATACGGCAAAATTTTGAAACTCAGCTTGCACCGGGAAAATGCGATGCGATTCTTATGCCCGTCTATCCAACAACAGCCTTTGGACGCGGCGGCAGCGGGCTTTCAACATTCGCGCAAAAAGCAGCCGATATTTGGACATGCTGCGCAAACCTTGCCGGACTTCCCGCGCTCTCTTTTCCGGTTTCACTGGAAGACGGCATGCCTGCGGGAGTTCAACTGCTTGGAAAACCGTTTGACGAACAATCGCTTTTTAACATAGCCGCGCAGTTTGAACAGCTATGCCCTTTTTCTCACCCTGAAGGCTGGAAAGACTTTTGGTCCGTATAACCGCACGGTAAACCGAACGGAATTTGGTATAAAATACGCCCTGCAAAAGCGGCGAAAGGATATGGTTTTTATGAACGGAATTTATAAACTAAGCAATCCGGTAAAACATTATGACTGGGGGTCGCCAGAGAGTATACCTTCTCTTCTCAACATCACAAACCCAGAAAAAAAACCCTATGCGGAAATGTGGATGGGAAATATGTCTTTAACGGACGGTACTGCGCTTGACGAAATTATAAAAGAATCACCCGATTTCTTTTTAGGGCCCGAAGTAAACCGCCGTTACGCAGGAAGCCTTCCGTATCTTTTTAAGCTGCTCGCCGCTGAAAAACCGCTTTCCATACAAGTCCATCCGAATCTTGAACAGGCGAATGCCGGTTTTGCGCGGGAAAACGCCCGGCACATCCCGCTTGAATCCGCCGAAAGAACGTATAAAGATGCGAATCATAAACCGGAAATCATCTGCGCACTAACCGATTATGATGCGCTCTGCGGTTTCAGAACGAAATGTGAAATTCAAAATATGTTTCGCGCGTTTAATTGTCCGGCATTGGAAAATTTTCTGGAACTATTTAATAAGGATAACAAAGAAGACCCGCTGAAACTGCTTATGAAAAAAGTATTCTCCCTTTCTGATACAATCAAAGAAGAAATAGAAATCTATATAAAAGAGAATATTACAAATCTTTGTACGCTGGCTCCTCAATACGCTTCTGTGTGGAATATAATAAATCTTTTTGCCCAAATTTATCCGCACGACGCGGCAATCATATCTCCTTTATATATGAATCATATCAAATTAAAGCCGGAAGAAGCGATATACCTTCCGGCAGGAGTACCTCACTGCTATATACACGGCTTTGGCGTTGAGTTAATGGCCAATTCGGATAATGTTATACGCGGCGGTTTAACGGCTAAATTCATTGATACTAAAGAACTTTTTAACATCGTAAACTTTCACGAGTTCACACCGCCTATAATAAAACCTGATAACACAAACGTTTATGCTTATAAAACAGAAGCAAAGGAATTTTCGCTTTCCGTTATACAAAACACCAAAGAAACTATGCGCCTTCCGGTTTTGGGGCCGGTAATCCTTGTTGTTACACGCGGTACATGCACCGTAAGCCATGCCGGCGGTACGCTGAATCTAAATCAAGGCGAAAGCGCGTTTCTTGCCGCGGGAATCGAAAACGGAAATGTTGAGTTATGCGGCGCGTTTACCGTCTATGCAGCAGGCGTACCGTAAATTATTAAAATAAAACCATTATCGTTTTAATTTCAAACGGCCTAAATGAAAGCTTTATATCACTGCCATTTATAGTGAGCGCTTTTGGATTTTCTTCCAGCATATCGGTTTCTTTTGCATCGCGCGGCGGCCGTAAAAATGTCAGCGCAGTTTCCGTATGGCCTCCAAGGCTTTCGTAAAGTCTTAATACAAGCGCGTCTTTATCACCGTTTTCAGGCGCTTTAACGCTTTCAATAATTATAGATTCTGCGGAAACAGAACATAACGAACGGTTACCAGCCTTGACGGCGCCGCTGTCAGAAATCTCAACGGCGGCAGGCGCGTTAAGTTCGTATGCCGAATGAATTACGCCGGATAAGGCAAACGATCCGGTAAACGGCAAAAGCGCGTACGTAAACCGATGTTCACCTCTGTCGGCCTGAGGATCAGGAGCTACCGGAGACCGCAAAAGAGAAAGCCTCATTCGTCCTCCCTCAACATCATGACCGTATTTACAATCATTAAGCAGCGCAATGCCGCAGCCTTCCTCTTCAAGTGAAATCCATTTATGCGCGCATATTTCGAATTTTGCCCTGTCCTGCATAAGATTGCGGTGTGTATTTCGCCATATATGACCATACTGTACCTCACAGCGTACTTCTTTTGCGTCAACCGCCGAATCAAAACACACTTTTAACAAACGCCATTTTTCACGCCATAAAACTTTTGTATCAAAATCAATACGGCGCGATTCAGCGTAGAACACCGTATCTTGAGTAAGATCAGATGCCTTACCAATACTGTATCTCCGGCGAATACGTATAGAAACCGGTCCCGATGACGCGATTTCTGTTGACAAAAGCCGCGTCTCTTCTGTTATATGATGCGTCCAGTCGGCATCTATATCCCATGCATCCCAGAAAACAGGTACATCCTCTGCGGTAATAAAACCGTTAAATACCCCACCCCGGGCAACCATTTCACGGCAAGACGCCCGATCAACAAGACTTATTATACGTCCTCCGTCATCAAATTTTATCTTATAATACGGAGTCTCCAAAGAATACTGATCATAAACAAAAGGATTTTCCAAACCCCCTGCTTCTCCTGAATGACTTTTGACAATTTCAAAACACGCCAAACCAAGAGGAGGTATACGCGGAAGCAATACAGCCTTTTCAACGCCGTTGACATCGGCATAAAACTCCGTAAAATACAATGTTCCGTCACTGCCGCGAAGAGCGCGAATGTCTTTGAGCTTATCCGCAGCTAAAAATACAGGCCCGCATCGTTCCCATGAAAGACTGTTAAATAAAACAACGCCGCCTGTTTCACCGGCAATTTTACGCCGGACGCCGCTTGTTATTTCATCAAGCCGCGCAAGATTTTTTGCAGAATCGGCTTCGGCCTCTTGATAAACACGGCCTATCGAAGATCCAGGAATTATGTCATGAAACTGATGTGTAAGTACACGTTTCCAGCTCTCAAGTAAAACCTCATAAGGATATGCGTATTTATTTTCATACGCGGCAAAGGCGCACATAAATTCAGCATCGCGCAGGGCAAATTCAAGAAGGCGGTTAAATCGCTTAAAACGAGCTTGTGTTGTGTAAGTACCCCGGTGCAACTCAAGATAAAGTTCTCCGCGCCATTGCGGAAGTTCATCCGCGGCGCTGAAAATTTCTTCCAAAGCCGCGCTTACGGTTTTCCATGAAGAACGCGGACAACCTTCAAGATCTCCAAGACGGCGGGCCATTTCAAGATCAGCACGCAGCGTACCGCCGCCGCCGTCGCCCTCCCCTATTGATTTTACGCAGGCGGATTGAATCTCCTTATGCTGAACTTCATTCCATATCTCTGCGAGATTTTCAGGCGCAACACGTCCGTTATACCCTTGAGCGCGCGCTGAAATGAAATGCGTTTTAACGCCGCTACCGTCTATACCGCGCCAGATAAAAGTCTCATACGGAAACCGCGTTGTATCATTCCAGTTTATTTTACTCGTTACAAAATATTTTATACGGCATCCGGCAAGTATCTGCGGAAGCGCCGCAGCGTAACCAAATACATCAGGAAGCCATAGCGTATCGGCCTCATACCCAAGCAATTCCTTATTCACTTTTTTCCCGACAAGAAATTGCCGTATAAGACTTTCACCTGATGGAATATTGCAATCCGCCTCAACCCACATACCGCCGTTCGCTTCCCAGTTTCCGTTCTTATAAGCTTCAAGTACGGCATTAAACACATCGGGATATTCCTTCTTTACCGTCTCAAGCTGACACGGCTGGCTCTGAATAAATATAAATTCAGGGTATTCCTTTGCGAATAACGTCATATTCACAAATGTCCGCGCGGTTTTACGCTCAGTCTCGCCTATATGCCAAAGCCACGCATGATCTATATGCGCGTGGCCTGTCAAATGAATGGATGGAGTCGTTGGTCCGTTTTTCTGTTCAAGGAGTACGGCAAGCGCTTTGCGCGCCAGCGCGGCTTGTTCTTCAAGTTCAGCTTCACAGGCGTTGAAACTTATTTTATTGAGCGCATGGAAAAGATCCTTCAAAATCACCGCTTTGCGCAGTGAATTTTCACCGGCGATTTTTGCCGTCTCATAAAGCGCACGAACATCATAATAAAGCGAATAAACCGAATCAACGCGCTCTAAAAGAAAACCGCCTTCAAATGTATTCGGAAATGATTTCAAAACCTTGCCAATATTTACAACAATAGATTCTCCTTCAAACGGCCCGCACCCGCCGTGAGAATGGCCGGCATAAGCTTCAACATGCAGTATATGTTCTTTACCGTCAGCTTCTATACGGATTTTTTTGTGATACAAGTTGAAAGCGCCGTAAGGTTTTCCATCAATAAATGCAAGAGAATCCGCGTTGGGAAGTACGCTAAGAAAGAGCGGTCTGTCAGTCTTTGGCGTATTGAATACGCTGCGAAACCAGGTACATGCCCATTCTCTGCCCCACGGTGAAGGACTGTTGATTTTTTTCCATTGAACATTTTCAGGCGGAATACGAAATGTCTGTTCTGTTTCAAAAAATTCAAATTCAAGTTCAGATCTTTTTTTATAAGCGTTCTGTTCCAAAAAAAATAAATATTGATCTATACGCTGCTCTACCTTTGATATCAGCATTCTTTCTCCTAAAATTAAAAAAACAGCCGGCTTACACCGGCTGCTATATTTATTGCTTAAAGTACTCGTCTATCTGACGTTGTATTTCTTCCATCAGCTTATCAAATCCGTTCGCTTTTAATTCAACTGTCAATTTCGGCAGTATCACATCAGGATCAACAGCACCTGTCTGCAAATCATATTTATACTTATCCCAAATTGTACGGCAGTTCATCATTTCATTTTGAATAGGAGTTATATCCGGCATAAAACCCAGCATTGTAGACTGAATAGCCTGCTCATTAAGCTCAAGTACTTCATTCCAATAATTTTCCGGAACAGCGTCAAGCGGGGTTTCGATAAAATAATTGCCTTCCTGATAATTTGTAAGGGGCCAATCATCGCGCAGTTGGTGTACAGCAGCACCGTCATTTACATACTGAAAATATTTTCCTTCTATGCCGTATCCAATCATGTCTCTTAATTTCTTATCCGTGTTGACAAGCTCAAGGAATTTTACCGCTTCTTTTTTATATTTTGAATTCACGCTAACCGCATTCATTGATCCTTGTATTGACTCATTGGAATACGACGGGCCAAAGAATTTTACAGCGTCATATTTTTCAATGCCGCCTAAGAGAGCATAGGATATGGCGACAGAAGGCCATGCCTGCGCTATAAAAAACGGACGGTTCTTGGGCCATTCATCAACCATATTGGCATCCGGATTTATTATTCCGGATTTATACCAAGAGTGATGATAACGCAGCGCTTCCTGAATATCAGTCTGTTCAAGAGTATTTACAACACGGCGGTTTTCATCATCAAGTCGTACTCCTATTGGCCCCAAATCCAGCGAAAGCATATCATAGCTGTCAAAAATAAAATTATTGCTTGGACGGCCTAAAATCATAGGATAAAAATGATCGCCTTCACCGGCTTTAATTTTACGGAAAACGCCGTCCAAATACGCCCAGCCTGTTTTATTCAGATCTATGCCGTATTTTTGTACGTATCTATCGTCCCAGAAATAATAACCAGTTTTTGAAGAATCTTTATATGTAGGAACTGAATATATTCGGCCTTTAATCTTGATGCCTTCCCACAAAACTTCAGGAACTACGGCTTTAAGTTCTGGAGACTCATCACTAACTATATCCGTAATATCGGCAAGCGCGCCAAGACTCGCAAAACGGTTATAAGTACTTTTATCAACAAACATTATATCAAAGTATTCACCTGCGTTCACCATAGTAGAAAAGCGCTGATTCGCGTCAGCCCATCCGGCAAGTTTAACGTCTATTCGTACGCCTATTTTTTCCTGTGTATAATCACTTATTATCTTTAGATCTTCATTAAAACCGGTTACGCTTGGGCCTATCTGCCACCAAACTAATGTGGGAACACCTGACTGCGAAGCGCCGCCGCAGCCGCTCATAAGCGTCATAAAAACCGGCGCAGCGCAAAGAACCAAGACTAAAAACTTTTTTTTACTCATAATTTTCTCCTCAAAAATATTTTAACACTTACATGTTGCTTGTTCTATCCTTTTATTGCTCCGATTGTAAGACCGGATACAAAATAACGCTGAAAAAACGGATAAGCACATGCTATTGGCAAAACAGCAACAACCACTATCGCCATGCGCGCAGCTTCTTTTGGCATTGATAAAATCAATTCCGCCTGAGACATTCCTAGAAGCGAAGCGTTTTGCGCAAGAAAATTTATATCGGCTAATAATCTGTTAAGGTACGCTTGTAATGTGTAAAGATTTGGATTATCAATGTATAACATTGCCGTAAACCAGTCATTCCAATATGCAAAACTTAAAAAAAGTCCTATGGTCGCCAGAACAGGCAGTGAAAGAGGTAATACAATACGAAAGAATATTGTAAGCTGGCTTGCGCCGTCTATTTCAGCGGACTCTATAATTGAATCGGGCAAAGTTGACCGGAAAAATGTTTTACAAAGTATTACATTAAACGATGATACGGCAAGAGGCAGTATCAAAACCCATAGAGTGTCTTTAAGATGAAGAAACTGCGCCGTAACAAAATATGACGCAACAAGCCCGCCATTAAATATCATCGGTATAAACACGTACCATGTAAAAAATTTTTGCAGTTTATATTCACGGCGTGATAGAACATATCCCATAAGCGAATTCAAAAGCACGCCAAGCGCAGTTCCCGCACCGGTAACAAATACCGACGTCCAAAGCGCACGAAGTATTATACTATGCTGTTTAAATAAATATCCATATCCTTCAAAAGAAAACGATTTGGGAATCAGTCTATAACCGTATTCACGAAGGGAATCTTCAGATGAAAAAGAGACCGCTGCAACAAGCATCAGCGGAATAAGGCAGATAACACATAACAAAATCATTATCATATTAAACATAATATTGCTTACAGGCCCTATCTGCGTAAAGCGCGTTATGCTGTTTTTTTGTTTCTTCATATCTTATTCCTTAAATCATTGCTGAGTCCGCATCAAATTTTTTTACAATTTGATTCACCAACAGCGTCATAACGCAGGCCATTACAGCCTGCATCATCGCCGCCGCCGCCGCCATACCGGTAGACGCGCTTTTAAGCTGCCTGTAAACGAATACATCAAGGGTCGATACTGTCGCGTAAAGCGAATTGGAATCACGCGGAACCTGATAAAACAACCCAAAATCAGAATAAAAAATACGCCCTACAGACATAATTAGCATAAGCACAATAACTGTTTTCATAAGCGGCAGCGTTATGTTCCAGATTTGCTGCCATTTTGTTGCGCCGTCTATAATTGCCGCTTCGTAAATAGACTTGTCCAAAGAAGTTATCGATGCAAGATATATTACCATTCCATAGCCTATATTTTTCCACTGGCTCATAAAAACCAAAATTCCAGGCCAATATTCGCTTTCCATATACCAGCGGTGCTTAAGAATGCCTATTCCATCCAGAAAGTTATTCAGCATGCCCATATCATAACTTAAAAAGCCCCATACCAGCGCGGACACAACTACCCACGAAAGAAAATAAGGAAAAAATAAAATCGTCTGATATAGCTTTGCGGCAAATTTATTGTGCAGTTCACTCACGATTATCGCAAGGGTAATCGTTGTTACCGTACTGACTGTTATCATTACCGCATTATATGCAAGCGTATTACGTATTATAAACCAAATATCGGGATTGCTGAAAAGGAATTTAAAGTTTTGCAGGCCGGTCCATTTGCTTTCAAAAATACTTTTAAGAAATCCGCCGGAAACACGATACTGCTTGAACGCTATTATAACGCCAAACATCGGCAAATAACAAAAAAGCAAATACCATACAGCCGCTGGTAAAGCCAAAATTGAAAAGTGAATATCGTCCTTTGTCCAACGTTTTTTTAAATTTTTCATGACATATTCATGTCATTCTATGTGGTATTTTTCAAAATTGTCAAGAACCTGCAATGTCTTATTAGAAATCTAAATCTTCAAAATTCTATAGCGCGTGGTAACAGAAAACAAGTCAAGAAATAAGCTGCCGGCCCGTATAGTATGCTGGTAACAAGGGCTTGACATCTAAGCTGAATTTGAGTTTACTGGTTTCTGATGGCTCTGAACACGGACACAAAACCAGACTTTTTTGACCAATTGCGCTTGATAACCGAAAAATTTCTTACGCAAAGAAAACGCATAAAACGCATAAAACGTGAGAAACAGGCGCGTAAGGGCATTATTGCCGACTGGATTGAGGCTTTTCTTTGGGCTGCAGGCGTTGTTTTACTAATAAACCAATATCTTTTTCAAGCTTATCAGATTCCCTCCGGTTCAATGATAGACACCCTGCTGATTAAAGACAGAGTCTTTGTAAACAAACTTATCTACGGCCCTGAATTGCTTCCGGGTCTTTGCAAATTACCGTCTCCTATAAAACCCCAGCGGAATGACGTTATTATTTTTGAAAGCCCATCGTATATATCACGCGGAACGGCGTTCGACATAGCGCAAAGAATTATTTATATGCTTACATTCTCAATTATCGATATCGATAAAGACGAAATGGGACGTCCTAAACCGCATTTTCTTATCAAACGTGCGGTCGGTATGCCGGGAGACCGCGTATTCAATAAATACGGTGATATGTATTTTCAGTTCAGCGGTGAAGATAAAACCATCGCCGAAACCGACTACAACGCCCAATGCGGCTGGACGCACAGAATAAGACGGCTTGCACACAAAGACGATTATGAGTCTATGATAAAAGCTGTTAAAACTGATATATGGACACGGCTTGGGCTTGAACCGCCTCCATATCTGACATCCATGCAGAACAAGCTTCCTGAATATGCCGACGGTATTACCTATTATGCGTCTTGGTATGGTACGCTGCACTCTTTTTTCCCTAACGACGACCGCTACACAAAACAATATTACCGGAAAACGCTGGGCTGGTACATACCCGAAGGCAGAATTCTTCCTTTGGGCGATAACCGCGATAATTCAACCGACGGACGTTTTTTTGGACCTGTAAGCAGCGCGAAAATTCTGGGAAAGGGGCTGTTTATATACTGGCCCGGCACAGCTGTGGAAAGCGGTGAAACCGGAGCGCAGACGCTCGAACCGCCGCCAAAGACCGGTATTAGACGTGTCGGCATAATAAGGTAAGAACTATGTTCAAAAATTGGAAGAAATTCTCTTACGCCGATAAAAAATCACATATCAAACGCGCTAAAATTTTTGCCTTAAAGGCGGTTTTTATCATTTTTGTATACATCTTATTTACACAGGTATTTTTTATAATGACTGTTATGGGAAATTCGTCCATGCAGCCTTCAATAAATTCCGGTGACAGGTTTGTTTTTTCAACTTTTAGTTTCTGGAAGCTCTCCAGCGTACGATCTTCCCAAAAATCATTTCCGTTTAAGTACGGTGATATTGTAATGGTGAATCTTGAAAACAAAAAAGAAAATTTTCTTGTAAAAACCGTAGACAAACTATTCCGGTTTTTTACCGTCGGTAAAATCGGATTCCCCGGAAAAAAGGACCGTATTTTTATCAAGCGTATAATCGGACTTCCGGGAGATGAAATTTCAATGACAAATTACGTAATGATGGTACGTCCATCCGGCAATTCCCATACGGTAACTGAATATGAACTTTCCGGCAAACAGTTTTACAAAATAAATCTTCCACAGGATATACCGGCGTCATGGGATAAATCTATTCCGTTTTCCGGTAATATGTCAAAAATTACGCTGAATGAAGGTGAATGTTTTGTACTCTCCGATGACAGAAGCAACACCAATGATTCCCGGACATGGGGACCATTATCTGTTTATACTATTACCGGCAAAGCGCTATTACGATATTGGCCGCCAAATAAAATCGGAATTCAGTAAAATGTCTACAAAAATTTCATAATTATTATAAATTCCGCATCAGCCGGCGTATCAACACTTTGTTTTAAGTTTAACTATAGGTAATAACCGTATAACCATGTAAAAATCAGTCCAACTGGGGGCTTGAATAAAATTTTATTCTTTGCGAAAATAAAGGGATTTTATAATTTTACGTTTCGGTAAGGGGTTTATGATGTCGTGGATTCTATGGATTATCCTCCCTCTTGCCGGGTTAACCCTAGGCTGGACTATCAGATGGCTTTATGCGAAATTTCAACTTACAGCAACGGAGCAGGTTGCTGAAAGGATTAAGAAGGATGCTATACGGGATGCCGAAGCAGTCAAAAAAGAGATACTTCTTGAAGCAAAAGAAAAAGTTATTAGCGAACAGCAGCAGCAAGAGAGGGAAACTCGGGAACGTAGGGCTGAACTGCAGCGTTTTGAGCATCGTTTAACACAGAAAGAAGATTCTGTTGATAAAAAACTGCGGCAAATTGAGCGTATTGAGCAGCAGCTCTTTGAAAAAGAGAGAGTTTTTAAAAAACGAGAGGAAGCGCTTTTACATGAAGAAGAGCGTTACCGCAGTGAACTTGAGCGTATATCAGGGTTGAGCGCCAAAGAAGCAAAAATGCTTATTATTCGTGACTTGGAAAACGAAGCCAAGCACGACGCTCAAAATATCATTAATAAGATAGAGAACGAAGCAAACATAACCGCTGAAAAAAAAGCCCGTTCGATTCTTGTTACGGCAATTCACCGCATCGCCACTGAAGTAACAAGCGACATTACCGTTTCAACGGTTACGCTTCCCGGCGATGAGATGAAGGGAAGAATTATTGGACGTGAGGGCAGAAATATCCGTACGCTGGAAACCCTCACAGGAACCGATGTCATTATTGATGATACACCTGAAGCTGTTGTTATTTCATGCTTTGATCCTGTACGGCGAGAGATAGCAAAAGTCGCCATGGAAAGGCTTGTCGCTGACGGCCGGATACATCCGGCCCGTATTGAGGAGATTGTCTCTAAAGTTTCAAAAGAGATTTCCCAGCGAATATTTGAAGAAGGCGAAAAAATTCTTTATGATCTCGGAATTCATAACATGAATCATGATGCGATTCGCGCGCTTGGAAGGCTTTGTTTCCGAACAAGTTACGGGCAGAATGTACTTCTTCATTCAAAAGAGGTCGCGCTTATCGCCGTAACGCTTGCCGCCGAACTTGGCGCCAACCGTGAAATTACGAAACGCGGCGCTCTTTTGCATGATATAGGCAAAGGTGTTGAAACAGATAGCGAACTTAATCATGCTGAGATCGGGATGGAGATGGCGCGAAAGATGAATGAAGATCCGCGCGTACTCAATATTATAGGAAGTCATCACGGTGATATTGAACCGTCATGTATTGAAAGCGTCATTGTTTCGATTGCGGATGCAATTTCTGCGGCTCGTCCTGGAGCGCGAAAAGAAACTATGGATACCTATATTAAACGCTTGAGAGATCTTGAAAATATCGCTTCAAGCTTTAACGGTGTAGACAAGGCATTCGCTATTCAAGCGGGGCGTGAATTGCGTATTGTTGTACATAACGAAATAGTAAATGATGATGAAGCGTGCGGACTTGCGCGGGACGTAGCAAAGAAAATTGAAAACGATCTGCGTTACCCGGGCAGAATCAAAATAACCATGATACGTGAAACACGTATAGTGGAATACGCACGGTAATTTATGGAGGAAATATGGCTCAAAAACAAGCCGAAAAAGAACAGTCTGAAATATCAAAAAAATTCAAACAAAATCCGGCTGTTTTTATAGGAACGTTATTTGTTCTTATAGTTGTAATTATATCATTTGTCTTTTGGGGAGCAAGCGGCTGGATACTTCCCAATGCGGATTCGCTGAATAACAACCTGCGCGCGTTTGGTTATTATGATAAAATTCCTGTTGAATTGACGCGCGGCAGTTTCTTTGCCGATGTACGCGAGAATTTTATCCGGCAAATTCAACAATATCAGATGCCGCAGGATCCCGGTCAAAAATATGAATCCGAAAAATATGCCACGCATGAAGCTTTTAAAGCCGCGGTAATGCGCACAGCCATTCTTGAAATCATGAAAAAAGCACATTACGAACCGCCCAAAACCGTTGTTGACAAAAAAGTCTCCAGCGACCCGCGGTTTCAAAAAGACGGTAAATTTTCACTTTCGGTATATCGTGAGTATGATGCAACGGAGCGTATTAGTATACGAAAAAATGTCCACGACTCAATCATAGCGGACAAGTACTATTCTGATCTGACTAAGAAAACGCCGGCTTTTTCAAAAGAGGCGAATTTTATAGGCGATATGGCGAAAATCCAGCGTAAATTCAAACTAGCGGTATTTCCGTATTCAATGTTTCCTAAAAGTGAGCTGGTATCTTTTGTTAAAAAAAATCAAGATTTGTTTAAAAATACGCATCTGTCTCAAATAACATTAAAATCAGCAAAAAGCGATGCCGATGCGAAAAAAGTACTTGAATCAATTAAAACCGGCAAAACCACATTTGAAGACGCCGCTAAAGCTTATTCTGAGGATAATTATAAACAAGCAGGCGGTGATGCCGGAATCAGAACCGGTTATGAACTTATTCCGCTTATAGCCGATGACGCAGACCGCGCCGCTGTAATCAATCTTGCAGCCGGGCAGTTAAGCGACCTTATTAAAGTACCAAGCGGCTGGGCAATATTCCGAGCGGAAAGCGCCGCAACGGAGGCGGATATCTCAGATGCCGGCGTCCTTGATAAGATTCGCTCTTATATGTTACGGTCTGAGCGTGGAATCGTTGAAGACTGGCTTATCATACAGGCTGTATCGTTTGCACAAACGGCGGAAAACGGCGACTGGGCAACAGCGGTAATTGCTAATAATATTGATTCGTATGAATTTGGTCCTCTGCCGCTCAATTACGGAGATAGTACGCTTTTTACACGAGCGCAAGATTTTGCAAATGAAGTTCCGGCGTTGGAAATGGCTGGAACAAGCGAAAATTTCTGGAGAACGGCCTTTTCAACGCCTGTGAACAAGCCTTCAGCACCGTTTGTTATAGACAGCCGCCAACAGAGTGTTGTTGTACTAATGGCTGTTGAAGAAAATATTAACGAAGACGCCGCCTTTCGTTCAGCAGATTATTATAAAACCACGTTCACCGAAAACAGTATTGAGAAAAACATAAGCGATTCGATATTGAACAGCAGTAAATTTCAGGATGAGTTTGAGCAGAAGTACAACGCGCTTTTCCCGCGAAATATTGAGTTTTGAGTGAATATGAGACGGCGGGTCTTCCACGAAAAATTCCTGCCCGCCGCGGTTTCTATGTTGAATACAAGGGAAAACCGCTGATTTCCCGCATCGATCCGGAGCGGCAGGCGGAGCGTATTGCCGCTTCTTTACCTGTAAAGGAACGTACGCTTTATATTTGTCCGTCACCGCTCCTTGGCTACGGTATTGCAGGTTTTATAAAAAAAATGCCGGCCAGCTCGGCGCTGTTCTGCGTTGAGGCCGATAAAACGCTTTACGAATGGACATTACAAAATACCAGTTGTTCACTTTTTGACACGCCATATACGGCTTTTGCCTATTGCGATAACGCGGCGGCGGCCTGTCGCGCTGTGCGTGAAAAATGGGGAATGAGGCAGTTTCGCCGTGTCGAACCGCTGAATCTTTCCGGCGGATATGCCCTTTTCCGAGATCTTTACGAGGAATTCATATCGACTCTTCACCGTACTTTTGCTATTGAATGGAGTAATGCGATAACGCTTACACGGCTTGGACGGCTTTATATCCGCAATTTAATTCGTAATCTTCCGGCGTTTGAAACATCTCCATCCATCTCCGATATTGACTTTGGCTCAAATCCTGTATTAGTTGCCGGCGCTGGACCGTCTTTGGATAATTTTCTTGATGCTGTAAATACACAAAACCCTCCTATAATAATAGCAGTTGATACTGCGCTTGCCGCTCTTCAGTCTCGTGGAATAACGCCTGCGCTTGTTATTGCACTCGAAGCGCAGCACTGGAATCTTGATGATTTTGTAGGCTGGGGCGGCACAGACATACCTCTTGCAATGGATATGTCCGCGCTTAATGCTCACGCGCGTTTTGCCGGTGGAATGCCGTATTTTTTTTCAACGCCGTGGACAGAGCTTAAAATTTTCTCACGGCTTCATGCAGCAAATCTGCTTCCACCTGTATTCCCGCCGCTCGGCTCAGTTGGACTTTGCGCCGTTGCGCTTGCTTTGCGTACAACACGCGGTCCTATTATTGTATGCGGACTTGATTTTTCGTTCACCATCGATAACTATCATGCGCGGGGTACACCAACCAGCCGGGCGGCGCAACGCCGCTGCACAAGGTTTGGCGGATTATATCACACGGCAGCGATATTCCGTGAAGGATCGCTGCAGACAGTATCAAAATCAAAAACACCGGTTCGAACCGATCCTGCAATGAAACATTATCGTTCGCTTTTTGAAGAAGAGTTTAGTAAAATACCTCGTATTTTTGATATAGAGGGCAGCGGACTTTCTCTTGGAACGCGAACGTTACGCATAAATGAAGCGCTTTCTATACTCAAACAGCGCGCTTTGCAGAATAGTCCTAAACAGCCCAAAAGTAATATACCCCGCGGCGGCAGCGCGGCGGAATTTTTAGAAAATGAACGCAAAACACTTGCTGAACTGCGCGGCATACTTACTGAAGGCGGCAGTATCGAACGGCTTGACACGCTTATTGATGAAGCCGATTATATTTGGGCGCATTTTCCCGACTGCGCCGGCGCTGGCGGACAAAGACCGCCATGTTCCGACACTATTTTTTTAAAACGTCTGCGCGCAGAACTTGATAGTTTTATTGCGCTTATTGACACAACAATACGGTACAGCGCGGCGGATATTGACAAAGGATACTGATTTGTCCGTCGAAAAAACAGAGCAGCAAGCGCAAATGCTGATTAACCGCTTACGTAAAAGACAAAACCATTTAAAAAAATGGGCAAAGTTGAATAATCCCGGAATGTACAGACTCTATGATAAAGATATTCCTGAAATCCCGCTTGTACTAGATTTTTTTCAAACTGAAAAATTCAGCACGGCCGTATGCGGCGCACTCTACAAAAGGCCGTATTACAAAGACGACGGCGAAGAAACTGTATGGCTTAATCAAATGCAAAAAGCCATAGCTGAAGCAATAGATGCTGATCCTTCTGTAATTTTTATAAAACAAAGACGCAGACAAAATCCTCAATCGCAATATCAAAAAATAAATACCGTCTCAAAAAACAGCGCTGCGATTATAATAAAAGAGAATTCAATTCGGTATAAAGTTATTCTTAATGAATATATTGATGTTGGACTATTCCCTGATATGCGGCTGCTTAGAAAAAAAATTCAAAGAGAATCAAATAACAAAAATATTTTGAATTTATTCTGTTATACAGGCGCGTTTTCTATAGCGGCGGCATACGGAGGCGCAGCTACCATAGATTCCGTTGACATTTCAAATACATATCTTGAATGGACAAAAGAAAATTGTGAACTAAACAATATAAAAACATTCTATTGTCATAAAAACAGTACCGCCGCAGGATGCCGTCTTATACGGACAGACGCGCGAAAATTTTTGAAAGAAGCCGTATATACAAAACAAAAATATGACATAATTATTCTTGATCCGCCGGTTTTTTCCGTCTCAAAAAAAATGCACGGTATTTTGGATATACAAAAAGATGCTGTTTCCTTGATAGAAGATTGTCTTAAAATTCTTCGTTCCGGCGGGTTAATCTATTTTTCTTCAAAATTGCACAAATTTACATTCGACATTCCGGCGCTTACAGCGCGTTATCCTGTGCTCTTAATCGAAGATATTACAGAAAAAATGCGCGATGAAGATTTTAAGAAAAAATGGATGCCGTCTATTTGGCGTCTTACAAAAGTCTAACGTATATTTCTTAAATGCAGTTCTGTTTCCGCCGCAGCCCGGTAGTCTTTTTGTTCGCGGCAGATATCACGTAAATTTATAAGCGCATCTTTATAATAAGGCGATATTGAGGCTGATTTTTCAAAACAGATGCGGGCAGCAGCATAATTTCCAAGCAAAAAATGCAATGCGCCGTAATTGTTCCACGTTTTAGGCTCATCACTATCCAGTTCCAACGCGGTTTTATAACATTGTTCGGCAAGCTCAAATAAAAACTGTTCATGATATATAAGACCCATAGCCGACCACGCCGCCGCCAAACTATTGTCAATAGATACAGCGGTTTGAAAACTCTCAAGCGCCTCATCGTAACTGCCCGTCTTTTGCTGCGCTATTCCAATATTAAGGTATAATAACGGATTATATGGTTCAGCCTGCAACGCTTCTTTAAAAAGCATCACAGCTTCAACCGGTCTACCCGCTTCGGTCAGTGTTATGCCGGCTTCGTTAAGCTTTTGTACCGATTTCACATTACCTCCATACAAACCACAATACTACCGCCGCAACCCCTGTCGTAACAAAGGTAAAAGGCAGTCCTATTTTAACCCAGCCGGGAAAATTAAGCGCAATTCCTTCTTTTTTAAGAATACCCACAGCAACAATATTCGCGGATGCGCCAAACGGCGTAAGGTTTCCGCCAAGACACGAACCTATTAACAAAGCAAATTGAAATAACTGCGGCTGTAAATTCATTTCTTTTGTAAGGATCTCAACAACCGGAAGCATCACTATAATATAGGGCACATTATCAACAAAACCAGATATCAGTATTGAAATCAGCAAAATGGCAATAAAACCTAATAATACATTCCCTTTTATAAAATAATTAAGTGAATTAGCAAAATCAAAAAGCAATTCTGTTTTTTCAAGAGCGCCAATTATTATGAATATGCCGACTAAAAAAAATATGGTTTCCCAATCGAGGTTTCTTATCAGCGTCCATGTTCTCTTAACATTTTCCTGTCGTATAAAACAATACCATAATATGCCCGCAATACCCAACAGCATCACAAGTACTCCCGCCTGCAGTGATATACCTTCATTAAAAACAAAAGAGCAAATGGCAAGTCCGGCTATCATCAATATAAACAACAGTGTAGGTACAAATGAAATAACAGGCTCTTTCTCAACTGCTACTTTTTCCTTTCCATTTTTTGCAAACAAGAAGTAAAAAAAGCAAGCGCCAGTAATCATTCCAATCTGAACAAAAAAGAATATTGAAATTTTACCATGATAAAAGAAAAAATCATTAAAACCAAAATCAGCAAAGCTGGCAAAAATCATCGACGGCGGATCGCCGACAAGCGTTGCCGTACCTTGAAGATTAGACATAACAGCAAGTCCTATCATAAAATAGGTCGGTTTAATATTTATTTTTTTTGAAAGCGCAATAGCTATAGGGGCCATGACAAGTACTGTTGCAACATTTTCTACAAAAGCCGATATTACTCCGGTAATAATCAAAATGATAACAATAGCTATTCCTGAAGACGGCGAAGCGCATACAATATTATCAGCAATACGCGCCGGCATCCGCGAATAAATAAACAATTCAGCAATCGCAAGACTGCCGACATATATCATAAGAACATTCCAATTCACCATAGAACACAATGCCTCAACAGGCGTTACGCGGCTATCGGCAACCCACGCAGACGGGAGTATAAAATTCTCCAGTAATAGGATTAGTGCGGCGGCGGCAAGCGAAATCCACGCTTTTTTATTTTGAAATAAAATTACAGCCAAGTACATTAAAACAGTAATTATAAACACAATAAATTTTATATCTATCATACTATCCACCTTTATCGAATCGTTAGTATCAAATCGCCGGCGGCAACACTTCCATCGGCAACCTGCGTTATTGATTTATAATCACTTACATTAGTAACAACAACCTGTGTTTCAACGCTGTAGCCGGCGTTTTCAATTGTATTTCTATCATATTCAAGAATGAGCTGATTTTTTTTTACTTTATCCCCGTCTTTTACATACGTTAAAAATCCCTTTCCGCCAAGTTTTACCGTGTCAATGCCGCAATGAATTAATAACTCAATTCCGTCATCAGACTTAACGGCGACAGCATGCTTTGTCTCAAATATCATATCTACAACGCCGTTAAACGGAGCAACTATTTTGTTGTCAACCGGCATAAAACATACGCCTTTGCCAACAATTTCCTGCTGATGCGCCGGATCCGCAGATTGAGTTATAGGCATCACGTTTCCAGAAACAGGCGCGTAAACGTTTTTTGTATTACCGGCCGGCAGCTTTTTATTGCTGCCATGAATAAAATTCATTATTGCGCTCCATAAACCAGCGTTTCCAAAATTCTTTTTCATTATGTCTAGAATTTTCCCTTTTCTAATCCGTACTCATAATCTTACATCACTTTGTTTTTGTCAAGCGCCGTGTTATCACATTTAACAGAAAATATATCAAAGCGGAAAGGGGCTGATACCGCAGGACAAGACCAGCGGTAGTTCATTCAAAAATTTACAAGAACTTACATTTTTACAACAAATTTTAGCCGCAATTTCGCCTAACTCGTTGTTATCCGCCCACATGTGCCGCAATGAGGCGTGGGAAGGAGCGTAGCGACTGACCTAGCCGAATGGAGGCCAAGCCCGCTACCGCGGGCGCAGCGTAAACAGACCTGTTATGTGCCGTTTGGACTGCTTAATATTTATTTATCATAATATGGTTTTTCATATTCTCCAAGAAGTTGTCCACTTTTAATTTTTTGATATTACTTTAATAAGAATTAGTTTTCTTTTCTATTCTTACACCAAAAGCATCATAAGTCCCTTTTGGATAAAAATAAATGGCAACTTGCCTTTTTGGGTTTAAATACATATAACCCAATTTACATTGACGGACTTCAAGTACAGGTCCAGACCATTTGTCTCCGTTAAGATGCCAGCCGAAATCTTGCATTAAAATGGAATAATAATAATCTGAATCATTGCTTATATCATCATCAAAGAGAACATAACACTTTGATCCATCAGAAAGTTGTGCTTCCATGATTATTTCCCCTGAATAATTTACCTTCGAAGGGGGTATTTCATACTCTATCCATATGTTCGTATTTGCCGTAGAAAAAGTTGCACATCCAGTCATTCCCATGTTCGTATTTGCCGTAGAAAAAGTTGCACATCCAGTCATTCCCAATACAACTACCACTAAAAGCAATTCCGACCGTAACGTTTTCCGATTCATTTGAGCCTCCTTAAAACCAATAATAACATTTTTTATTTTTTTGTCAATATTTATTTTCAAAATTTTCAGTCCAAATGGCACATAACTCACTATAGCCGCCATTCTCACTACATCCGTAGTGCGAATTTCAGGCTACGGATGTAGTTTAACGGGGGGAGGGGTGGGGGGGATACGATGTCAAGCCTTAAATTCAAAATGCTTGCAATCTTGCCTGTCCCTCGTTAATCAGTATTGCCCGGCGGCGCAGCGTAAACAGACCTGTTATGTGCAGTTTGGGCGTACTCCATTTTCATTTATTATTATATTCAGATAGTTCCTTATAATTTATTTCAGGATTTGTATACCTTCTTCTGCTTTGTGTCACATTTTTATAATTTATTGCTTTTTGAGGACAATATTGTATACAAGCAACACATTGTTCGCATGTATGTTTGAAATTTGGTCTCTTGTTTTTTATTTCAATGTTTTTTACAGGACAAACCATTGCACAAATTTCACATCCCGTACAATTATCATTAACAATATAGTCTTTATCCATATCTTTAAATTTGGTTATATTTTTGTTGTAAATTTTGTAGAATAATTTTTTTGACTTTTTTATATCATTACTTTTTTTATTTTTTATATCATTTAGTATATGAATAATATTTTTGTTTGATTTCTTTGTGATTTCATTAACTTTATCACTCATATTGTATACAACAACATAATTTGCAAACATTTTCAATGTTTTACCGTAATTTAATTTTATATTATGCTTGTATATTAACAGCTCATTTAATTGAGGTATGCCGTTACCTGCCCATCCGCCAAAGGTTGCGATACCATAAAAATAAGCACTTCCATTATCTGTTAAATTGATTTTTTCAACAAAATTTTTTACAGCGTTGGGGAGTCCCCAGAAATATACAGGATAAACAAAACCAATACTATTATACTGTTTTGTTAAAATACGGTTTTCAGGTTTCCCCATAGATACAATTTCGGTATTATCGAGTTCCTTTGCTATTATTTTTGCAACTTTTAAACAATTTCCAGTTCCAGAAAAATAAAAAACAATGTTTTCCAGTTCAATCTCCTTATATTGTATATACAATAATATATTTTAACCTTTATGTCAATAGATTTCTAAAATATTTTCAATAAATTTTAGCCCAAATTTCGCATAACGTTCCGGCTGTATCTGACGTTTTGACCGCCGCGATAAAGAAACCGCACAGCGGTTTCAGCGGCGGGCAAAATGTGGCGGAAGAAAACCGTATAAAGGGCGCAAGCCCGACTGCGGTTTTCTGTAGCCCCGCCGCTTTAGCGGCGAGCAGATACAGTCCTGTTATGTGAAGTGGGGGGCGTACTACATTATTTTTGTACTATTATTTATAGATATTATAATTCCAATTCAATTTCAAACCATTTTTTGTTTCATAGCCTTGTATTTTTTTCATTATTGATTTTTTATGTTCTGCTCCAATAAAAAACACTGCATTATTATAACTATGGTTTGCGCTGTAATCATAAATATTTTTCAGCATATCATTTTCACGATTATCTGTTATTTTATACCAGAGTTTAAAATTTTCAAATAGTTTTACATCATCTGTATTTTTCAAAACATCTTTTTCAATAGTTTGTAGCCTTTCAATTAATTCCATATTTTGAGTACTGTTTACATATTCAAATCCATGATCAATTATCATTGAAAATTGCTCTTTACATAAGTTATAATATTCAATACTATTATTTGATATTATATTGTAATCCATGTCTCCCTTCTGAATTTCTGAGAATTCATAACTATCTACTGGAATAATTTTACAATTATTGTATCCCAAATACATTTTAATTGTATCTGTTTCTAATGTAGTAACAGTCTGTTCTATAAAATATGCATTATATCTAGAAGGTGGAATTTCATCAAATATTATTTCTGGCTGAATTTTATCAATAAATCTATACAATTCATTTGAAGTACATTTTCCAAGTTCAGCATGAACTGTACAAATTAAAGTAATATTATACATAATACCACCTATTGGTCACTGTATCTATTTACATGAACAAGAGCCGTAGTTTCCCAATGCTGCCAGTCTCCCATTATTGTATACCGATGTTCCAGTACCCATGTTTCATCATAGAGATCCAATAAAAGTTTGAATTCATCTCTATTTCTTCCCGATGCCACTGGCTTAAAAAGACGATCGCCTAACGACGGCGTTTTAACCTTGCCACTATAATCTTTTTGCCCAAGTTTGAACAATTTCATAAATTGTACCAGTTTTCTATTATCGTTTCCAAAGTTGAATTCCCTGTAACCGGGCATTCCGGGAATATTTATATCAGTCCCTATAGAAAGTATAGGGGATTGTTCTATCTTTTGTATCGTTACACTGTTGCTACCTTCAACATCGTAATACGCATACAGAATTTCCCCGGAAGGAAGTTTATACCGGCGTTCAATAACGTAGGGAACACCATTGCTCTTAAATTCAGTACTTTCTAAAAGTACCGCACCCGCCGGTATTGAAAATTGTTGTGCCCACAATCCGAACAAACCAATTGAAAAATAAACCAAAAACAGTGCTTTCTTCATAAATATTCCCTTATGTTTGAATTATACCTTATCCATTTTTTGTGTCAACTATGTTCCTATGATTTTTTATTTTATAAAATTTTTCAATAAATTTTAGCCCAAATTTCGCATAACTCACTATATCTGAAATTCGCACTACATCCGTAGTGCGAATTTCAGGCTGCGGATGTAGTATGACAGAGGGGTAAAAGATGTCAAGCCCTAAATTCAAAATGCTTGCAATCTTGCCTGTCCATAGTGTTCTATCCGAAACATCTTGCTACATCCTTGCCGCGCCTTTGGGCGCGTTTTATCGCCGCAAAGCCTCGCCAAACAACCAGTTTGGCTGCGTTTTGC
>JAITHJ010000038.1 GCA_031280035.1 Spirochaetaceae bacterium | reverse complement strand
GCCGGCGCGGGCTTTATTGTCGCGCTCACCGGAGAAATCATGACGATGCCCGGCCTTCCGCCCGTGCCGTCCGCCGAAAAAATCGACGTGGACAACACCGGCAAGATTTCCGGCCTGTTCTAGTCAAAAAAAAACAGCCCGAATATTTCGGGCTGTTTTTTACTTACTTAAAAATTGGTATTGAAACAGCTTATTTACTGGTTCACATTTTATGTAATACACCACGAATTGCCGTGAGGTATTTCATTTTGAGCTGATTTCAATAACCCTCTTTTGAGCTTCGGCGCGTTTTTTAATGTTCAGCGCTAAAAGACCGTTCTTGAATTCAGCGGCAATTTCTGAAGAATCAGCGTTTTCAGGCAGTTTGAACGACCGCGAAAAATATTCGCTGTAGCGTTCTCGAACAAGATAATTATCATCGCCGTCCTCTTTTTTACCGCTTTTTTCAAGCTCTTTTTTTGACTCAATGGTCAATGTTGTGCCGTCCACATTGATTTCAATGTCTTTTTCGGTATAGCCAGGAAGAGACGCCTCGAAGACGTATGCGTCGCTTGTTTCGCGTACATCCACGGGGGGGTACTTACTGGTTGCGCCAATGCCTCTGTCAGAAGCCGGCGTTCCAAAAAAGGAATCAATAAGCCTGTCTATATCGACAAGCGTGCGGACGCTGTCCGCCGGGCGATACATTGTTAATGATTTCATAATGAGCCTCCAAATTTAAATAATTGTTATTTTACGGCTTACAGCCGCGTAAACATTTTACAGCAATAAATATGCCAAATTCAAGATAAAATAGGAATTTTTTCAAAATATTCTGTAACTTATTATATAATAATAAGTTACAGAATATCATTCATTACGGATACATGCCTTCTACATCAAATTCCGGCGGAATTTTTACCGGAGTTCCGGTTTTGTCAACAAATACCCACGTAACTTTTGCTGAAGCGATTATGTCGTCTGCGCGTGTAATTATTTGCTCAATAACTCCGCTTACCGCGCCTTTTTTTATTGGACGTGATTCAATCGTAAGTTCATCATCGGCAAACGCGGATTTTTTGTAGTCAATTTCAATACGCGCCGTGTATGTTCCATATCCTTTTGATATGAGACCCTTGTAATCAATGCCGATTTCTTTGAGGAATTCATGGCGGGCGGCTTCCAGATACTGAAGATAAACCGCGTTGTTCACGTGATTATAACCGTCGCACTCGTACGTGCGTACTCTCAATTTAAATGTAGTTTTCATAGCTTTTCCCTGTTAATTTTTTTTGAATTGCCGCCGCCACTTCTTTAGGCACAAACTGCGATATATCGGCGTTATATGCAGCAAGTTCGCGTACGGCGGATGAACGTACTGCGGTCAGTTCCGGACGGGACGGCAAAAAAATCGTTTCAAGTCCGGAAAAAAATATTTCATTTACGCGCGCCGTCTCAAGTTCGTAGGTAAAATCAAATCCATTGCGTACGCCGCGTACTAACGTATTAACATCATTCTTTCTTAAACAATCAACAAGCATTGTCCCTGCAGGACATATAATAACATTTATATTGCTCTGCGCCTTTATAAAACTGGAAAGCATGA
This sequence comes from Spirochaetaceae bacterium, assembly GCA_031280035.1. Taxonomy (GTDB): domain Bacteria; phylum Spirochaetota; class Spirochaetia; order Treponematales; family Breznakiellaceae; genus JAIRPU01. The sequence continues at coordinate 11,556 of JAITHJ010000038.1, read as the reverse complement.
ACTGCCGTTCTTCTGCGGAAAAAAGACAGGCTTTTTCTGCGTTATGCGCCACTATTACAACAAGATTACCAAATAGAGCCGCCGCCCGTTTTATAATATCAAAATGCCCGAATGTTGGCGGGTCAAATGATCCCGCAAACGCAGCTTTGCACATAACCTAATTATTTATAAAATTAAGCCAAGGTGTCAAGTCAATGGCGTAAAGGGCGGCGGCTCAGATTTCGGCTCAGCATAGTATTAAAAACCGGAGTAATTTATAGGCAGGCGTTTTAATAAATTCATTTTTTTTGCGAAGTATTGTAAAGTCTTGATTAAAAATAATTCTATCGTTATCGTGTTATTGTTGGAGATTACATGTTTCGATTTTATATTTTATATCCCGTCAGAGCGCTTTTATATATTTTTTTTATGCTATACTTCACATTTTCCCTGACAGCTCAGACAGGAAGCGGCAGTTCCGGCTCTTTGAGTAAAGACTGGTATCAATCAAAAATAATAAAAAATATCACTTTTGATGGATTAAAACATATTAAGTACAGCGATTTGGAAGGAATCATTGATCCTTATATAGGCAAACCTTATAATGACTCTCTTTTCTGGGAATTGCAGGGAAGACTCTACGAGCTAGAGTATTTTGATACTATTTCGCCTTCGGCCTTGCCTTCTGATGAAAAAGGCAGTGAATTAATTCTTAAATTTACCGTAAAAGAGCGGCCGATTATCTCAAAGATTGAATTTAACGGTAATTCAGGACTTAAAACAAGCGAACTGCGTGAAGTTATCCGCGTTAAAGCAAATGATATTTATAATCAGTCAAAAATTCAAATTGACGAACGGGCTCTTTTTTCAAAATATGTTGAAAGCGGTTATCCTGACGTTGTGGTGCGTTCGGAAACAAAAACAAATAAGGATGGAACTGTAATCGTATTGTTTGCTGTTAATGAAGGCGAGCGCATAACTGTAGTTAAAATTAATTTTGAAGGCAACGAACGCTTTTCAAGCAAAACGCTGCGTAATCAAATTTCACTGTCTGAAAAACGGCTGCTTAACTCAGGTGCATTTCAGGAGGCAAAACTCAACGCGGACAGGCGCGCGATAACTCAATATTATCATGATAGAGGATATATTGACGCTCAGGTTACGGATGTCATACGTGAAACAAGCCGTGATGAAAAAGGCGTACAATTAACGTTAATATTTAAAATATTTGAAGGGAAAATATATCTTTTTGAAGGCGTTACGTTTGAAGGAAATAAAATATTTTCAACAGCAGCGCTCTCCGCGCTTATACGCTCAAAACGCGGACAAGTTTTAAATGAACAGAGAATGCAAACTGATTTAATGCGTGTATCAGATCTTTATTATGAAAATGGATATATCTACAATACTATAACACCTGTTGAAAAACGCAATGTTGAACAGGGAATGATAAGCTATACGGTTAAAATAACGGAACGAGACCGCGCCTATGTTGAGCATATAATAATAAAAGGCAATAAAAAAACAAAAGATAATGTTATCATACGCGAAATTCCACTGGAACCTGGCGATATTTTTTCAAAATCTAAAATACTTGAAGGCTATAGAAATCTGTATAACCTGCAATACTTTTCCAGCGTTATTCCTGATACGCCGCCGGGAAGCGTAGACGGACTTTTGGATTTGATTGTAACGGTTGAAGAGCAGCCGACAACTGACGTACAGGCCGGTTTGACTTTTTCCGGTACTTCAGACCCAAATTCATTTCCAATGTCGGTTATGGTAAAATTGACCGACAGAAATTTTATGGGTAACGGCAATATTTTTGGCGTTGAAGGAAACTTATCGCCGGATCTCCTAAGCCTGTCGGTAAATTATACCAAAAGATGGCTTTTCGGACTTCCGCTCTCCGGTGGTTTTGATATGACGTACCAGTATGCCAGCCGTCTTGCCTTAATGAATAATCATCCGCCGCTTTGGCGTGGAGACGAGGATTACGCCTATCCTGACGGATTCCCTTCTTATGAAGATTATATCAACAGCGATAGAATTCCATCTGATGAATATCTTTTTACCTATAAACAGCAAAATATATCTCTTGGGTTCTCTACAGGATACCGCTGGGGAACTCCTTTTGGTATTTTGGGACTTGGCGGCGGCCCAAGGGTTGGCTTTAAGTATAATGATTATGACCGTGAACGCTTTCGGGCATTCGACCGCGCCTTGCGTGAACGGAATTCATGGACGCCGGCATCGTCAATTTCACTGAGCGTATCTCTTGATCAAAGAGACGTTTACTATGATCCGTCTAAAGGATATTATCTTAGTCAGCGTTTGGGTTTTTATGGATTGCTGCCCGATCCGCTTGAAGAAGAATACTTTACCAGAAGCGACAGTAAAGCTGAATGTTTTTTTACATTGTGGAATTTGCCTGTATCGGATAAATGGGCGTTTAAAGGCGTTTTTGGAATACATACAGGATTTTTATATATTTTACCGCAGTTGGGAATGGAAAGTCCTGTTATAGAACAGGCAAATATGCTTGCTATTGACGGGATGTTTATAGGCAGGGGCTGGCAGGATCAGCGTTCAGTTCGCGGTTTTGCACTTTGGGAAAACTGGGCGGAATTGCGAATTCCGCTCGTTCCGAATGTACTATCCGTTGACGGCTTTTTTGACGCCGCCGAAGTCGCCAGCAAACCCAGCAAACTTTTTTCTGACGATAACGGACAAACTTTTGCTGAGAGAATGCGTTTTAGTTTTGGCGGCGGTTTACGTTTTGCAATACCGCAGTTCCCGTTCAGGTTTCTGTTTGCAAAAAGATTTAAAATTGTTGATGGTCAAGTACAGTTTATGCCGGGTTCGATTGGCGGAGACGGAAAAAAAGGCGGCGTAGATTTTGTACTTTCGTTTGCTATATCGACATATTAATTATTTGTTGGTATTATATAGTTGTAATAGCAGTTATCGGTTCTAAAAAAAAATTAACCTGAAGGAGAGCAGGATGAAAAGGCTTTATTATGTGTTGTTGTTGGGACTGTTACAGGTAGTTGCTCTTTCTGCTCAACAAATAACACGGTTTGCTGTCATTGATTTAGCTAGAATTTACGTTGCTTTTCAAACTGATTCAAAAGCAGTCCGTGATTGGGAAGAACGCAGCGCTAAAATTCAGCATGAAATTGATAAACGCACCGAAGAGATTCAAAATTTGAAACGCCGGCAGGCCGATGCAGCGGCGAATAATAACGAATCTGAGGCGCGCAAACTGGAAGTTGAGGTAACAAAGAAAACCGATTCGCTTAAAATTTATTTTGAAACTGAAAAAAGAAAACTTGAAGAACAAAAACCTAAAATTCCAGAAAATTCTGATTTTCTTAATAAAGTTTACAATGCAGCGCGGGTTGTCGCTGAAAGCGAAGGTTATAGTATGGTTCTAAATCTGCGTGATAACAAAGGAATTTTCTGGTACAGCCAGGCAATTGACATAACCGATAAAGTTATTGCAAACTTAAAATCAAAAGTAACACGATGATGTGTAAAATTAATATTAAAAATTATGGAGGAAATTTATGAAGAAATGGGTTTGTTTAATATGTGGGTATGTTCATTCGGGTGATAGAGCTCCTGATATATGTCCGCAGTGTAAAGCGCCTGCCTCAAAGTTTAAAGAACAAACAGCAGGCGGTAGCTATGCTTCAGAGCATGTTATTGGTATTGCTAAAGATGTTGAAGACGATATAAAGAAAGATCTAATAGCAAACTTTAATGGTGAATGTACTGAAGTAGGAATGTATCTTGCAATGAGCCGTCAGGCTGACCGTGAAGGTTATCCTGAAGTTGCGGAAGCTTATAAGCGAATAGCGTTTGAAGAAGCAGAGCATGCGGCGAAATTTGCCGAGCTTCTTGGCGACGTGCTTACGGTGAGTACAAAAAACAATCTTGAAGTTCGTGTTGATGCTGAAACAGGCGCATGCGCTGGTAAAACTGATTTGGCCAAACGCGCGAAAGAGAAAGGTTATGATGCAATTCATGATACCGTACATGAGATGGCAAGAGACGAGGCCCGGCATGGTTCAGCATTTAAAGGGCTTTTGAAAAGATATTTTTCTTAAAAAATGAAAATTTAGATTAAATTATAGAGACAAGGAGTGGTATTATTTAAACTATTTCTTGTCTCTATAAGCTCTAAATGCGTTATGAGAACATTTACCAGTCTACAAAATATAAAAATAAAAAATGTCTCATAAAAAAAATCCGGTTTTTTTTCTAACAGTTTTCTTTTTGCTGTCGGTGTTGTGCGCTTCATGTCAGCGAAAACTTGGGTGGGGCGTATTGCTCTGGACAAACGAAGAAACAGGAATACCGTCCGGTACGGTTCTTCCGGTTTATGTCAAATCAAATATCGAAAAAAAATGGATTGTCGGCGTTCCAAAGGCATTTCGTAAAAAAGATTTTAAGGAAGACAAGCTTGAAATACCGCTTGCTCAGCTTGAACTTTCCGGAAGCCGTGGTGGCGCTAAACGGTACGCCGCTGAATTTGCGGAATATGCCCTTAAATATGCTGAAACGCTTCAAGACGGACTGCCTATCAGAAGTTCGCCGGATAACAGCGCCGCGCGCGTATATCGGCTTCGTATTGGTGAAATTATAAAAATTATTTCAATAGCGGAAGGCGCGCCTGCAATTTCAGCCACCGGAGATCCGCTTCCCGGCAGTTGGTACCGCATTTTAACTGCCGATGGCACACGCGGTTATTGCTTTTCTTACCGGCTTAGGCTTTTTGACCATACAACAGGTCCCCTTAACGCAGGACAGAGCGGTTCCGGTACTGTCGAAGATTCGCTTTTGCAGACTGTACAGGCAAAAGTATGGTCAGCGCATGTTTATTATACTATGCTCAGCAGCGGTAAATTCGATATTGACGCGCTGTCAAAGCGTTGGGGATTTTCCACCGGTGAAGATACCGGTATTGCGACCGTATATACGAGCGATATAGACCGTTCTTTTCAGTATACGGTAATTAGAAGCGTTGGTGAACGTACATGGCGTTTTGACGGCACTTCACTTACCATGACGCTTGTATCTGATAATAATCTTACAGTGCGTTTTATTGATAATGACGGCATGGCGGTAACCGCTGATTTTGCAGCGCTGCCTGTCTCTGTTGACGACCTTATCAATCAGGAAAAAAACCGCCGTGATTCTCTTTACGCCGGCCTCTATGCAGTAGGACGCGAGTTTTCCAGCGCAATGTTCGGTCATCTGACATTAACAGAAGAAGCTGATTTCCTTTGGGATGAATTTGAAATGCTCGTTCCTGATTATATTCCTGTGTCAGCGCTTGGAAGAGGCAAAGTCGAAATACGTTATAATATCAGCGATGAGCTTACAGAGTTTTATAATGGCGTATTGTCATTTCGTTTTAAAACAATAGGCGGCGCTGATAGAACCGTGAATTTCTTATACAAAATCAACAGTGAAATCGAAACAAATGGTACACTGATTCTTGAGTATATTTCTCCAGAAAAGATACACGATGGTATTGTTGCCTCAAAAGGAAATGACGCTCTTGTTATATATTTTTTTAAGGTTGATTGACCGCTTGAAAACAAATTTTAATCTCAGCTAAAATATTACAATGATAGTTATGAAATTCGGCGGAAGTTCCGTTGCCAATGCACAGCGTATTCGTTCAATTGCGGAAATAATAAAATCCGTCCTTGACCGTAAACCAGTTGTAGTATTGTCCGCTATGGGAGATACCACCGACTCTCTGCTAAATGCTGCGGAAAATTCTCTTAAAAATGGCCCCGTTGCGGTAGAAAAATCTTTGGAATTAATAACTGATATTCACCTTAGCGCGCTTAAAGAACTTGGTCTTGCAAAATCAGTGCCGGAAAATATCAGCGTATTGCTTGCCGAACTTGGCTCTCTTCTTGCCGGTATCTCACTGATTTCAGAATTTTCTCCGCGGACACGCGATATTCTTTTATCATTTGGCGAAAGACTTTCCGTACGCGTTGCGGAAATGTATTTTAGATCGATTGGCATAAACGCAAAGGCGTTTGACGCATGGGATATTGGTCTTTTATGCGATTTGGACGAATCCCAGCCTGAGATAACAAATGAGTCATGGCAAAGCGTACCCGCTGTGCTTGTACCGCTGCTTGATGAGGGTGTTTTACCTGTTGTTACAGGTTTTATATCGAAGAACAAATTAGGACGTATTACGACTTTAGGACGCGGCGGTTCTGACTTAACAGCAACGTTTATCGCGGCTGCCTGCCGCGCAGAAGAAGCGCAGGTATGGAAAGACGTTGACGGCATAATGACATGCGATCCAAGACTTATAACAGATGCGCGCCCTGTTGCCGAAGTTACGTACGACGAAGCTGCGGAACTTGCCTATTTTGGAGCGCAGGTGTTGCATCCAAGAGCCATGCTTCCATGTATTAAAACCGGAACGCCGGTTCTTGTAAAGAATTCGTATAATCCGGCGGCGGCGGGTACACGCATTACGGCGCATATTAACCGTTCCGCCAGTCCCGTATGCGCGCTTACATCACGGCACGGTGTTGTTCTTGTAGATATTGTTTCGGCGCATATGCTGGGACAGAGCGGGTTTTTGGCGGAAGTTTTTCAGGCGTTTGCGCGCCGGAAAATTTCTGTTGATATGGTTGCTACAAGTGAAGTTTCTGTTTCAGTTACGCTTGATTCAACGTATGACATTGAATCTCTTTCAGAAGAACTTTCCCGAATCGCTCATGTTGAAGCAAAAGTAAATAAGGCTATAATTACGATTGTTTGTAATATAAAAGAATCGGCAGCTATCCTTGAACGCGCTTTTGCGGTATGTACCAAACTTGATATACCAGTACAGATGATTTCTCAGGGAGCAAGTAAAGTAAACATATCTTTTGTTGTAAACGATACGGAAGAAAAAGATCTTATATGCAGTCTGCATAAAGAATTCTTTGAGGAATAATGACCCTTAAAACCGAAACGAAAAAAAAAGCATTCTTTTTTATGATCATCTGTGTTTTGTTCTGGGGATTTTCTTTTATATCAATCAAGGTTTCTATGCAGGCGTTAAAGCCTATGACTCTGGGCGCGTTAAGATTTTCAATTGCTGTAGTATGCCTTTATATAATGAAACTGATAAATGATATGCGTCTTACACAGCGCGGCGAAGCAAAAGAAACGCTGTCATTTAAGGATTTGCCTTTGTTGATTTTAACAAGCATAACAGGCGTATCGCTTTATTTCTATTTTGAAAATAACGGCGTAGATCTAACCGGCGCTTCAGAAGCATCAATTATAATAGGATTTATACCCGTACTATCGATGTTGTGTGATGTAATACTGCTCAAAACAAATATTGCACCGCGCCAATGGATAGGAACCGCATTCTCGGTATCGGGAGTAATTATGGTATCAGGTATTTCAATCTCTCTTTCAGGAAATCCATTGGGTTATGTATTTATGATATGTTCTGTAATCTGCTGGGTAGTTTATGGATTTCTGACGCGCCCATTATTTACGCGCCGCTCACAGATATATGTTATTTTTTGGCAGAATTTTTTTGGCTTGGCGGGTTTATGTTTATTTGCCGTTTTTGAAAAAAACAGCTGGATGCTTGTTGATGGAGTTATAATAGGTCATGTGCTTTTTCTGGCTGTATTTTGTTCTGCGCTTTGTTATATGCTTTACGCTTATGCGCTGGATGTTCTTGGAGTATCGGTAACGTCATTGTTTATAAATTGTACTCCCGTGATAACAGCCGTCGCAAGTTTTTTTGTATTGAAAGAACGGCTGACTTTGCTGCAATGGATTGGCGCTTTTTTTGTAATGGGAGGCGTTACGGCAGCTTCATGGCCGCGTTCAAGATGATTAATAGATACAGGAGCGGTTTATGTTTAATAGATTGACAAAAGAACTTGCAGTTTGTTCATTGAATACTGTTCGTTCGATTGTAGATAACAAGCCGGATGTAATCAACAGACTGTTTCTTCGTAAAGACAGAATGCTGGAATTTTCGTATATTTGTTCAAGTCTTGCAAAACGGAAACGGCCGTACAAAATATGCGAAGATATTGAACTGGAGCGGATATGTAAAACGCCGCATCATCAGGGAATAGTCGCAATGATAACTGAGCCGTGCATTCAGCCGCTTGCGGGCGAAGATCTTTTGATCTGGTCCAAAGAGGGGCTGACTGGTATTGTATTGCATGATGTTGGCAATGATTTTAATCTTGGAGCAATAATCAGGCAGGCGGCGTTTTTTGATGTACGTTTTGTTATTGTTTCAGAGCGGGATGATGCGGCAAGACTTACCACGGCGGCTTATCGCGCAGCGGAAGGCGGTATGATGTTTGTTACGGTACGTTCTGTACGCCGTACAGAGAGTTTCCTTCGTGATGCGGCGGAAGCGCTGCTTGTGATAGGAGCGGATCACCGGTCAAGACGCCGCGTCCGTGATGTACAATTTTGTATCGAGGAGAAAACAAAAGAGCTTGGACGGCGTCCGGGTGTTGCCCTTGTACTGGGCAATGAAGAATGCGGCCTGCCGCCAGAAGTAAAAAACTGCTGTCCTGTACTTTTGCGCGTTCCTGGAACGGGAAATGTAGAGAGCTTAAATATTTCACAGGCCGCAGCGTTGTTTTGTCATGAAATATTTGAATCATGATGCGCGCTTTAAAGACGGCGGAATTGACATTTGCAAAATAAGCGGTAATATAGTTTAATGTTTTTTGATGAAGAGGCAGTTTATGAAAAATAGAAAAGTTGTGTATGCTATAGCGGTTTTTATTGCGGCTTGTTATTCAGGGCCGGTATCTATACCGAATGATGTTTCGGCTGCGGAGATTACTCAAATGGCGCAGTCTGCAATGGATCGCGATAGATATAATCAGGCTATACAGTATTATGAAGCTATTATCGAGCGGTTCCCATTTGATAACGATATGTTTTGCGGCGCGGAGTATGGAATTGCGCTGATTCATTATAAACAAAGAAAATACAGCGCGGCAAAAGATGAGTTTAAGGCGCTGCTCTTAAAGTATGATTCTCCGGGCGGCGATATTCTCCCAAAAAGGTATCAAATTCTTTCAAATATAGTTCTTGCAAGAATATCAGAAAAACAAAAACTTCTTGCCGATAATTAACGCCGCGGTGTTCTAGTGAATAAAACGAAGTTGGATCACCGCCGGCGCTGTTGCGCATAGTGAGTACTATAAACGGTATGTTCGTTATGAACCAGATAAATATAAAATAGCCTTCCTGAATAGAAGCGCCTCTTTTTCCGCTTCCGGCGTTGCTTCGGCTATTTCAGATGCGGCGCGGTCTAGCGCGCTTATGGCGGCGCGTTTCTCGTAGCCCATTTCTACAAGCGCGCCGGCAAGATCGTTATACCGGCTGGTCGGCGGTTCTTTTTTGTCTGTTGATTGTACGATTTTTCCTTTTAACGCAAGAATCATTTTTTGAGCTGTTTTTTTACCAAGACCAGGTACTGCTTCAAGCCTTGTTATATCACCGGCTTCAAGCGCTGTTTCAAGATCGCGTTGCGTTATGCCGCTTAATATTTTTAATGCTCCTTTTGGCCCAATCCCTTCGACCTTTAACAATTCAAGAAATGTTTCCCGCCGCTCTTCATTAGCGAATCCGAAAAGCGTCATGCTGTCTTCACGGTGGCAAAGCCATGTAAATACTACTGTTTTTGCGCCTGAATCAGGAAGCGCGCTGATGTCATGACCGGGCATGTGTATTTCCCATTCTATGCCGCCTGTCATCATGTAAATTATGCCGGCGTTTTTTTGTGTTATTTCTCCACGAATACTATTGAACATAAAGCCATTATACTGATAAAAAATGCTTAACGGCAATGGCGAACCGCCGCCCGCAGTATCTCATACAAGTCAAAGGAATCATGATGCGGCATGGTATATTGACAAAAACGGGTTCGTTCACTAATCTTGAACAGATTAACTGGAGGCTCGTAATGGCACGGAAAAGAGGCGGAAGCGGCGCAAAAAATGGCCGCGATTCAAACCCTCAGTATCTTGGAATAAAAGCAAGCGGCGGCGCGCGCGTTAAAGCGGGTAGTATTATAGTGCGGCAGCGGGGAACAAAAATTCATGCGGGGAACAATGTTGGCTGTGGAGGCGATTATACGTTATTTGCCCTTGCTGACGGAATGGTATCTTTTACAGAGCGTCGTGGACGTAAATTCGCTGTAGTACTGCAAGGTTGAACAATTTTGCTGACGAAACGCTTATTGAAGTTGCTTCCGGCAACGGAGGTAACGGCTGTATAGCATTTAGGCGCGAGAAATTCGTACCGCATGGGGGCCCTTCCGGCGGAGACGGCGGACGCGGCGGTAATGTTGTTTTTATTGTTAAAAATAATTTACGTACGCTTTCTCATTTGAGGTATCAACAAAAGTTTAAAGCTGAAAATGGGCATGACGGCGAAGGCTCTGAACGTTTTGGCCGTAATGGGGCTGATATTGTAGTTCCTGTTCCGCCCGGCGCCGTGCTTAAAGAAGACGCTACGGGCAAAATCATTCATGATTTTGGAAAATCGCAAGACAGCTTTCTGTTTTTAAAAGGCGGCAACGGAGGGTGGGGTAATGTGCATTTTAAGTCTTCGGTAAATCAGGCGCCGCGTAAAGCACTGTCCGGCAAGTCCGGAGAAACAGTGCGGCTTCGCGTTGAGTTACAGATAATTGCTGACATAGGCTTTGTTGGTTTTCCAAACGCCGGAAAGTCTTCTTTGCTTGACCGGTTTACGAACGCCCGCCCGAAAATTGCGGCATATCCATTTACTACAAAAATTCCTAATCTCGGCGTTATGCGTTTTGATGACCGTGATGTGATTCTTGCTGATATACCGGGTCTTATTGAAGGCGCGGCGGGCGGAGCGGGATTGGGTATCCGGTTTCTTAAACACATTGCGCGGACAACAGCGCTTGCTTTCTTGATTGATCTTTCAGACGAGCGGTATATAGACGCTTTTGATATACTAAAAGCGGAGCTTTCCGGATTTTCTTCCGCGCTGCTTAAAAAGAAGCGCGTAATAATTGGTACAAAACTTGATACCGAAGGTGCAGCGGAAAGGCTTATCGAATTAAAGCGGCGGTACAACAATGAAGAAGTTACCGGCATTTCTGTTTTTTCCGGTGAGGGAATAAAAGAATTGGGGGAAGAATTTATCCGGCTTGCTGTAAATAATTGCGCTCAGACAGAAAAAACGGCGTAAGGCCGGCGTATTTAGACATGGTAATCAAGGAAAGTCATTGCTGTCTGCCGTAGATCTTCAGAAAGACCTGATAAACTTCCGCCGTCTCCCCCGTTACGCGGCGGCGCAGGTTCATTGTTTTTTGTAGGCTTCCATTGCCAGACCGCTGAGTTCTTTTACAGACATCTCGTTAAATAAATCCCTTTGCCATTCGGTATAATCAAACGGTTCCCTGATAATAAGGCTTATAAAGCGTTCCGCTTCTACCTGTCCAAGACTGTTGATTAAAGCTTTCATGCCTTCACTCCGCAGTGCCATTTCCGCATACATACTTATTCCCCC
>JAITHJ010000013.1 GCA_031280035.1 Spirochaetaceae bacterium | reverse complement strand
AAAAAGGCGCACAACGGCGCGTTAGAACCTTCGGGGGGGGGCAGAGATTTAGTTCCTGCCAAAACAATATGAAGACGGCAGGGCCGCTTACGAAAAACAACAGGCGGGCATTGTGGATTCTTGTGTGCGCGCTGTTGGCGCTTTCCTGTGATAACGGTACGCTCGGCGGCGCGGATAAGAGCGATACCGTATATCCGGGACACCCTGTTTTTGAACGGCGCATGAGTTCGTTGCAGGGCGTGTGGTACTCCCACTACGGTCTAATGCGGACTGACGGTTACCGCATAGGAAAAAAAAGTGATTTTGATGCGTGGGGGCGGACAAAGGCAACCGCGATATTTCCTGACTGGGACGGAGATATCGTCTGTTATGTAAATAATCAGATTGGCGATGACGACTACATTGTTCTTTACGATGATACCTGTTATGGGATGTACGATGACGGTTCTACTCCTCAGGCAAGCTGGGGCTTTGCCTATATGGGCGTAGTGCGGGCGGTCAATATTTTTAATGACGACCCAAAACGAGGCGCAATCATCATTGAGTATATAGTAAGCTGCGACCCTCAATGGCTTTGGGACCCGAACGGCTATAACGGCGGACAGGATTTGGAAAAGGGTGAAAAACCGTTTTTCGGTATCTATTACCGCGAGCTTTCGTCCAATGTTGTGCAAATGGCCAACGCTGTTGACCTTGCCGCCCTGTATGCCGGAGAGCATTACTATACCGAAAAAGGAACGCTTACAGAGGCCATCGCCAGTAACACAGTAGAATACGAAGCGGAATATATAAGCTGGGGCGTCGTTATTCCTCAGGATAGAGAGCGATAGATATGAATAGTAAAAAACCCATACCGCTGCTGATAATCGCCGCATTCGTCTTTTTGTTTGGAGACGCCGGCATATATGCGCAGGAACAAAAACAAAAGACAGAAGAAAAGAAGCGGAATACAAAACAGGAAAGCGCGCAGGAAAACGAAGACAATTATCTTGATTTTGGCAGCGATGCCGGACTTACCGTTACCGGAACGCGCGAAACAACGCAGCAAATGCGCGTTATTGAAAAAGACGCGATTGAACGCAGAAACGCAAAGGATTTAGCCGCGCTGCTTGAAGAAGAACTCGATATGAGCGTAACGCGCTTTGGCAGCTACGGAAATCAAACCGATATGAATTTGCGCGGCTTTGATACGGAGCGTATCGCCGTTCTTATAGACGGCGTGCCGGCAAACTCGCCGCGTTCAGGAGAGTTTGACGTAACGCAGATCGACCTTAACAGCGTAGAGCGCATCGAAGTGATATACGGCGGCTCTGATACCAAATACAATGTGTCGGGAGCGCTGGGCGGCGTTATCAATATTATCACCGTAAAAAAACAACCGCCTGTTCTTCGCATCGGCATGGTGCTTTCAAATACAGGCTATATGCCCGGAAAATACAACGCCCGCCTTTCAGGAGGCAGGATAGCGGAACCCGAATACAAAGATATTATTGATACGCAGTCGCTGAATCTGTTTGCAGGCTGCGGCGGACAATTATTTTCGTGGAAGGCGTCTCTTTTTGGAAACAATGCGGGAAATCATTATCTTTACAAAGATGATTATGGGTTTGCCCGCCGTAAAGAAAGTAATGAAGTGATTGACACCGGCGCGGATGCGTCTTTTGTATGGAATCTTCCCCTCAACGCCACGCTGCTTTCCGATACCAAGTTTTATTATGCGCACAAAAATTTTCCGATTACGATGAACTCGGTAGGCAGCGCGCTTTCCACCGATATGCAAATTACCGAAAACATCATGATTAACGCGCCTGTTGTGTTCCGTGAAGGCTTGGCGACTGAGGCTTCGTTGAGTTATCAAAAGTCCGATACTCATTATGGCGTTGATATATCAAGTAATGATCATTATATCACCGGAATAAACCGCTGGACATGGTACGCGCATGACAAGTTTACGATGCGGACTGGCGCGGATTGGCGGTTTCTCTATATCAATTCAGAAAGCGCAACGGAAACGGATCCTGTTAAGACAGGAAATAACGGCGGCGTTTATATAACAGGCGAATGTACGCCGGTAACGCCGCTTATGATTATCGCTTCAGTAAAGGGCGTCAGCGATACCAAACAAGCTGTCGCCGTTCCCAAGTTCGGCATAAGCTGGAAGGCGCATAAGACGCTCACGCTGAAGAACAACTATTTCCGCTGCTTTAAGTTTCCTGATTTTGACGATCTTTATTACCGCAGTCTTGATAATATGTTTGTTGGGAATCCAGACCTGAAGCCTGAAGACGGCTGGGGCGCGGACGCAAGCCTGCACTGGTCGCCGCACGATAATTTTTCGCTGGAAAGCGCCGTATACGGCACATGGACAACCGATTCCATTCATTGGGTAAAAAGCGCCGGAGGACGCTGGTCGCCGGAAAATGTTGGCACGGCATATTTGGGCGGGTTTGACATCCATCCCAAATTGAGCATTAAGCTGGACAACGCGCCTGTTACATCAGCTGCGCTTGCGTTAAACTATCAAGCGCAGTTAAGCTGGCTTTTGTTTGGCGGCTTGACTTTTCAATCGTCCTACCGCGTTCCCTATATCCCATCGCATATTATCGGCGCATCGCTTGATCTTGGCTGGAAAACAGGCTCGCTTATAGTACAGGCGCATTATGAGTCAACTCGTTATGCGGATACCACAAACCTGATGATACTTGTTCCCTATTGCGTTCTTAATGCAACGGTCAATCAGAATATTGGCGAACATATAACATTCTTTATGGCGGCGCGTAATATTCTGAACGCTCATTATGAATCGTTTGCAAGCTATTATATGCCGGGCGTTTCTTTTACGATAGGCGTACGTACCGCGTGGACAGTTTCTTCCGGCACATAACTTCTACCGCATAACGGCGCAGCGATGATATGTTGTATGCCGCTGTAGGATAACGCTGAAAATATCATGATAAAATACGCTCTAACGGCAGGCGTATTTTGTCATGTTCGTTATTCTGTTTATAGACGATAGAACGAGTATTATTGTAATAAGGTATATCATTATATTCATTACTATTTTATAATCGATTATTATACACCGGAATACGAATATTCCGGGCAATAACATTACAATACCAATTGATATTTTGCCTATTTTATCAGAAATAAATGATTTTTCAGAATTTTGTTTCTTTATTATTAACCTTGATGTTATAATAAACTCAAACAGCTTTAACGCCATAATAAATATAAACCATGCGGGAATAATTTTAAAATACGCAAAAGCCGCTAAAGATGAAATTATGTAGAATGCGTCTGCGATTACATCTAATCTTGCTCCTGTTCTTGACGCGCATTCTAGCTTTCTTGCTAAATATCCATCGATGACGTCTGATAGTATTATTGTAAAGAAGATAATCACTAACCCTAGATTTTTTGTACATTCATAAACATGAATATCGTGAATGATGAGTATAAAAGGCAAAACGAGCAGCATTCGCATCAATGATAAAATATTCGGGACGTTTTTATAGAAAAGCCATTTGTTGTTGAATATATTTTTCATCAATTTCAAGAATCGTTGACTATCTTGTGTTTACCGGCATATCAGGCCGTTGCCGCAACGAGTTCTCCTTTTAGGATGAAAAAATAATTTGCGCAGCGCGGACATTTTCTTTGCATGAATCTACTATATAATAGTTCCTCAATTAAAGACAACCCTTTCTTTAATTTTTACATTACGCGCACGAGTACCGTTTTACCGGTTACACGCCGCCGCCGCCGGACACACGGCGCATTCCTGTAGACAGCAGCGGAGTGATGATACTCCGGCGGAATGGACAAAACGTACAGGAATGCCTTTTCGCCGCGCATAACAGAGGACTTCTCTTTTTGCGCTGTGAGAGACTTTTGCCGTGCATATAATCAAGAAATCCGCGCCGCCAAGCTGTTTTTCGATGCTCCGCTCCTGTCCATTAAACACTTTGAGCGCAACGCCCCGTTCTTCCGCCGCCCCAACATACTGCCGGTACAGCCTGTCCATACCGCCAATCAAAACCACTGCCATATACGTTCCTCCAAAAAATAAACGTGAACCGCAAGACACTAGTGCCATGAGTTAGCAAATACTAACATTAACTGAATTTTTTGTCAAGCAGCGGGCGATTCCGGCCATGGAAATCAATGTTCATCGAACGCAAAATTTTCGTGAGCATAAAAAAGCAGGCTTGGCATTCTTTCCTGTTTTATTTATTATTTCGGCTTTATACTTCTTTAGGATTGCCTCTAATATTTTTTTAGGAGGGTCTTTATGAAAAAGATTCTTTTTATTGGCTGTTTCGCTGTTGTTGTTTTTCAGGCAGCGGCCTTTCAAGAATCCTATCTCACTATTGGCGCGTCTTACAAACATTTATTTACTATTACGGATAAACGCCAATTATCAGACAGAGATAAAGGAATGGCCGGTGGATATATAACCGCTTACGGATTTTGGAATGAAAAGAACATCGGTTTATTTGCTCATGGCAATTGGATAGTCCCTGTATCTATGCAAAAAATAGAGGGAGATTCCAATCTCGACACTTACGGCGGTTTGATACAGGAAGCTATAATAGGTGTTGGATTTAGACATAGTTTTTCCGGGCGGCTGATTTTGCTTTGGGGGATTGGCGCAGACCTTAATTTAGACATGATAAACTACGGTTTTAAGGACACAAAGGATACGTATTCGGCGAGTTTGGTTAATTTGGGAATCGGCGGCGAGGCGCAGTTAAAGTTTGACATAAACAATGTGTTTTATGTGGCTGCCGGCTTTAGTCCGTCCTATACTTTTATAAGTTATACGAACGTCGAAAAATCATATAACGGCGCCGCGTCCGGCTGGGACGTAAAATCCATTGTCGGCATAAGTCCTTTTATCGGCTTCGGCTTTAACCGCTACGATTATAAGTATTGGGGAAAGTCAAAAGAAATCCGGCAGTAACTGATAAGCGGTCTTAGTTATGTGAAGGCTGAACGCTTTTCTGTATTTTGCTGGTTCTTTCGTGAAAAAAGTCTTTGCAATAACGGCAGACTAATCAATAAAAACAGCAGATAAAAATCATTAAACATTAAATAGAGCATACTTAATATTATAATAAAGGCTGCTGTTGTTAATAACATTTTTCTATTTGAATATTTTTTTGGTTTTATATTTACGATGATGAATGCAGGTATCGAATACACTATAAATGAAGTGATGAATATCAAATAGTACAGATAAAACACTTCATAACCATCGACGACAGGCCCGCCATTAAGTATATTTTCTAAAATGTATTTTTGAGTATCAAATTTTAGAGAAGCGACAGCTATAACTGAAAATAAAGAGAGAAATAATATGCATAAACAATGTAAAGAAATATTTATGATTTTTAAAAACACTTTTGAAACATCCATTTTACCAGCTCATTATAAATTGATTTAAGCGACACAAAATAATATTCTAATATTTTTGGAAAAAATCAAATTTTCTTTATTGTTGTTTAAGATACTTCGGTGTATCAATAATCCGCTTGCGCTTGAAAAAATATCGCCCATAAAATAAAATAAATAATCCAGATGTTTTTTAATTGTATACAAGCCTGTATTCGCTATTCGTTTAGCGTACTAATCTTTTTTTATGTTCTTTCAGCGGCGTCTGCCCGCGATGTTACGATTACCGTTGAGGATGCTGATTTTGCGCTGCCGCTTGAGGGCGCTTTACTGACGCTGCGTGACGGCAGCGTTATTCAGTGTGATAATCAGGGACGCGCTGTTATTACAGTTCCTGACAAAGAGAGCGCATCCATTCAGGTATCGTATCCCGGATATACCGGCGTAACGGCGCGGATTTCAGCGGGTGAGGCATTTATTACGGTTGCGCTTACGATTCCTTACGATGCGCTGCTTGAGAACAAAGAACTTGTATTCGAAGCGCGCAGCCGTTTTTCAGAGACCGGAGAAGCAGGCAGGAGCGTTGCGCTTCCTGAAGAGCAGCGGAATATTGCCTCAGAGATTGGACTTGCGGAAGATGTTATGAGTTCGGTAAAACTGCTTCCCGGAGTTGGTTATGCGGGGATGTTCAACGCGCAGCCGTCTTTACGCGGCGGCGATCCCGGGGACTTAGTTGCAATACTGGACGGATTCTATATTAAGAAGCCGTATCATTGGGACGGCGGCTTTTCGATATTCGCGCCGCAGATGGTTGAGACGGCGGTAATTTCACACGGCGTATTTTCGGCGCGGTACGGGTGGACGGTTTCCGGTATTCTTGATGTTGTTTCCAACAAGCCGCCGCCGGATTATGCAACGCTTGAGGTAAACGTATCGACGAACACGTTTGATGCGGCGTTGTCTTTTTCGGCGGGCGGCGGCGGGGCGGCGCTGTTTGGCAGGTACAGTTATTGGGACAGCTATTTTGCGCTTGCAAAGAGGCTTGCGGGGTTCACGCCGCTTCTGGAGCCGGCTGAAGCGATAACCAAAGCGCCTTTTATAAACAGCGCCGCGTTTTCAGCATATTATGATTGGACGCCTTATTTTAGGACGATATTCAATGGATATGCGGGGCATGACGGCGTTGTTGTAAATTACGATCCGTATGATGCGATGGCGCAGCTTATATATAAGGCGGAGACGGGACTTTATTACGACTGGTCTAATATCATAAGTTTTATAAACGCTGGTTTTACGATTACGCCTGCATCCAGCATGATGATTAAAGCGGCGTTAGGGGCGGGCTATGATGCTCTTGTTGTTACGCATGAATCAAAATCGAATAAAGGCGATGGCTGGAAAGACAAGCGGGAAGAGCCGCATTTTAATATGCAGTTTGACTTGGATTATGAGTGGCAGATAGACGATGCGGTTATACTGTCCGCTGGAGTGGAGGAACTTCCGCAGCAATGGCGGACACAGCGGCACGGCAAGAAGGGGCATATTGACTGGGAATACGCGCCGGGTCAGCGCAGACAGGTTTTTGCGTACTATCCTGACATTGACAACCGCGCGTATTTTTCTTCGTTTTGGAGTACGGTTGAGTGGATGCCTGCCGGAAAGCGGTATTCCGCTGAATTGGGCGTACGTTTTGATCATATTTATCTGATAACGGACGGTATTGGCGTGAACGCTCCTGTTGCGGCAAATCCGCGTTTTAATATTAGCTGCGAGCTGCTTTCAAATGCGTATAACATTGAATCGTTGACGCTTGCCGCCGGCAGCGGATTTTTTTCTTCGATGAACGATGCGGTAACTTTGGAGAACAGCAAAACGGGGCTTCTTTCGTTTGAGCAGACAAAGAGCTGGACGAGCATTATTGCGGTAAAGGCGGATTTTTTCGGCGGGGTTGGGATTGATATTGAGGCGTATTATAAGCGGATAACGAATCATCCTTACAGCACGTTTTCGTTGTTAGATAACGATACGGCGTGGTATGTATATTACTTTGACGGGTATGGCCGTATATTTGGCGTTGATGTGATGCTGAAGAAATTCGGGGGGCGGTTTTTATCGGGGTGGCTTTCCTATTCATTTAACGATGCGCGTTATAACAATCCGCAGGGGACGTATGCGTATCGTGGTTCGAATTTTGCGGCGGGGTCTGACAAGTGGTATTATCCTGAGTATCACCGGTTTCATACGATAAACCTTGTTGTGAATTGTAATTTTAACGGGAGAGTCGGATTGCATACGCGGCTTGGTTTTGCGTCCGGCGCGCCTGAGCCGGAATATCTTTCTCATGCGTATCGTGTCTTGAACATGGGCGGCGATTATTCGGTACGGTACAGTAACGATTCGCTTTATTCGGATAACAGACGTAATACGTTTAGTATGCCGCTGGACGTGAAGTTGTCTTATTATTTTTATAAGCGGGACGGGAGAACACAGGCTGAATTTTACGCTGCGGGAGAGAACGTGCTGGTATTTTTTTTACCGAAAGTTGAATCGATACTGTTCAGGAGCGGTACCGGAGAGTTTTACGAGGGAAGAAGCAAGGCGATATATGACGTTCAAATTCCTATGGCGTCATTTGGCCTTAAGTGGTCGTATTAAGCGCGTTTTCCGCAGCAGCGCGCCTTATCTAATCAATAATATCACTGTTATCCAAGCAGCTTGAGCGCCGTTTTGGGGTTGACTATCACAGACGGGCCCGCGATACAGCCGCCGCGGCAGCTCATAACTTCCACAAGATTGGGCGTACCGGCATCCGCCGCCGTTTCCCCCGCCTGAATCTTTCCGAATTCGGCAAGCCGCTTCATGCCCTCTTTATCAAGGCCGTCAATGACCGCCTCTCGCAATATCGACGGGTCTTTGAGCCGCACGCGCACCGCCTCCGCGACGCCTCCTGATTTGGCAAAACAGCGGCCTGTAACGGTGGGCGTTTTTTCCGCCCGGCGCGGCGCGCATTTTGCGCTGTCAATCTCTTTCGCCGTGAAAAGCGCGGCGATTTCTTCGGCGGAAAGCACATAATCAACAAATTCATCTTCAAGCCCTTCCTGCCGCTTGGCAAGGCACGGCCCGATAAACACGGTAATACAATCCGGGAATTCTTTTTTTGTCATTTCGGCGGCGTAGTGCATGGGGCTGCGCGTGCCGGAAATGCACGCCGAAAGCGAGGG
>JAITHJ010000048.1 GCA_031280035.1 Spirochaetaceae bacterium | reverse complement strand
TACAATCCTTGTAGGACACCCGATTGAGCCTTTCATGGCTTGCCTCCTCAGTACAATGGTCTTGGTTTTTCCATTCTACCACGAGGCTGGGTGTCCTATTTGTTTCTGAGTTTAGTCAGCGAGGCGTCCTGTAGGCGTGAGTACGGACGCAGATATTGACAGTGAAGTTATAAAAGGCTAGAATTATTAAAAAAGCAAATACAACCGGAGCTTTACTTATGGAATATGATGCATACATCCTAGTCGATTATGAAAATGTTCAGGATATAAATACCGATATAATCAATGAAAAAATAAAGATGCTCATTATTGTCGGCGAGAATCAAAAAAAAATACCTGTAAGTTTAATTCAGATGACTCAGCCTTATGGAGATTCGGTAGAATGGATACAGATACGCTCATTTGGCAAAAAAAATGCGTTGGATTTTTTTCTGGTATATTTTCTTGGGTACTATACTTCTCAATATAAAAACAAGGAGTACATTATATATTCAAAAGATACGGGTTATGATCCGCTTATTGAATATTTAAAATTAAAGAATTTTGATATTAAAAGAATTGTAAGCTTTAAACAGTTGAACAGCAGTTTTATAAATTCCCAGAACGATTTCGGACAGAATGAGGTTCAAGAAGAAAACATCTTAAGGATTAAGGAGAATCTCAATAAAGTAACGTCTAATAAGCGGCCCAAAAGCAAAAAAGGGCTGAGCGGACACATAAAAACCTTATTAAAAATCAAGCAGAACGAAGATATAGAGAAAATCATTGAAGAAATGTTTATCCAGAAAATAATATACGAAGAAAACGGACACCTAAAATATATTTTGCCGGTAGAGCCGTCTAAAAACAGTTAAGCCGCCTCCTAGTTGTTTGATGTAAAATCGGCTTCAGAAAAAGAACGGCTGTATATTGACGTTTCTCCGGGTAGAATCCAAATAGTTGTTTCATTGGTCAAAGAAGATTGAGGATTCTGTACACGGCACGATAATTTGTACCCGCCATAAGGTATTTTATGCGCGCCGGCTTTGTATGATAAAATATTGTTATGGAGTATCCAGTCTGAGCTTAAATCAAGGGTAGCTCCGCCGCTTAAAGGAACTAAATTAAGCGAGAAGTGTCCTGAGTCGCTGCTGAATAAACTGGAAGGTGTAATAACGATTTCATACGCAAGGAATCCCTTTTTATTTTCAGGGTCGGCAGAGGTTTCCAGAAAATCCTCAAATGACGGATTGAAATTTTCACAGCTTATAATAAATTCCAAAAGACACAAAAATAACACGAAAAGTATATTAGTCTTTTTCATTTTACACATCCTTCCTTAAGAATTTAATTTTCTGCATTACCTTTTTGAAGCAAGGCAGATTTAGCATCTTTCTGAAGAATATCAGAGATAGTTTAAAATTTAAAGCCTATTGCAAGGACAGGCATCAAGTATACCGGAGGCGGATTATCAACAGAGATTATGTATAAAAGCTCCGTGCCGGCGTCAATAAAAAAATTAGAGAAAATCTGGAAAGAGACTGACGCTCCTATATCTAACGATGGCGTCCATCCGCCTTGTATAGGGCTTCGCAGTCTGTTTTCTTCAAGATGAACGTCGGTAAAAATAGTAATACCGGCGCCGGCGCGCAGGTTAATCTTGTAGCGCAAGGCAAGGAATTTACTCCAAACAGCGTTTATTCTAAAATCAAGAAGCTGCGCTTTGATATTATAGCTGCTGTAATTCGGATTCATGACAGGTTTTGATAGATAATGATATGAAGGACTGAATTCCCCGCCGAGCAAGCCGTTCTTAAATTTAATTGGCTGCCAGCCTGCGCGCATATTAAATCCCGACTCAAAAAAGCGGCGGGCAAAATAGTTGTTAAAAACGCCAGGAAAGGCAATAAACGGCGCATATCCTTCAAAAACATAAAAATTTGCGGGAGAATCCGGTCTGTTGGAGGACTTGTTTTTTATGACTCTAAAATTTCGCAGCACGGAATTTAAGCCTCCGGGGTTTTCTACAACCAAATCGAAAACGCCTTCAGAAAGCGCCGCTTTTTTATATTCTAACTGAGCTGTCTTACCGTTTTTTGATACGGCAAAGCTATCTCCTTCGATTTCTTTACCGCCCTCATCGCGTAGAAATATTCTTGATTCTTGCAATATGTTGCTTCCGGTAAGCTTCAGTGTAAATTCAGCACGGTCTTCATCCAGATAGAACGTGTCAGGAGCGTATTTAGTTATTTCAGGCTGAAAGAGCTGGGCAATAGACAATTCAGACCACGCCGCTGCGGGAAGCCGCCGTCCCAATAGATCGCTTGGCGTAACGCGATACCGGTACAGGCCGTGCAGAAGTGAAATTTCAATATAGTTATTTTCCGTTATTTGATTTATTTTGTTGATCCATTTGCCATTTTCATTTTTCTGTATTTCAACTAAAAAATTCAAAACGGAATCATCTTCCTGCCATTGGATTCTTTGTACAATTCGCTTCTCTGATTCTTCTCTATAAGTAATGCTTGAATTTGCAAAAACCGGTATGCCGGAGGCAAAAAATATAACAAGCGCCCATGAAATCCGGTTCATAAAATAAACGTAAGTCTCCGGCTATTTATCGGTATTTTTGTTGTTTTACTTGACATTAAAGACAGCGGCGGAAAATTTATTTGCAAATTCGGATAACGCCGCGCGGGAAAAATCGTTTAGGGGAATGGTTGTACGCGTAATGCTTTTTCCAGAAATTCGGTCGAGCACTATACCTTGCGCGGCGCCGTCAGCGATGGTAATATCCAGCGAAAAACGGCACGAATATCTGCTCCGCGCCGAAACAGGCATAAAACCGGTCTTAGACAGGGCTTTCATTGTCTTCCTGTTTTGGGAATTTGAGCCTCCGGTAACGTTAAGTTCCACAGGCAGCCGTATAAGATTCTGCAGCAGCGCGCCGGAATTCATCAGGTATAATGATTCTGCGGCTGCCCATGAACGTTCTTTTTGTTTTTTGTTTTTAGCTGAATGATAAAGGCTGGCAAGAGAGTTTGCTATTGTATCTCTCTCCCAAACAGCATCAAGATTTTTGATAGCGTCTTCCAGAAAAGCTGCGTTCTCTTTTAATTTTCCTTCTTCATATAAATACGAGGGCATTGATTTTTCAATAAGTTTTGTTTCGTAATCTGCGGCAAGTTTAAGATAAAATGACGCGCGATCTTTATAACTGCTGAATGAGTTATAATATTGTATAAGCGCATCAACAAATTGTCCGCCCATTTCATTTATATTGTATGAATGCGCCGTAATAAGGGAATGTTTCTCATAAAGTTTTTTATGTATAGTATATCTAAATAGATAGGTTGATTTTTTTATAAAATTGCTCCAGCGTTCTTTTATTGTGCCGGATAATTTGAATTTCTCACAATTGTAAAGTCCTAAATAGGCTTTATAAAGTATTTCATGAAGATCTCTTGCATATTGGTCAAGATCCATGCCGAAACGGAACATCCATTCGTGATTAGTCGCTTTTAAGCAGTCTTCGGCATAGAGGCGCGCATGTTCAAGCTTTCCTGTAATTAGATAAATCTGCGCCAGACTTACTTTTGGAAGCGGCGAATGTTTATCCATATCAAATGCTTTTGTGTACTCAGAAAATGAATTTGAGAAATCAAGACGGCGCAGGTAGAGTTCGCCGTGTATCATGTGTCCTGTATCACGATTTGCCATATCCAGAGATTTTTGTGCATTTATATAAGCGTTATTATAGTTATAAAATCTGCTTTCCAATATTGCATAGTTATAGTACGCTGTAGACGCAAAAATTAAAGATTCAAATGTTCCTGTTTTTAATGAAGTATCAATTGATACATTATACCAGTGTTCCGCTTCTTCATAATTAAGCATATCAGAGTAAATAATAGCCAGTGTCATAGACAGCCTTTTATCAGCGCCATGATTTTCTATTGCCGATAGCAGCAGGCTTTCGCCTTCTTTTAGCCTGTGCAGCTTTAAGTACAGCCAGCCCAGACTGGAAATAACGTCTGTATTATCTGGATTTATGGCAAGATAGTTTTCAAAATAAAGCGCGGCTTCACTGTTTTCATTCAAACTAGCGCATGTCATTGCAAGACTATAAATGAGATACAGATCGTCAGGAATGATGTTATATGCAATAAGGTATTCGTTCTTGGCAAGACGGTGCAAGCCTTTGCTGGAATACAAATCACCAAGTTCTTCTGGAAACCGCCAGTCTTCTGGATAATTTTTTTTTCCTTCATTAAATAATGTTACAGCCTGCTCCCAATACTCCTCACGTACGGCTTTTTCCGCAGCCTTATAAATGTCCTCAGCATTTTTTTGCTCTTCCTGAGCGCGTGTTGAATCATGCGTCAGAAATAATGTCAAAAACAGCGCAAAGATAAGCGTCTTTATCTTATATCTCGTAATGTTTTTGTATGCGGCTGAAAATCTTTTGTAATCTTCAAAAAACAGCGCGTAGTTATTATCAGTATATGAAGGCGCATATTTTGCGCATGAGACATTATCATAAAGCTTTGTAAGCAGCTCGTTATGCGGCAGCGTGAGAATCCATTCATACTCAGTTTGCCGCCGCGCCTTCTTGTATCCCTTAAATCTTAATCTAAAAACAATATGCCGCCATAAATAAATTGTTCTTTTTCGCGCCTGCGTACCGGCGCGGCTTAAAAAATAAAATCTAAATCTTATTATTATCACTGACAAGAATACGGCGGTAAGTATAACAGGAAACAGCAGTGAACGTACTTTTTCAACTGTGGAATGGATGATTTTCAGAAATGTATTTTCCTGCTGTTCTTCCGCTTTTGATTTTGCTTCAAGCTTGCTGCGGTTTTCAAGTATTTCCTTCATAAGCTGTTCAAAGTTATCATAAGATGCGCCTTCTGTGCCGGGATCAAGTTCGTCTTCAGCAAGTATTTGTGTTGTTGGATCGAATTCTATCCAGCCGTATTCAGGAAAAAAAACTTCTACCCATGCATGAGCATTTGCTGAACGTACCGGATAAAACCCAAGCCGTTCTGTTAATGGGTCAAGATAAAAACCAACAACAACGCGCGATGGAATTTGCAGTGAACGCAGCATTGATGCAAAAGACATTGCAAAGTATGAACAATATCCGCGTCTGCTTTCAAACAAAAAATAGTTAAGCTGGTCACCGTCACTTGCTATGCCTGGTTTAAGGCTGTACCGGTATTCTCCAAACGTAAGGAATCCAAGCAGCGTTAAAACTTTTGAAAAGTTATCATTACATGATGCGGTAATTCTTTCTGCAAGCTGCTGTATCTTTTCTTCAGTAGGCGTTATGCCATTCTTTGAATTTGCATAAGCTGTGTACCACAAAAATTCTTCGGGCGTCATTCCAAAACAAGGATCATTTTTGTAGGCCAGCGATACTTTGTAAAGATCGGGCATATCAGCATCCGTTATCATGCTTTTAACGGCATAGACGCTCTTAAACGACGATGAATCATAATTTTTGTACGGAATAACCGAAACCGGTTCGTTCATAGCAAGAAACGCTGAGCCGTCTATATTTTTGATATAATACTCTTGTTCAAGATTACTGCGTTTTTTATAACGGGGGATTACCCATGATGACTCCCCGACAGGGATTTCCATGCGCTGATTTTTTTCATCAACTATATCATTGCGCGTAAATCCTGCGTCCGCATCATTTGTTTTTACGCTGTTATATGCGGATAATACAAAGCGCCGCATAAAGATATGATTATCGTTTTTGTTTTTACGTACGATAAAAATAAGGTCGTTGCCAAGCGATACTTCCGTATTCAGATTAAGAAACGGCGTCATATCAAAATTGAATACTTCCGGCCTTATAAGGCCTTTCCCGCCTGCCATATCGGTTGTTTTATTTCCGGCGCTTGTATTATCTGCTTTTCCTTTACCTGACTGAGAAATCAGAATGGCGCCGCTGACCAGCATAAAACATATCAATAATGCAAAGGCGGATGCAGTTTCTTTTTTTTTGATGGATATTTCTTTTGGTATGGAAATAACCATTGCCAATAATTCCAGAAACAAAAGAAGCCCGAATACGCTGATCGGCACAATTGAAAGATTATAAAATTTTATTTCTGCGCTTCGTGTGATGCTGAAAGTAACAGCTATAATTACGCAGTCCAGAAGCGTCATTGTGCGAAGAACACGCCGTGATAGTGATGAAAAGAAGGTTGTTATTGCGGCGTAATAAAATGGAATGCATAACACAAAATTATTTCTGTCGTAATTTAGCAGAAGCGAATCAAGCGCGATATTTGCCTGTAAGTTTCCGGCTGTAAAGAGACGCGGAAGCGCCAAAAGCATACGTGCCGCAAACGGCGCAAGCAGCAGCGTTATGACAGCGTGCAATGGTTTTGTTTTATTAAAGTAAAGCGCGTAACCGGCAAAGAACGCACATACCGTTGTGGAAATAAAAACGCTTGTACTGGTTAGCTCATCAGCAATAAGATTGTATTGAAATATAACGCCAAAGAGCGCAGCCGACCGGACGATGACCGCCGCCGGCGTACTATTATACCCTGATTGCTTTTGCATGGACTCCCTCTATTCTTCCATAAAGAAAAGCTGAAGCTTCCGCCGGTCCGGCAAGCTTTTCATCATTGTATATAAAAAGCACTGTTATTTTACGCAGCGCGGATTTTTGCGTTATATACCGGTCAAGCGCTCCCGTTACGTCATTGCAGATGGCCGGCAGTGCAAGTATTACAATTTCTTCTTCTATATTTGGGGGTACTGCGGGCAGCGGCTCGGTCAGCGGTTTGGGCGCGGAATACGGAAACGCCAGTATTTCCGCCGCGCTGCCCGGGTCTTCATTTGAGAACTCTATGCCGGGGCATCCGGTAAAAACGTTTATGCCGTCTTTGGCGCACGCAGCGGCTATGGCAAGCGCAGTTTCACATAACGCATCGGTTTCCGCCGCGCCTGGAACGGCGTTTTCATAGCCTGCTTCAGCGGACGGGCGGTACAATGCGCTGTCCGCTTCTGCACATATAATCATTACAAATTGAGTATGAGGCGGAGGTTCTTTGTCTTCTTCGCGTATAAAAAGTCCTCCTGAATGACCGTAGAGTTTCCAGTTAATGCGGCGCGGGTCGTCCCCTGGTATGTAGGGGCGTTGTTCAATAAGATCATCGGTTTTAATAATCTGGTTCTCGGTACGGCGGTTGACGCCGCCTGAAAAATGCGTAATCAGCGGCGCGGCGTTAGTCAGAGAAGGCGATGCGCAAATCCGCGCTTGATCTCCGCAGGATATTCTGTAAGTAAAGACAAAGAATCCGAACACGTCGAACATGGCGACTTCATCTTCAGTACCAAAATATGCTCCTCTCAGCGGAATGTGAATGGCGCTCCGCCCGCCGGCAAAGAAATCTTTGCCAAGTATAAGCGTTATTTTTTTATTATCTTTGGTTGCCAGATATAATTTGTATCGAATCAAAATTGCGGGAAACTGAAAGAATGCCTTAGAACTGTATGTTGTCTTGACGGCATTGTCTTTTGGTTTAACGCTGATGCCTTGAGTCATCATGCAGGTTTCAGAGTTAATTGTTTCCAGAAAAAGCGCGGTTTCGCCTCCGGCGATTATTTGTGCAGGCGCTATCCGTGTTTTTAAGCCGGTGATTTTTCTCCGGTGCAGCATTGATAGAACGAGCAGCGCCGAAAAGCTGTAGGCAAGCGGAGTGAAGAGCATGAACGCAAGCAGGAGCAGTATAGTTTCATTTTGCGCTCTGCCAACCATGAAACTCAGAACGGAAACAGCAAATGCAAGAACGCCGGATACGCAGGGAACTGGAACAAGAGCGCGCGGCGCATTACCGGGCGTTTTATTACGCAGTTGGTTTAATCGCGTTGATTCGTTCACTGGTTATCTCCCGGATTATATCGTCTGCAGATGCGCGCGGGTCGCGTAGCTTGAGCCTGTGCGCCAGCGCCGGCGCTGCGAGCGTTGCTAAATCGGCGTCGGTAACATAATTACGTCCTTTTATGAAGGCGAGAGATTTGGCAAGCGAAAGAAAGTGCAGTGCAGCGCGCGGAGAGGCTCCAAGAATGAATGAGCGGTGGCTGCGTGTTTGGCGGACTATATCAATAATCGCTTCTTTTAGCAGATTATGACAGAAAACGTGCTGTACGGCGTCTTGCAGACTGGTAAATTGTTCGATTGAAAGTACCGGCTTAACAGCCAAAAGCGCGGTTTCTGCGGGATTATCGTCAAGAATGGTAAGTTCAACATCACGTTCTGGATATCCCAGAGAGAGCTTTATCATAAAACGGTCAAGCTGGGCAGCCGGCAGAGCGAATGTTCCTTCGCTTTCGATGGGATTCTGCGTTGCTATTACGAAGAACGGTTCCGGCGGTTTATGACTTGTATTGCCTATGGTAACCTGTCTTTCAGCCATAACCTCAAGCAAGGCTGACTGCACCTTTGGCGTTGTCCGGTTAATTTCATCGGCAAGCACGATATTTGATAGAACGGGGCCCGGCATGAACCGGAAGGCGTGTGTTTCAGGGTCGAAGACATCGACTCCGGTAATATCATAGGGCAAAAGGTCGGGCGTAAATTGAATGCGTTTGAACCGGACTTCCTGCTCGCCGCCGATGAGCGCGGCGAATGTCTTTGCTACAGTGGTTTTACCAAGACCTGGATTGTCTTCAAGCAGCGCGTGCCCGCGCGCCAGAATACAGGCTGTCAATAATTCTAGAAAATCACGCTTGCCCCGAATAACAGCCTCTGCGCCGCCGATAAGGGCGGCTGCGCAGGCATTTTGCGCCGCTTCATGCTCCATACGAGGCGGGAGTTTATCATCTTTACCGTGTTCTTTCAATCCCTGATAACAGTTTACGGAAAGTCCGCGCTGGCGGGTAAGGCATAAAGGTCTCTGTTAAGCGTACCATGTACTATAATATAGCGGGCATAGTGGATTTTATGTGTCCTCATTTATTAAAACATCGCTTATATTCACGTCTGCATTTATTTCAGTCTTTGCAGGTTTTCTTGCAACTACAAAAATATCATCGCCTCTGTATTTTAGATTGAACAGGTTGTCTCTGAGTAAATTTAACATTTTATTCTTCTTATAGTGTTTATCAAATGCGCATTCAGTAGTTAATGCGTCTATCTCATAATTAAATGAGCGTAATATTTTTTTTACTTCATAGGGAGTATATTCTCTTGCATGAAATACAAACATAAGAGGACTCTTTGAGTTAAGTAATTTTGACATGGCAAAGAGGCCGCAGCTATTTGGCGTTGTTATCAATACTTTACCGTCTTCTTTTAATAGATTCCAAAAAGAATTGAGCATTACGGCAAGGCCTTTAAAAGTAAAAAGAGAAAAAGCGTCATTGTCTATTATATGCTCAATTACTTCCATGCAGATAATAACATCAAATTGGTCTTTATCTAATTCAATAGGTTTTCGTAAATCATCTGAGAAATTAACTATATCAATTCCTAATATATCTTTCATTAAATAGGTAAAGAAACCGCCGCCTCCTACTTCAAGAACCTTTCCTTTGTATAGATTATATTTAATGACATAGTCTAATGTTATTAAATAGCGTAAGGCATGAGCTTGATAATAGTTATATTCATCTACATCTACGTTTGTATAGAGTATGTCAATATATTTGTAAATATCGTTAATTGTTATGGTTTTATCGTTATATGTTATAACTGCGGATTTCCAGTCTTTCAAGTGCGGGGGGGGGGGGGGGGGGATTATTATACATCTTTATAATAAAATAAGGTAAGAGATTTTTTACTATCTTTTTTAGAAATGTTTTAAAAGAGTACATAACAGCCTCCAGAATAACTCTTCCAGTTAATTTCAGAAAAACGGGTTGAACTATTAACAAATATGTTGAACGCGAACTTTTCCAACCCTGCCTTTATTCTGGCGTAATTGTTAATTAAAGTCAAGCGTTTGAAATACCGCAGCGCGCGCCCTTATACGGAAACAGCCGGACGAGCGAGCGCGCCGTGCGCCTGTTCTAAAAGAATTTCTTGAAGATAACATTGCCGTCTCCTCGGGGAAAATCGTAGTCAAAGCGTATTTTTAGCATATTGTCCGCATCCATTTTATGGATGTGAAGGGTTTCATACATATCAGTCTCATTCATGGAGTATACGCCGTGCAAAACATATAGTACGTCATATTGTTCTCCTTTGCGATAGACGGGCAATTCTTCGTATCCGTAATAAGCCGCTATAGGTGAGGTGTCTGTAAGCAGCGCGGCTTTTCGTTCAGGGTGCGCCGCGGCGTCAGCGGCAATATACGCCCGCGCTTCTCTGTATCCTTCCGTTCCGCCGGCGGGAAGGTCGGGCGTTAGTCTGTGCAGTCCGGCGATAACCATATAGGCAAAAAGGATTTTGAGGAATCTGTATTTGTCAGCGATTCGGGATATAAAGACGGCGGCCAGCGCAAAGAAATACGGCGCGCAAATGGGCCAAAAACGCCTGATTGAAATCAGCGGCTTAACAAGTGAAATCAAGAACGCGCAGCAGAACATAAAGGCGGGAAGAAGAATGCAGTACGGCGCAAAGCGAAGCGATTCCGTCCGGTTATTGCAGATTAGGAAGTTGAGCTTTTGCAGTTTGTCTTTGAACAGGAAGAAGCAGGAAAGAGCCGCGATAACGACCGCAAGCAAAAAGATATGTCCCGCCCCTGGAGCTAAATTACGCTTAAAATTATATCCTTTCTGAAACACTAGATACCAAAAGACCGGCAAAAAGCTTGCGGCGATAACTGCATTTACGGCAAGGAATCCGAAGAACCTTTTACCGTTCCACTGACGCTGGCAGATCATATTGCAGATAAAGAACAGGAAGTTGGCCATGACGAACAGAATCCCGTAGTAATGGCTGCCTGCAATGCTTATCGACAGCGCGATGTATAAGAGCGCGTACTTGAGCGAGAATGATTGCATGATACGCAGCAGACACAGTGAAGCGAGCGGCGCCATGCATATTTTGAAGATGTAAGCGCGCATTTCATGTGAATAGTCTATGACAAAACCACTGAACGCCGTAAAGAGCGCGGCGTAAAGAGCCGTACGCTTTCCCATGAACGGCGCGATAAAGAGATAGATGGTAACAATCGCGCCGGTTCCCAGTATGACCGAAAGCAGCGTTCCGGTTTCTTCAGACCAGCCCAGTACGGAAAACCAGCATCGCAGCAGGAAGTAATAGAACGGAGGGTTGCCGGTGTCGTCTAGGACGCTGCTTACAGGGTTGTTGGGGCTGCTGTAGTAGACGGCGGACTCAAGCTCGTCAGTCCATGCTGAATGACGGACAAATCCGTTGAGACGAAGGGTAAATCCGGCAAGCGTGATTGCGATAAGGAGCAGCGCCGCCGCGCGGCCCCTGCCTGTGCAAGAACGCAGGCCTCGTACAAGCCATCTGCTTTTCCGTGTTACTGTAGTACACTCCTCTGTGGCACCGTACGTGCGGGGGGGGGGAGGAATAGGGAAGCGCCGGTTTGCGCGTTAAACAGCACGGCGAACCGGCTGCGTATCCAGTCTATGTTGAGCAGCGCGAACAGCGCAAGAAATATCCATGTAAAGGCGTATTGGGCGGGGTATACAAAGAAGGCTGTCAACGCCTTTATCCCCAAGTTGACATCGCCGTAATAGTTGCTCCAGTCTGGAAAGACTAGTGACGAAGCGTAGTGCACGCCGGGCAGGTAATAGAGCGCATACTTCACGCCGCCTATGTCCTTGATCGCGCTCTTAAACCGCGGTATATCGTCATGAGTGAAGTAGTGGAGTTTGTTTCCAATGAACATTGCGATATTATCAATGTGCGAGACGGCTTCGCCGGCCTGTTCAAGCGGAAGCTGTAACGCAGGCTCCCAATAAGGACGCTTGAGAGGCACTCTTACGTGCATCACGATGTTAGGGCTGTTATCATCGCCGTCTGTTGTTGGGGCAAGCCAGTACGAACAGCCTGACGGCTCCGTCTTTATGGACAGCGCGATATTCTTTGCATAGCGCCTGTCGATTTCAACGTTGACGGCGCTTTTGGCGTAGTACTCGCCGAGACTATCGCGGTTACGCAGAGTCAAATAGAGGAACGAGACTGCTGCTGCGGCAATGCAGAGTACCGAAAGGAACGCTTTATATATTTTCATTCTTACTCCTGAACACGATAAACTTGGATACTGTAAAGTTGATGAACATCCCTGCGATAGCGCCTGCCGCCTGTGCAATGACCTTGTACGGCAGCGTCCAGTGGTTGAGGACGGCGTACATCACGGCGAGGCTCACGGCAAGTCCGGCAAGCGCGCTGGCCAGATACTTGAGCCACCGCAGGACAGAGAGCTTTGCGCCGCGCATAACGCTGGCGAACGACCATATATGGTTGATAAAGTAGTTCTGCGTGCCTGTCACTAAAAAGCATCCTATGCTGACGGGGACGGGCGGCAGAGAGAATATATCGGCGCAGAGGAAGAACAGAGCCAGGTTTGTTGCCGTGCCGAGCGTGCCGGTTATGCCGAACTTAAAAGCCTGCTCCACAGTGCGCCGCGCCGCCTGAGTGTCCGCCGTAGACAAGCGTATCTTCCAAACACTTAACAGCCCCTCTATAAATATCTTTTTTGACATCTTAGATGCGCCGCGCGTTCTGTCTGTAAAGAGGATGGGTATTTCTATGATACGGCATCCTGCGCGCCATGCATGGTATTTTGCTTCGATCTGGAAGGTGTATCCTTTCGAAATAATCTTATCGAGACCGATACGCAGCAGCGTCTGTCTGCGATACATATTGAAGCCTCCGGTGAGGTCTTTGATGGGGCAGCCAAGAATGCACTGCGCGTACAGCGAGCCGCCCTTTGATATGATATGCCGCAGCGGCCCCCAGCCGGAGACCGAGCCTCCCTTAATATTACGCGAGCCTATGACCACATCGTGAGTTTGCAGCTCGTTGAACATCTGGGGAATGTACGCAGGGTCGTGTGAGAAGTCCGCGTCTATCTCAAGGAAGGCGTCGTAACTGCGGTCTATACCCCAGTAGAACGCGGCGATATAGGCAACCCCTAGACCCTGTTTCTCAGGTCGATTGAGCAGGTGGAGTTTTTCTCCGTGCTCGTCAATACGCCGCTGGACAATCGCCGCCGTACCGTCAGGCGAGTTGTCATCAATAACCAGCACGCTGGCCGCCGCCGGCGCGTACTGAAATACCGCGTCTAGAAACGGCATAATGTTCTCTGCTTCGTTATAGGTAGGAACGCATATCAGCAGAGTCATGCCGCTCCATTCGCTGTTCCGTGTCTGTTCTTCCATTTATCTTGTAACTCCTCTCTACGCCAGATATGCCGGCTATTCTGCATTATACCGGAAGGCCGCTGTACGCAGCCTTCCGGTCAGGAACAAAGCAGCCGCCGCCCTTAGACGCCGGCTGCCTCACGACCATTAACTAAGCTGGTTCACGGTCATTAACCAAGCTGGTTCACAGCCATTAACTAAGCTAGTTCATGACTATTAACCAAGCTGGTTCACGGCTGTGAACTAGGCTTATTCCGCCGCCGTTTCATTATTGAGCGGTCAGCGTAAACTCTGAAGAGATCTTGCGCAGATCTTTGAGTATCGTACTGCTGTTCTTTGCAGAACTCTGCGTAACTATCTTCAGTCTGTAGGCCGTCCCCGGTTTCAAGAACGCAGGGACTACCGCTTTTAGCGTACGCGGCTCGTTTACGGCAATTACCGAAGCCTTTGCCTCATCGCCCGCGTCATCTTCAAAGAACAATCCCGCTTCTGCGGAATGCGCTGCATCGCTCTCTATCTTCAGGCCAGACCCGTGCAGCGTGATAATGTTCCCGGCGGTCATCACATCATCAATAAGCCCCGTAGCTTCATCGCGCGCTTCGCCGATGTGTCCTTCGGTTTGATCGATACCGTCAAAGTCAACCTGCACCTTCTGCGCAATGTAGCTGCGAAAGGCCGCGCTGGGCGAAAGCCGCGCCACAGGGCGCACACCCTCAGCCAGATGCGTCTCCGAGCCGTCATACTCCCCGGGAAACTTCACCGAGAGGTTAAACAGCGGCGTCTTCGCTTTGTAGCCGTCTGCAGCCAGATAATAAATCAGTTCCAGTCCTGCGGTAAGCCCTTCTTCAATAACCTTAGGGGGCGTTGTGATGTTGTAAACGTCCGCTTTACTGGCGATGCCGTGTATGTCCAGCTCAGGCTGGTGAACGGCGCGCAGATTGTAAGGCTTCTTTGCGTCAGGCAGATACGCATGGATGAACTTAGCCGCAATGTGGTGCATGATGTCCTTGGTAATGAAATCCAATGCCATAATAATATTCCTTTGCTGATACTAAATTTAGCGCATATAAGGCTTGTTTACAAGACAGTTATGCGCCGCGCGTGGGTCTCAGCATTCCCACATTATAGTGTACTGTACTCGCATCTTTGGCGCTTTAGTGTATGTAGATTTATTTTTCAGTGTATGTTTTTATAGTAAGACTTCGGCGTTCGTGCCGTAGAAGATGTCGTTCCGTCCGGCGGTGAGCTTGCAGAATTCTTCCAGTACATGCCAGTTGTTATTGGCTTCAAGCATATAGCTGTGTCCCCAGATATAGAAAAGCTGTGGGGTCTGCGGCGTGAGCTTGAGAAACGCATCCGCAAGCGTCATCAACTGCGGATCGTCATGGTTGCAGGTGGGCTGGTAAGCGAGCCGCTCCTCCGTAGTCTGGGGAATGTCGAACAGGCCGGTAGCGGAGACGCCCCGCGCGTATTCCAGACCGCAGCGGCGCGCGGTTTTTGTTACCAGCGCGTTGTATGTTCCGTACGGATACGCCATGCCCCGAACCTTTGTGTTGAAGATTCGTTCCAGATTGAGTTTGTCTTGTTCCAGTTCGTTGCGGATTGTCGGCTCATCAAGATATTCTAGGTGCGGGTGCGTCAGCGAGTGTACGGCAATTTCGTGTCCGGCATAGAGACCGGGAAGTTCGGCTATGTTCAGCCGGCGGACAACAAGATCGTTCTGACACCACGGAGCGGAACCGCTTTGAACGCCGCTGTTTAAGTTGAACGCCGCTTTGAACCCGAACCGGTTGAGGATTTCGACCAGCTTGCGGTCCTGCTCCACCCCGTCATCGAAACTGAATGTAATCGCTTTCATTTTTCCTTGTGGAAACATCATTATTCTCCTTAAAACCATTGCGCCCTGAATACGGCGTATACTCTCTTTATCGGCGCGCGTCCATAAAAAAGATAACGCAAGAGCCTGCGGTCAGCGCGCTTCCAGCGGAATAAACGAAAAACTCTGGACGCCGCGGCATCATTTTTTCTTTGCCCAAATTATTGTTTCAAATCCCCAGTATGCCCACGTACCATTCTTTATTTCTTTGTCTTTTTTTGATTTCCGTTCCAAGAAAAACCCTATCCAATACATAAAGAATGGTTTATATGATTTATTTGCAAATATAATCTCCATATTGTTTTGCTGCAATGCCGCTATTGTTTTATTATAATCAGGAGGCGAGTATTTATGTGACGGATCATCATAATAATTTAACGATCCTCTACGGAACCCGGGAAAATTAACGGTTTTCTCTGAAGGAAATGATAAATATAAATATCCGTTGTTCTTTAATACTTTTATCAATGCCTCCAATGTTTTTTCTCTATCATTACAATGTTCTAAATTATGAGATGAAATTACCGTGTCAAATCTCTGCGGTAAACTCGCTATTGCTTCAGCAAATTTATCCGGCTCTACAATAATATACTTGTCAGCGGAATTGGGATTTATCTGGTTATAATCCCCTACGTCAATACCGGTATAAATTATATCAGGGTACTTTGATTTTATATAATACGGAGAGTTATTACCGCAGCCGGCATCCAGCATCGTTCCTTTGTGGTTTATTCTTTTCAAGAAATTTGTTTTGGAATATTTAGGTTCAATTATTTTAGGAATTATTTTCTTAGGTATTTTATAATACAGGGTAAGGACTATTAAACATACTAGTGTTATAGTGTTAGTTATCAGTAATAGAAGAGTAACATAGTGGTTCGGGGGGGGGGGGGGGGCAAGTTATAGCTGCGGGGATTATTATGGTTTCTATGATAGCTTCCATTACATTATAAAGAATATATCAGAAAAAAAGATAACGCAAGAGCCTGCGGTCAGCGCGCTTCCAGCGGAATAAACGAAAAGCTCTGGACGTCAAAGAGTCCTTTGTCGGTCAGCTTGAGTTCGGGTATTACAGGCAGCGCCATAAAACACAGAGTGATGAGCGGGTCATGCCCCGCCTCAATGCCCAGCTCATGCTCCGCCGCGTGATGGATACGGGCAAGAGCGGCCTCGACCCATTCGCCGTTCTGGTCGCTCATGATGCCGCCCAAAGGCAGCGGCATTGCGGCAAGCGTTACGCCGTCTTTTGCGGCAATTACGCCGCCGCCCATTGCAATCAGAGTCTCCACCGCATAGGCCATATCAGCGTCATTAGCTCCCGCCGCAATGATGTTGTGCGAATCGTGCGTTACCGAAAGCGCCAGCGCGCCGGCGCGCGGCCCAAAACCCCGTATCAGCGCCACGCCTACATTCCCTGTACCTTTATGACGCTCAACTACGGCAAGCTTCGCTATGCCGGACGCGGCGTCATAAAGGTACTCGCCGTCTTCATTCCGCGTAATAACCGCGCGTCCCTTAACAGTCTCCACCATACCCGGCTTAACGTCAATGACATACACGTCATCGCTTTTAAGGCGCAGACTGAGCTTTGAAACGGAAAAATCCCGAACGTTAAACCGTCCGCGCAGCGCCGAATCGTCATACCGCGTTACCGGAACAAGACAGCGTCCGTCCTCACCGGCAAGAACGCCGCCTATAAACATTTTGCACACGTTAAAATCACGCGGATTGTTTACAAGAGCAATATCCGCCCTCAGTCCGGGCGCGATGGCCCCGCGGTCGCTAAGATGATAACAGTCCGCGGCGTTGAGCGTGGCCATGCGTATTGCAGTCATCGGATCAAGCCCATTGGCAACGGCAAGGCGCATATGGCCGTCAACGTGGCCTTCCTCAAAAATGGTTTTGGGCTGGCGGTCATCGGAACAAAAAAGACAGCGCCGCTCGTTCTGAGGCGTTATAGCGGGCAGCAGGTTTACAATGTCTTTACACGCCGAGCCTTGACGAAGCATCACATACATTCCGCGTGATATACGGTCGAGCGCAGCCTGTGCGGTTGAACATTCATGATCAGTATGTATACGCATTGCACAGTAGGCGTTAAGCGCGTTGCCGGAAAGACCGGGACTGTGTCCGTCAATAATTTTTCCCGCTTTCCACGCGGCGCGTATCTTGTCAAGCGCAGCCGTTTCCGCACGGCATACGCCGGTGAAGTCCATAAACTCGCCCAGTCCGAGTACCCGCTCCTGAAGCAGCGGCCCGCTTAGAGCGCAGGCGTCAAGCGCTGCGCCGTTGTTCTCAAACGGCGTTGCAGGCACGCAGGACGGCAGCGTAAAAAAAATCTCAAGCGGTGAAAACTCCGCTGCGTTGAGCATATAGTCCAGCGCGTTAAGACCGCCAATATTTACGATTTCATGCGGGTCAGCTATAATAGTGGATGTACCGTGCGGAACAAGAAGCGTCCCCAGCTCTTCAGGACAAAGATGCGTAGATTCAATATGAATGTGGCTGTCAATAAAGCCGGGCAGCGCGTAAAGCCCCTTTGCCTCAATCGTTTTTTCGCCTTGATAGCTGCCAATGCCGGCGATAAGCCCCTCGGCAATGGCAATATCGCCTTCAATAAAAGTCCCCGAATAGACGCACGCGACAGCCGCGCCGCGAATGACAAGATCGGCAGGTTTATCGCCCGCCGCAACCTGAACAAGCCTGTTTAAGTTTATTTCCATAAAGAAAAATAGCATATTTCGATTTCTTTGATAAAGAGGGATATGATAAAAGCGTCAAACGGAAACGCAGAGAGACCGTGGGCGTCTTGCGCTTCATAATCAATTTGAGTAAGATAACAATAAATCTTTTCGGGGTGTCAAGCTAAAACGGCTTGTCTGAGATTATACCCGCTGAACCTGATACGGATAATGCCGGCGTAGGAAGAGTTGGACTGTGTGGAAAGTCTCGTCTGAAAAGAGAATTATAATTTCTGTTTTATAGAGGAGAACTTTTTATGAAAAACAAAACGCTGATAAGCGCCGCGCTTATCGTTTTTGTACTCGCCGTATCCTGCAAAAAGGAACAGGCTGAAGCCGCTCAGAACACGCTTACAATCTGGACGTACGATTCGTTTACATCAGAATGGGGACCCGGCGGAAAAATTGCTGCGAACTTTAAGCGCGACTGCGGCATTGATGTACGCTGGGAAAGCGCCGGAGATGCAGGCAGTTTATTATCGCGTGTCTTGCTCGAAAAAGAGAATGCAAATGCGGATATTGTCCTTGGCCTTGATCAGAATTTAGCCGATCGCGCGCTTGCGTCAGGCCTTTTTGAAGATTACAAACCAAAGACCGCCGCCAAAATCCTGCTCGAACTTGATACAAACGGTGATTTTAGGCTTATTCCCTATGATTACAGCTATTTTGCTTTTGTTTATGACAGTGATGTTCTTGAAGCGCCGCCAAAAAGCCTTGAAGAACTCTGTTCTCAAGATTACAAAGACAAAATAATACTGATGGATCCAAGAACTTCGTCGCCCGGACTTGGATTTTTATGCTGGACTGTTGCGGTGTATAACGGTGATTGGCAGGATTACTGGCGGCGGCTGCGTCCTTCCGTGTTGACTGTAACGGACGGCTGGGATACAGGATATGGACTTTTCCTGAAAGGTGAAGCGCCGCTTGTTTTATCGTATACGACAAGTCCGGCTTATCATGCACAAGAGGAAGGCAGCGTTCGCTATCGCGCCGCGCTTTTTAGTGAAGGCCACCCTATGCAAATTGAGTATGCCGGACTGCTTGCCGCCGCACGGAACAAAGAAAATGCACAGCGCTTTCTTGATTTTATGCTGACGGAAGGGTTTCAAGAGGTAATTCCGCTTACCAACTGGATGTATCCGGCAGTAGACGGCATACCATTGCCAGAGTCATTTAATATGGCCGTTAAGCCTGAAAAGACCCTTTACGTTGCGCCGGTTACTGAAAAAGAATTGAACGAGTGGGCGGACATACAAAAGTAGTCCGGTTTATCCCGCAGAATGTTTTATATAACGTTCTTTTCGCCGCCCCTGTTTTTGCGGCAGTAACTCTTTTTTTTGTACTGCCTTATGCCGCAGCCCTTGCATTTGGGTTTTGCGGCGGCGGCGTACAATTTTTGCGGATAGGGCGCATCGCCGGCTGGACGGTTATTCAAGCGTTATTAAGTACTTTGCTTGCTCTTGTTCTGGGACTGCCCGGCGCTTATTTTGCAAGCTCACCGCGTTTTAAGTATAAAGCGGTAGTCAGGTCGTTATCGTCAATCCCCTTTGCGCTGCCTCCCTTGCTTATGGGACTGGGTTTTGTGCTGTTTTGGGGTAATTCAGGGATAATAAACAATTTACTGGCCGTTCTTGGGCTAAAGACTCCGCTTAAGATACTTTACCGGCCTTCCGCGCTGATTTTTTGTCATGCGTCTTATAATTTCCCGCTTATTATGCGGATTGCGGGCGATGCTTTTGCAAAGATACGGGCGGGGTATACTCAGGCGGCATTTTCTCTGGGTGCCGGCCCCTTTCAAACAGCGCTTTCAGTAAGCATACCCCTTGCAATACCGCATATAATTTCCGCATCAATGCTGGTGTTTTTGTACTGCTTTACGAGTTTTAGCATTGCATTGTTATTGGGCGGCGCCGGTTCAGCGACGCTTGCCGTAGAAATTTATCGTTTCGCGCGTATTACGCTTGATTTTCATAACGCCGGCGCGTTGTCAGGAATAGAAACAGGTATCGCCGCGCTGGCGTTCCTGATTTATCTTGCCGCCGAACGGAAAAGCAGGCGGTTTACAGAGTCAAATCTGGTTGAACGTCCTGTTTACCAGCCCGATACGCCGAATTATGCTTCCCAATCCATAAAAGCTGCGTATTTTGTTGTGATACTCATACTGGCGGCTGGGCCAATCTTCGCTATAGCAGGCGATTCCTTCTTTGTAAAATCAAGCCGCGCAGGCGTTTCTGATTTTTTGTTCGCAAATTACACTACAGGATGGAAGCGGATGCTTTCCGCTGCGTTTCATTCCACGGCATTGTGCGCGGCATCCGCTGCGTTATCATGCGTTATCGCGCTTTTAGCGGCCGGCGCGGCGATTCAGGGCGGCCTTATATCAGCCTTAACACGCTGGATAGTAATCTTTCCCATAGCTTCATCGGGAATTGCGCTTGGGTTTGGCGCGTTTGCGTTGTATGGACGGGAAGTTGTCCGGCATCCTGTTGCAGCGGTAGTGGCTCATGCAATTATTTCGCTGCCTTTTGCATACAGCTCGATATATGCAGCGCTTTCATCTGTTCCGCGCAATACGCTTGCCGCCGCCGCAGTATTTGGCGCGAATCCGCTTCGCCGAATTTTACAGATCGGCATACCCCTGTGTTCTCAGGGTATACGTACGGCGTGGGCGTTCTCAGCGTGTATAAGTCTTGGTGAATTTAATGCGTTGATTATGCTTGGTATTGATAGCTGGGAAACGCTGCCGCTTTATATATACCGGGCGGCGGCGGCATACCGTTATGGCGCCGCGTCTTCAGCAGGCGTTATACTGATTTTACTCTGTTTTTTTGCGCTGCGCGCCAGTGAAAAATCGCAGAATACCGCTTGCTTTACCGCGCCATAATAAAATTTATATCCGGCAAGAATTGTCCATAGGGCTGGATAGCTGAGCTAAAAAAATGGTATAATCAATGTATGAATACAATTATTGCGCCTTCAATTTTGAGCGCGGATTTTTCTGATTTATCAAGCGGTATTACAGAAATTGAAAAATCTGGCGCAGACTGGGTTCACCTTGATGTTATGGACGGAGCGTTTGTTCCAAACATTACGTTTGGCGCCAAAATGACCGCCGATTTACGTCCAAAGACCTGTCTTCCATTCGACGTTCATTTGATGATTAATGATCCTGCAAAACATATTGGTACATTCGCTCAAGCCGGTGCGGACTACATCACATTCCATGTCGAAGCCGCGGTACATTGCCATAATATAGTCGCATTGATCAAAAGTCTTGGCGTAAAGGCCGGTATCAGTATTGTGCCTTCAACTCCGGTTTCTACGATAGATTTTATGCTGCCATTTGTCGATTTGGTACTCGTCATGACGGTAAATCCCGGCTTTGGCGGCCAGACAATTATTGAAGAATGTCTTAAAAAGACCGCGGCGCTGGCGCGGCTTCGTTCTGAAAGAAATCTTAACTATTTGATTTCCGTTGACGGCGGAATTAATCTTGAAACAGCGCAACAGGCCGTACAACACCGCGCTGATGTTCTTGTTACCGGATCATCATTTTTTAATGCTGCTGATAAACCAGCCTTTATTCAAAAAATAAAAAACGTCCGCTAAAAGGCGGCGATACAGGCGTTTATCCTAGTTTCATATTTATTAGAAATGTTTTTTAAGACGGTAAATAAACCTCGCGGACTTGCCGCGAGGTAGTTTGTTTTTGCTAGCCAAATAGGGCAACGCTTGTAACAGAGCCAATTATCGCGCCAATTACAGGGCCTATAACAGGAATCCACGCATATCCCCAGTTGGAGTTTCCTTTATTTTTAATAGGTAGAATTGCATGCATTATACGGGGAGACAAATCACGCGCAGGGTTAATTGCATAGCCTGTCGTTCCGCCGAGCGCCATACCTATAACAAGTATTACCGCCCATGTACGCCACGCGCCCAGAGCGGCTAAACCGCCGTCATTCGCTTGCGATACGCCGCTGGTCAGCGTAAACGCC
This sequence comes from Spirochaetaceae bacterium, assembly GCA_031280035.1. Taxonomy (GTDB): domain Bacteria; phylum Spirochaetota; class Spirochaetia; order Treponematales; family Breznakiellaceae; genus JAIRPU01. Next base: position 26,522 of record JAITHJ010000048.1, on the reverse strand, counting down.
ATTACAAAAGTAGCGATAATTTCACACATCAAATTTATAAAGGGATTTCGTATAGCAGGAGCAGTAGCGAACACGCCAAGTTTTTCATGTTCGTTTTCTTCAACATTAAAGTGATCTTTATACATAACCCAAACCAAAAATGCTCCTGCCATGCCGCCCAGAAACTGCGCTGCAATATAGCCGGCAACTTTTGCCAGTTCAAATTTACCGGCAACAGCCAATGCAATGGTCAGCGCAGGATTAAAATGCGCGCCTGATATTTCGTGAAACAAAAAAACTGCAACCATAACTGCAGTCGCCCAGCCTACTGTTATAACGATCCAGCCGGAGCCTTTGCCCTTTGTTCCTTTGAGCGTTACATTTGCGTTTATACCGAGTCCAAGTAAAACCAATAACGCAGTCCCTATAAATTCTCCTACATAAGCTTTTTCCATAAAAATTCTCCATAAAATTGTCATTAAATCATTCTGCTAAACACTCTGTCTAATTTATAATTCACAAATTCATCTTTGAGATAAAACTGACGTCTGCGCCGCAGATATCTTTTATAATATAAACTTTTTCCATAAAGTTCTCATTAAATCATCCTGCTAAACATAAGGTTTGCTTTATACTCATAAACTTCTGCTTGAGATAAAATTAACGCCTGTGCCGCATATATCTTTTACAATAATATCTCCTGTTTTGCAATGCGGAGCTTCAATTTTGTTTAGGGTTTTCATCGCATCAAAAACCTTGTTTTTTGGCAGCGGTTTATCAGTTTTTACCGGCATACGCGGAAGTTCAGCGCCGGATATGCGTACCGTAGAGGTTATTACACGCGCCGGACTTTGTATTTCCTGTTTGCCATAGGCTGCGCCGCGATCGCACGAATTTCCTGTAACCTTAAAATCGTTTTTCTCATCAATCTGAAGGTGGCAGCCTTTGGGACAAACTATACAGATAAGTTCTGTAACGCCGTCAGATCTTTTGTTCCTAAATTGTATGTTAGAACCGTTTTGTTTGGTGCTGCTCGCTACTGAAACTACGATTTCACCGTGTGCTTTTTCCAAAACGTCTTTTAACAGCGCAATTTTTTCCATTTCGCCCGGTGCAAGATGTTCTCTATTGAATGATGCTATAAGCTCTCCGCCGGAACGTACTTCGATTTTGGATTCTTTGTATATCGCTGTTGTGCGAAAAAAAACTTCGACGGTTTTTCCGGCTTGCGCTGTTCTGATTTTTTGCGGTACGACATACCCAACTCCGTCTCCGTATTTCACATTGAGCGCGGCGGACTCTTTGCTTCCTCCAAGCGCATAGGATGCAGCTGATCTGCCGGCTTTCATGCTTTCCGCGCTTACGAAGTCAACAAGATCGTGTACATGAGCGACATTACCGCAGGCGAATATACCTGGAACCGATGTTTCCATATTTTCGTATACTATAGGTCCTGATGTCTTTGCATCAATTTGTATTCCGGCGTTGCGGGAAAGCTCGTTTTCCGGTATAAGTCCAACAGAGAGAAGTACCGTGTCGCAGTCAATAATACGCTCTGTTCCCGCAATAGGAAGGCGGTTTTCATCAACTTTGCTGACCACAATCTGCTCGACCCGTTTGTCGCCGCGGATTTCGGTGATAGTATGTGCAAGATGCAGGGGAATTCCGTAGTCTTCAAGACATTGTACGATATTGCGCGTAAGTCCACCGGAGTAAGGCATCACCTCAAATACGCCGAGTACCTGCGCTCCTTCAAGCGTAAGCCGGCGCGCCATAATAAGTCCTATATCGCCTGAGCCGAGAATCACTACCCGTTTTCCAACTTGATACCCTTCTATATTCATATAGAGTTGAGCCGCGCCGGCGGTAAATACGCCGGAAGGCCGTGTGCCAGGAATACCTATTGCTCCGCGGGGACGTTCGCGGCACCCCATTGCAAGCACAACTGCACCGCCTTTAACTTCTGTGTAACCGAATTTGTTGTGAATAAAGCTTACTTTACCGCTTGAAACATCAAGGGTCATAGCGCCGGTGAGCGTTTCTATTTGAGCGTTTTTTACCTGTTCAATAAAACGAGCCGCGTATTCGGGGCCTGTGAGTTCTTCCTTAAAATGATGGAGGCCAAATCCGTTGTGAATGCATTGATTAAGTATTCCGCCAAGACTCGTATTCCGCTCAAGAATCAATATGTCTTTTGCGCCGCCTTCTTTTGCGCCAAGCGCGGCGGCAAGTCCGGCAGGTCCTCCTCCCACTATTACTACGTCATAGTTATCTTTCATTGAACTCCCCCTTTGGTTTCTCCTGTAATGATATACATACCGTTTCTGTCTTTAGGAATATTTTCCAGTTTTATGTTAAGATATTTTGATATTAAAGATAGGGCGCGCGGGCCGCAAAAACCGCTTTGGCAGCGTCCCATTCCAGCGGAACAGCGCCGTTTTAGCGCGTCCAGCGAACGCGGCGGCAATGGCCGTGCCATTGTATCGGCAATTTCTCCCTCAGTAATGGTTTCGCAGCGGCACACAATAGTACCGTAAAGAGGATTTTCTTTAATGGCTTCGTATTTCTCTTTTGCGCTCATATATTTGAAACGCTTGATTTTTCGCTTTGTTTTGAAATCAGGATTTGATTCGCCGGATAAACCGCGTTTATGAAGCTGACGGGCGATTTCTTTTGCTATTGACGGAGCCGATGTAAGTCCGGGCGATTTTATGCCGGCTATATTGAAAAATCCCGGAATTTCTTCCGATTCGCCTACTATAAAATCTTTAAGTCCGGCATCGGCGCGCAATCCTGAAAAATTTCGTATTGAAGCGCGAAAATTTATCGAAGGTACATAGCGTATCGCATTCTTTTTAACATACTCAAGTCCGGCGGACGTTGTTGAAAAATCATCACGTTTAAAATCCTTGCTGTCAGGTCCTACTATTATGTTGCCGTGAATAGTCGGCGCAATAAGCACCCCCTTTCCGAGTTTGGAAGGACAGGGAAACACGACGGTATTTACCAGTCCCGATTCTGTCGTATCGAGTATGAAGTACTCGCCGCTCTTCGGCGTTATTGACCAGCGCTTTTGCTCTATCATTGCGCTCACCAAATCTGAGTTGACTCCTGCTGCGTTAATGACAAAAAGTCCTTCATAGTCGCCTTTCGATGTTGTTACGGTAAATCCGTTTCCGTTTTTTTTAATTGAACGCACTTCACAATCCAGTTCTACGCGCGCGCCGCCGAGCACAGCGCATTCGGCCTGCGCCGAGGCAAGCTCCCACGGCGCTATTATACCGGCGCTGGGCGCGTACAGCGCACAGACGGCTTCCCGGTTTAAATTCGGCTCCAGATTAAAAAGCTCTTTGCTTTCAATTATTCGCAGACCGGGTACGCCGTTTTTTTTACCGTTTTCAAAAAGCTGCTCTATGCGTTTACGGTCTTCACTGTCAAAGCCTACAACAAGAGAACCGGTTTTTTTGTAAAGAACGTCAAGGTCGCTGCAAAGTTGTTCTATTAGACGGTTTCCTTCAACATTAAAACGAGCCATAGCTGTGTCTGGTTCGGGATCATAACCAGCGTGAACTATGGCGCTGTTCGCTTTTGTTGTTCCACAAGCTATATCGTTTTCTTTTTCAATCAGCAAAAACTTGCCTTTTGTGCGGCTCAATTCATACAAAAGCGAACAACCGCACACTCCGCCTCCAATAATGATAACATCTTCCATAAAATATCCTTCCTATCGTTATATACGCGAACTGCGTGAATTTACAAAACACATTCGGTTAATACCGCAGACTTCTCTCGTCTCAATTTTAGAAGAGTCTGCAAACAATCTAAAACACATACAATCATTTTTATCCAGAATACCGCCGTTTTTTCCCTGTGCGTTTAATTTATAAACAAATTAGAGATAGAGGCGGCGTTTTATTTTTTGCTCAGGATAGCTCACTCTTTTGACCAGCCAAGAGAACGTTTTACCGCTTCCTGCCAGCCAGTTACAAGCAAACGTCTTTTTTCTTCATCAAACGCAGGTTTGAATACGCGCTCAACGTCTACATTTTTGATGATGTCTTGTTTGTCGCTGTAAAATCCTGTAGCAAGACCGGCAAGGTAAACCGCCCCCAGAGCGGTGCTTTCTATAACTTTTGGACGAATAACTGATGTATTCAGTATATCGGACTGAAATTGCATGAGAAAGTTATTGGCGGACGCTCCTCCGTCTACATGAATGCCTTTTATTTGAACATTTGCGTCCGTTTCCATTGCTTTTATAACATCATAACTCTGATAAGCCAGTGATTCCAGCGTAGCGCGGATGAAATGTTCTTTTGTCGTGCCGCGAGTAAGTCCTAATATTGCGCCTCGCGCGTATTGATCCCAGTACGGAGCGCCAAGTCCAACAAACGCCGGAACGACATATACGCCGCTGGAATCCGAAACTTTTTTTGCATAAGCTTCACTGAATCCTGCGCTGTCTATCATTCTGAGTCCGTCGCGCAGCCATTGAAGCGCCGCGCCGGCGATAAACACGCTGCCTTCAAGCGCATATTCAACTTTTCCGCCTTCGCCCCATGCAATTGTGGTGAGCAGGCCGTTTTTGGATTCGACGGCTTTTTCGCCTGTATTCATCAGGATAAAACATCCTGTTCCATACGTATTCTTTACATCTCCCGCTTCGTAGCAGCAATGTCCGAACAGAGCCGCTTGTTGATCTCCGGCTATGCCTGCGATTGTAACTTCGCCGCCCAAATATTCTGGAGCAGTATTACCGTATATGTGGCTTGAAGGCTTTACTTCAGGCAGTATTATTTTGGGAATATTGAGTTCTTTTAGTATTTCATCGTCCCAGTCTAGTTTGTGAATATTGTAAAGCATTGTACGGGAAGCATTGCTGTAGTCTGTTACATGGATTCTGCCCTTCGTTAAGTTCCATATTAACCATGAATCGACATTGCCAAAGAGCAGTTCGCCTTTTTCAGCGCGTGCGCGTACGCCGGCGATATTATCCAGTATCCATCGTATCTTAGTGCCGGAAAAATAGGCATCCACAACAAGACCGGTTTTTTCTTTGACAATCTTGTCAAAGCCTTTCTCTTTAAGAGAATCGCAGTATTCCGCAGTTCTGCGGCATTGCCAGACAATTGCGTTGTACACCGGTTTGCCCGTTGCTTTTTCCCAGACAATCGTTGTCTCACGCTGATTAGTAATGCCGATTGCCGCAATGTCTTGCACGTCTATGCCAGACAACGTTTTGGCCTCAGTCAGTACGCTCATTTGACTGGACCATATTTCCATCGGGTTGTGTTCAACCCAGCCCGGCTTCGGGAATACCTGCGTGAATTCTTTCTGTGCAGATTGAATAATATTCCCATGCTTATCGAATATGATAGCCCGGGAACTTGTAGTGCCCTGATCAAGGGCGATTAAATATTTCCCCATAGTATTCTCCTGTAATTATGTTGATATTATCATTTTCTAACAAAGAACATTACATCTCCTGTTATAGCAAATATCATAAGTCCGGCTATTATTATAACGCCGGCTGTTTGAATCACAGAAAAAATTTTGGGATTTAAAGGGCCTCGTTTTATAATTTCAACTATAAAAATAATTATCAGGCCGCCGTCTAAAATAGGCAATGGAAGAAGATTGGTAACGCCAAGCGCAATTGATATTAAGGCAAGAAAATTGCCGGTTATGCGCAGGCCCTCGCCTATGCTCTGTCCAAAGCCTTCTGTAGCTATTTCACCGGCCATCCATGTTATACGGGCAGGGCCGGAAAGCGATTTTGTAAGATCCACACCGCGAAAAAGCAACCGGAATCCGCGAATAGTAGTCTCTAACGTCCAAAGAGTTTCTTCGATGCCTTTTTTAACTGCGCCGAATAGTGAGTAATGCGGTGAATGGTATTGTATGCTTTGCCAGATTATACCCGGTCTTTCCGGCGTATCTTTCTGCGGTGAAAGTTTGGTTTCAAAAACAGATCCTGCCCGCTGATATTCAACGGTACTGTTTTCGGGCAGGTTGTTAAGAAGCGGTATAAGCGCCGCCGAATACAAGATGTCTTTTCCGTTTAATTTAAGGATGCGGTCGCCGCTTTGCAATCCTGCGTTTGCAGCGGAACTGTCTGGAATTATGTCTTCTATTACCGGTTCTGCGTAGTAATAAATTCCAATCATTCCGGCGCCTGAGTCTTTACGCAATTCCGGTTTTATCATGACGTTGAATTTTTTATCGCCGCGTTCAATCTCAAAGGCCATATTTCTTTCAGCATTTACCGAGACCATGCGCTGTATATCATGAAAATTTTGAACTGGTTTATTGTTAATTGATAATATGCGATCACCGGTTTGCAGTCCTGCCATATCTGCCGGCAGTGATTTTTCCTGAGTAATGTCGCTTGCCAATACAATACGGTTGTCCATAGATTCATATTCAAAACCTATTTTCCAGATTACGGCAAAAACAATAATTGCAAAAATAATATTGAAGAATGGTCCAGCGGCGGCGGTTAGTATTCTGCGGTACGGGGATGCCGCCCAAAAAGAACCTTTATCTGCCGGCAGGTGATTTTTATGATTTTCCCATGCTTTTTCAAATTCATTTTCGTCTGACATTTTGCAATAGCCGCCTATAGGAAAAGCGCCAAGCCTGTATTCAACGCTGCCGATCTTTTTTTTCAGTATAGGTTTACCCCAGCCTATAGAGAATGCTTCAACTCGTATACCTGCAAAACGGGCTGCCAGAAAATGGCCAAGTTCATGAACAAAAACTACTATACCAAGCCCCATTAAGCCTATAAGTATTTTGATTATCATCATTATATCTAAGAATATCATATGTTTTGCTGGAGAGTCAATATATGATAAATATTAAAAAATTACTAAAGGTACTATAGGTTAAACCGATACTCAAATTGTAAGGCAAGGGATGGCCTTGGTCAGGACCGTACGCGGCGGTCTCCAGAATTTCCTGAATTGGGAGGATTTTATGATTATCAATCACAACCTGAGCGCAATGTTTGCGGACAGGTCTCTAAAAGTTACGCAAGTAGAGCTTTCAAAAAATTCAGAAAGATTGTCCAGCGGACTTAGAATTAACAGAGCGGGAGACGATGCTTCCGGTCTTGCGGTATCCGAGAAAATGCGCAGTCAGATTCGCGGTTTGAATAAGGCTTCTGAAAATGCAATGAATGATATATCTTTCATTCAAACTACAGAAGGGTATCTGCAAGAAGCGCAGGATATTATTCAGCGTATACGTGAACTTGCGGTGCAATCAGCTAACGGTATATACACCGAAGAAGACAGAATGCAAATACAGGTTGAGGTTTCTCAGCTTGTTGATGAGGTCGACCGCATTGCATCACATGCTCAGTTTAACGGAATGAACCTTTTAACAGGGCGTTTTGCGCGTGAAACGGGCGAAAATCATGTTACCGCTTCAATGTGGTTTCATATTGGCGCGAATATTGATCAGCGAGAACGGGCGTTTATAGGAACGATGACTGCTCAAGCTCTTGGTATGCGTGATTTAGGGGATAATTCCATACTTACGATTGAGACAGCAGCTGATGCAAACCGTGCTATAGGAACGCTTGACGAGGCCATAAAAATCATAAATAAGCAGCGGGCTGATCTTGGCGCATACCAAAACCGGCTTGAACATGCGATTCGTGGCCTTGATATTGGCGCGGAAAACCTGCAGGCGGCGGAATCACGTATACGTGATACGGATATGGCGAACGAGATGGTCCGTTACACGACGCATCAGATTCTTAATCAGTCAGGTACGGCTATGCTTGCACAGGCTAATCAGAGAGCGCAGTCTGTTTTGCAGCTTCTCCAAGGATGATATTGTAGTTAAGTTGGATGTGCATCGTGCTGCCGCATAATGCAGCGGCATGATGCACTGGTATATACAAATTTAAAAATAGAATTTTTGTGCGTGTTTTTATATATAATGATAACAAAGTAATTTCGACTAAATCAGTTTTCTTTGAGAAACTGATTGAGCATAGATTTATTGCCGATATGATGATGTACGGCTGGTTCTTGCATGAAAAAGAAATAAAAATTTTGCGTTCTGAAATTGATTCGTCAGGATACGATATTGTTATTGATTGTGAAAATGTTTATAGGCATATTCAATTAAAAACGTCTGAGCACACATCAAAACGTTCTTCTCAGAAAGTGAACACAACTTTGCTTAATAAGAAAAATCCATGCATCATCTGGATTCTATACAACTATAACACAAAGAAAAGAGACTTTGATTTTAGATATTTGTTCTGGGGATCGGATATAGATGGAGACCTGCCGGATATAAAAAAATACAGTATAGTAAAAACAAATTCTAAAAAAAATGAAAAGGCTATACCGCATATAAGAAACATACCGAAAGGCCATTTTGTTGAAATGCATTCTTGCGATCTGTTTAATAAATTATTCATTGATAAAAATATTAAAAAAAAGAATGTGTAAGCCGAATGAAGATAACATTAGATTGCATGTTTATCTTGCTCATGCAGGCGTTGCTTCTCGCAGAGAATGTGAAAAAATCATCGCTGCCGGCAGAGTCAGCGTAAATGGTACTATTATTACGACGCTGGGTTCTAAAGTTTGCGTAGAAGATTTTGTTTGTGTTGACGGCAAAGCCGTAACGCCGGAAAAACATTTTCACTATATTGTGATGAATAAGCCGCCATTTTATTTATGCTCGCAAAGAGATCCTCTGAATCGTCCTCTTGCCCGCGATCTGCTTCCGTCAAAAATTACCGAGAGGCTTTACAGCGCCGGCCGGCTTGATTTTCGTTCATCGGGACTTATCATTTGGACAAATGACGGTGAATTTGCCGTCTCGCTTACTCATCCGTCATGTGGAATTGAAAAGGAATATATAGTTGAAACATCACAGATTATACCGGAAGAATTACTACACGCCTTTTTTGAAGGCATTACTATAGAAAATATTTTTTACAGGTGCATTAAAATAGAGAAGATAACTGGAAAGTCCGTACGCATAACTCTTGTAGAAGGCAAAAATCGTGAAATTCGGCGGGTTTTTTCATATTTCCACCTTCATCCAACAGTACTAAGGCGTATTAGAATAGGCTGTGTGCTTTTAGACGGGCTTACTGAAGGAAAAACAAGGAGTCTTTCCCCTGAACAGATTAACAGTCTTATGAAACGCGGAAATTATTAGCGTATGCCCTTTTACTGAGTGGTTTGTACTTGTAACTTTTTTGATTGTATGTCAGACTCTGCCTTATGATTAGTTTATGTAAGGAGGTGATGTTACTTGGCGCATATTACTGTTGATGACAGTGAACCATTAGAGAGGGCGATAAAACGTTTCAAAAGAATGGTTGAAAAAGAAGGCATTATTCGTGAGTTCAAAAAACGGGAGTATTATGAAAAACCCTCAACAATACTTAACCGGAAAAATAAAGCACTTCGCCGGAAATTGATAAAAAAAACAAGGCGTGGTAAATCCGAGTATTGATTTGTGTTATTTCTGTCCATCTTGTTGCAAGGCAAGTGGCGGACAACATTGCGTAAAGCTCTAAAATTTGCTATAATTAATTTATTATTTTAAGGAGAAATAAATGAGTGTACGTGCAACAAATTCGCTTATTGCGGATCTGGTTTCAGTATCTGGACTTCCAAATAGTCCTAAAATGGTTGTTTTGTCTGTTAATGAGGAGGCAAAACAGGTAACTACTGTATGGTTTTCCTCTGCAGGCGAAAGTCAATCGGCTACTTTTCCGGCTCAGTCGCTTGATAGGGTTGAGGTAAAGCAGGCTGCTGCTTCTCCCGCGAAAAAGAAAACTTCGTCTTCAGCAGGGAAGGGCGGAAAGAAAAAATAATTTTCACCTAAAAGGGAGGCGTGTTTTGCACGCGCCCTTTTAATTGTACCAGGGTGTCTTAGCCGGGCAATAGCGCAGCTGGTTTAGCGTACAAGTCTGGGGGACTTGGGGTCCCCGGTTCAAATCCGGGTTGCCCGACTAAGGCGTCTTTTAGTGGTATGCCTCCGCGTTGGCATTGAAAGTTTGTAGAAATTTTGAGCCGCTTAATTTATCAGCTATAATCTGTTACAGCGGCGTTGCAGCATTAAATCGGCAAGAACCAGCGCTGTCATAGCTTCAACAACGGGAACGGCTCGGGGGCATACGCATATATCATGTCTGCCTTGTATTGAAATTGAACATTCATGCCCATTTTTGTCTACTGTTTTTTGTTCTTTTGAAACCGATGGCACTGGTTTGAAGGCCACGCGAAACTCCAGCGGCATTCCAGTTGATATTCCGCCCAAAACGCCGCCGGCGCGGTTTGATGCAAAAGAAACCGGCGGCATTCCGTCAAAGGTTACGCTGTCTTTCGCAGGAATGGGCGTATCATTATTTTCATAACCTGAAGCCGCCGCCGCATTAAATCCGTTTCCGAACTCAATGCTTTTAGCGGCTCCTATTGAAAGTATTGCTTGAGATATGAGCGCGTCGAGTTTCTCAAAAACAGGCTCGCCAAGTCCGGCTGGAACGCCGGCAGCGCGGCATATAACTATGCCTCCTGCGCTGTCTCCGGCCTTTCGTAATTTTTCTATGTGTTTTTCGATTATGACGGCAGTTTTTGAGCAGGGAATTCGCAGACTGTTGTTTTCTGCTTCCTGAAGATCGAATCCATTTTCCTGCGGCTCAGGCGCTATTATGCCGGCGATCGCTCCAGTCCATGCGCGTATTTCAATACCGAAGTGCGCAAGCAGCATTTTTGCTAAAGCTCCTGCGGCAACGCGCGCCGCTGTCTCTCGTCCGGAACTTCGGCCTCCTCCGTTATGATCGCGCAGTCCAAATTTCGTTTCCCAGCACCAATCGGCGTGTCCCGGCCTGAATACATCTTTTAATACATCGTAATCTGCACTGCGCTGGGAGGTGTTTCTTATGATTATGGCGATTGGCGTACCAAGCGTTGTCCCTTGAAAAACACCTGATAATATTTCACATTCGTCCGCTTCGCGCCGCAGTGTTGCCGCGCCTCCGCCGCCGGGCCTACGCCGTGCAAGTTCGCGGTTTACTGCCTCAGCCGTAAACGGAAGTCCGGACGGACAGCCGTCTATTACGCAGCCTGTAGCCGGTCCGTGCGATTCGCCAAAAGTCGTTACTCTGAATATTTTGCCAAAACTGTTACCAGACATCGTTTTCTATAATAAATCCACGTAACTTTTCCAGTCTTTTGCGGATTCATCTATAATAGGCTCAAAACCGGAGGGACAGTCAAGCCCGCCGTCCGGTTTTTATCAATAACTGAAAATTAGGAACAAAACGTTTTATATACTATTGAAAATACTCATTATTCTGCCGATATTTTTACTATGATAATTAAATTTCCAGTCTATGTATTTGTTTCATTGATGTTTTTTTCATGCGGTACGGCTGATATTAAGTCAGACGGTCATTCCGTTCAGGTACAGACTACTGTAGATAAAAGTCCGGTTTTTAATCCAAATTCCATTACTAAAGAAGAAAAAGAGATTGTACGAATCGATGCAAATAAATTCGTCGGAGATGTAAATAAAATAATACAGCGAAAGGATTTTAGCGCATGGACAAAATATCTTGAACCAAAGTACAAGGAACGTCTTGAATCCAAAAATAATCTTGAACAGGCGTCTATGTCTGAGCGCCTAAAACAACAGGGTGTTGTGCTTAAGACTCTTTTTGATTACTTTATTCATGTGGTAGTTCCATCGCGTTCCAACTTGAGGGTTGACGATATTGAATTTCTATCAGAAAATAGGGTAAAAGCTTTTATGGAAGAAAAGGGTCAGCGGCTGCTCATTTACGAGCTTGAAAGAAACGGTGATTCTTGGCGAATTGTTAAGTAGGAGGATTTTATGAAACTTAAAAAAAGTGTTTTTGTAACAGCACTTGCGGCAGTATCTGTTCTGTCTTTGGCTGCCCAGCAGGGCAAGAGTTCCGAGATATCCGTTGAGGAATTCTATTTGAAGGAATCTGTTCCGGTAATGGTAATACGCGAGCAGGCGCAATCTGAAGATCGCGAAGGAAAGCTCATTGCTTTGGATTATATCCGTGAAGCAATTGAAAGCGGCGATAAAAGTGATGAAATGCGTGCTGTATTACAAGACCTTGCGCTGGAAGGTATCTTGAACAAAAACCGTTCTGAAGGACGTGTGGCGAACAATTATGCTGAAGTACGTATTAGGGCGGTAGAATACCTTGGGGAAATTGGCACCAAAGAGGCTTCTGAAGCGCTTGTTAAAGTGGCGCTAGTTGAGGAAGAACCCGCTGTTATAACAGCGGCTTTCCGTTCTCTTACCAAAATAGGCTCTAACGAGAAGGGACGGACGCTTGATACGGCTAACTGGATTTTTAATCGTTTTAACGCAATGAATCCTGATAATCGTCTTGCGTTATCTTATCTTGAAGCAATTGAGATATTTATTCCAAAGATGCAGCAGACGACAGACGATGAAAAAAGAATATATTCCGATACGCTTGAAAAAGTACGCGGTATATCGAGTAACTATAAATACATAACATCCGTACGGGACAGAGCCAAATCGGTACTGATGACTCTTGCTAAAAGCAAGCGCTAGTTTTTATAATTTTATTAAACTTAAAGTATGTTTATTTTTATTTAATATTTTTTCTAATTCCACCGGCCGGCTTTTATTTTTGCCTGCCGGTGTTATCTTTTGTTGGCAGCGGCTTCTGTTTTTGATGAGACTTTGGTCTTGTAATTCTTGTGTCTTGTCTAAGACATTTTACTATATCCTTACAACGCCTGCTGGCCGCTGGTTATAACGCAGAATATGCCGTCATTGTGTCATTATCGTGTTGTTAAAAATCAGCAATCAGCTTTTTCTATAAACAGAAAAAATTATCCGGCAATTATATATTATATATAAGTAGATGTAGTAGAGAATGGGAGTTTAATACCGATGAAATTAAAATATAAAAATTTTCTAATTATAGCGGCCATTGCAGTTGTTGCAAGTTTCATTTCTATAGCCGCTTCCGCGAGTGAAAAAACCGGAGAAATAGTCATTAATTTGCGGGAAAACAAAATACCTTTACGTGATATTCCTGGTACAGATACTATATTGCATACTTTTTCGATGGCGTATGGTTCTGTTATAAATGTTATAGAAAATACTAATGGAACCGATAAGGGAGTTCTCACGCTTCTTTCGGAACTAAAAGATATTGATTTCTACCGTATAAAAGATAATGATGGCATTATAGGTGAAAATGACGTTGTTCTGATAAAGATTAATTCGAAATGGGCTGAACGTGGTGGAACTAATACTGACTTACTGAAAAATTTAATTCAGTTTATTGTTGATCATCCGTCAGGATTTAATGGAGAAATTATCATTGCTGATAACGGGCAGGGGATGTTCGGGTCTGAAGGAAATGGCGGAAATTTCAATTGGGCGGCATCAAACGCAAAAGACAAAAGCCAGTCTGCTCAGAATGTTATAGATTATTTTGCAAGGCGCAATTATAAAATTTCCAGCATCTTGTGGGATAACATTACCAAAAAGAAGGTCAGCGAATTTTCTTCCGGGGACAATAATGACGGATATGTGGTTGAGTCCGGCATAAAACCAACCGGTATTCAGATAAGTTATGCTAAATGGACGACAAAATATGGTACGCAGGTTAGTTTTAAATATGGCGTCTGGAATCACCTTTCAAAAACCTATGATACAAAAAAACTTCGTGTGATAAATGTTCCGGTATTAAAGTCGCATCAGCTTTTTCATGTAACAGGCGCTGTTAAATCATATATGGGAATTCCATCAGACGCGCTTACTGATTTATCGCCACATAAAAGCGTTGGTTTTGGAGGACTTGGAACATTGATGGTAGAGACACGTTTCCCCGTTTTGAATATTCTTGATATGATTTATATATGTCCGCAACGCGGACCGGCCTCATTATATAATACTGCTGTGCAAAAGAATATAATAGCCGCCAGTACAGATCCGTTTGCGCTTGATTGGTGGGCGGCAAAGTATATTTTGACTCCTGCCGCCGAATCGGCCGGAAATGTTCGTGCAAAATTAATGGATCCGGACAGTAAAGATACCATTTCTTTTGGTTATTGGCTGAAAAAAAGCCTTTTTGAAGTAAAAAACGCCGGTATTCCGGCAACTACAGAAATAGATTCAATATTTATTTATAATATGAATTTAAAAAATTAAAGAAAACTGATTTATTGCCGACAATATAATTGTTGAGAATATAGTTCCCCTCCCAAATCACTATATTCTCATATGCCTCAAGGGCAGGGCCGGTGTAAACCGGCCTTTTTTTTGATACTTGCCAGATCACAGCGGCCTTTTATGTATAATACGTATAATTAATAACCGCCATTTTCAGCTTGAGCGGCGGCTGTATCATTCCTCAACAAATCCATATTTCCAGTGCCATACCGGCGTTGATAATCTGGAAGAAAACGGGTTGCTTTTATTAAAATCGGGCAGCCAATCTGTAGCAGTTTCCAGTTCCTGATAGAATCCGTCATCAATATCAAAGGTATCGAGCCATGAAAGCGCTGTTTCGTATTCATGCTGATTTATAAATCTGTCTGGAATTGCGGTCCCTTTTGCCGCCGCATAAACAGGCGTATACTGTGTCATAAGTGAAAGTTTTGCTTTGCCTGACGCATTTTGCGAGAACCATTTTAAGACCTCTTTTGTAAGTTCCAAATATCCGGGAATAATAAGATGACGTATAATAGTATTATTTGGCCTGTGTAATATCATTTGTTTTACCGCTGCCGCCGCATATTTAGGATATAAGGGCGCGTTATAAAATTTCTTTGCCGCTGAAGCATCAAGCGTTTTAATGTCTGGAAGGTATATGTCTATAATATCATTTAATAAGCATAGTGATTCTTTTGTTTCATATCCTGATGAATTCCAGACCAATGGGATTGATAATCCGCATGATTTTGCCTTCTTTGCTGCTGAAATAATCGCTGGAATGTGGTGAGTTCCAGTAACAATATTGATATTATTAGCCCCCTTGTTCTGTAATTCAAGCATAATTTTTATAAATTCTTCTTCAGTTACTATCCTACCCATGCTATTTTGTGAAATTTGATAATTCTGACAAAATGCACAATGCAGCGTACAGCCTGAAATAAAAACTGTTCCTGAACCTCCATTTCCGGTTATGGGCGGTTCCTCGCCTTTGTGTATTACCGCACAAGAAATTCTTAGCCGGGAGGTTTCGCCGCAAACTCCTTTTTTGTCTAAGGTACGGTTTACTCCGCAATGGTGCGGACAAAGACAGCAGTTTTCATATTCATTTGTAGGCATAGCCGTATTATATAAATAATATTTGTATTGATAAAGACGCTGGTTTTACCGATATTTGAACAGATGATGAAGAAATATGCCGTAATAGTGTTCCTTTTTGTTATATCGAATTTAAATCTTATTGCACAGGCTGCGGAATCTTCAGATGAAAAAACTCCGCTTCCGACGACATTTCGTGAATTTTCTTTGGGTATGAATCTTGAAGATTTGAAGACTTCATTAACAAAAGACAGTTATTTTGCATTTCGCGGCGACCGCGATGTTTCATATTTACCGGTATCAGATCAGAATCTTGTAGAGAGCGCGGGAACTAGTTTTATAAAACGGGCTTTTTTTCAGCTAAAAGACAGCGCCATTTTTATTATGGCTTTTACAATGAACACCGGAATGATAGATCATTATTCAGTATTTACGGCATTTGTTGAAAAATATGGACAGCCGCAGGTTCTTAGTCCAAAAGAAGCTGTTTGGGAACAAGATAACGTAAGAATATCAATTGAACGTCCGTTGACGGTCAAGTATATTGATAAACAGGTTTTTGATGCACTTGTTGATGATTCGCGTGTGGTGCGCTCCCGTTCGGCAGAGTTGCGGGAAGAATTTTTAGATGACTTCTAGGCCTGTTGCTCAATTTTTATTTTGTGCTTTTACCTTTTTGTTTTTTGTATCATGTCCTTCTGAAGATGAAAGAGCGCAGCCTAAACTTGAAACAAAAGAATTTATAATCGGAACACACGATGGAAAAAATATTGGTATAAACGCTGAAATTGCCAGAACAACTGATGAAAGAGCATCGGGTCTGATGTTTCGTAAATCGCTTGCTGATGGCAGCGGTATGTTATTTGTATTTGATGATGACAGTACGCTTTCTTTCTGGATGAAAAATACGCTCATTCCGCTTTCAATAGCATATATAAATAAAGACGGCGTTATAATGGAAATACATGACATGAAACCAAAAGATCTTTCTCCGGTACAATCCCGCCGTCCTTTACGATATGCACTTGAGGTGCCTCTTGGCTGGTTTGATAAATCCGGCGTGGCTCAAGGCGATATACTGAATGTTCTTGAAAAGCTTGGTAATTAACCGGCGCCGGAGGATAATACATCCGGTGAAGCATGGTTAATTACATTCAAGCGCGTTTGCGCCCGGATAAGTTTTTCTTTTGCCGTTCTATGTTCAAATTTAAATGATGTATTTATCAACACCGATTCGGCATCGTTCTTTGCCGACAGCGCGCGCTCCTTGTCAATTTCCCACGGCCATTCAGCGGCATCGGCGAGCAGCACCGTTTTATAACGTTTTACTTCGATAATTCCGTTGGTTATAAACGCCTCTTTCCATCCGTCTGAAATTTCCCGGATACGAAGAATACATGTTTTAAAAGGCGCTGTAAAAAAGCTGTGTCCGGCATATATTCCAGCTTCACCGTCAGCAAGCTGGAGGGTTATTGCCTCAACCTCTGATGAAAAAAAAAGCCGGTAAGGAGTAAAGACCTCAAGTTTGAATGTTGCCATAAAACTGCGCCTTATCCTTTGAACTTTGCAAGTACATCATTTATATTTCCAGCCATAAAGAAAAGCTGTTCAGGAATAGCGTCGCACTCGCCGTCAAGTATCATTTTAAAACCGCGTATCGTTTCTTTTACAGATACATAACGGCCTGGAATTCCGGAAAACTTTTCTGCGACAAAAAACGGCTGGCTAAAAAAACGCTGAACCTTACGGGCGCGCGTAACGGTAATCTTGTCATCGGCGGAAAGCTCGTCCATTCCAAGTATTGCTATAATGTCCTGTAGTTCTTTATAGCGTTGAAGGCATTCCTGAACGCGATGTGCAGTATCATAATGTTCTGCACCGACTATGTGCGGTTCAAGAATTCTGGATGAGGAACCAAGCGGATCAACAGCGGGGTATATGCCAAGTTCGACTATTTTGCGGTCAAGAACCGTAGTTGCATCAAGGTGGGCAAATGTTGTTGCCGGCGCAGGATCAGTAAGGTCGTCGGCGGGTACATAAACTGCCTGCACCGATGTAATCGATCCTTTTGACGTCGATGCGATGCGCTCCTGTAAAGCGCCCATTTCATTGGCAAGCGTCGGCTGATAACCTACAGCGCTTGGAATTCGCCCAAGCAATGCAGAAACCTCTGCGCCGGCCTGAATAAAACGAAAAATATTGTCTATAAATAGAAGCACATCTTGCCCGCTTTTATCACGGAAATGTTCCGCCATTGTAAGGCCGGAGAGAGCCACGCGCATTCTTGCGCCAGGCGGTTCATTCATCTGTCCAAAAACAAGCGCTGTCTTGTCTATAACGCCGCTTTCATTCATTTCATTCCAAAGATCATTGCCTTCACGACTGCGTTCGCCCACGCCGGAAAACACTGAATAGCCGGAATGTTCTGTAGCGATGTTATGGATGAGTTCCATTATAATAACAGTTTTTCCAACGCCCGCGCCGCCGAAAAGCCCTATTTTCCCGCCTTTCGCGTAAGGGGCAATCAAATCAATTACCTTAATTCCAGTCTCAAAGACTTCTGTCGCTGGTTTTTGTTCTTCAAATTTAGGCGCCCTATGGTGAATTGCCGCATATTCATCACATTGAAAATCACCACGGTCGTCGATTACATTACCGGTAACATTAAACATTCTGCCGAGCACTTTTTCGCCTACAGGTACGGATATAGGCGTGCCTGTATCTTCGACTTCAAGGCCTCTGGAAAGTCCTTCGGTAGCCGACATAGCTACACAACGTACGCAATTATCGCCTATATGCTGGAGCGCTTCCAGCGTTACGGATTTTTCACCATTTTTTACATGAAGCGCGTTTAGTATTGATGGAACAAAGTTTTCTTCAAACCGTACATCAATTACAGGGCCAACTATTTCTGTTATAATGCCTTTACCTGTCATAATTTAGATGAGTCCTGCGGCTTTTTTTGCCGCTTCAATCACATGACAAACAAGGTTTGCACTGGTAACAGAACCAACGCCGCCCGGTACAGGAGTAATTCCCGCAACAATAGGTTCTACTTCTTCGGTACGGACATCGCCGCAGGTGCCTTTTTCTCCATTGGGTTTTGCGTTCACTCCTACGTCAATAACGTACTGTCCTGCCCTAAAGCACTCTTTGCCGACGGACCACGCTCTACCCATTGCTACAACAACTATATCAGCGGCCTGAACTTTCTTTTGCATATCTGTTGTTTTTGAGTGGCAAATCGTAACAGTACCGTTCTTTTTTAGAAGGAGCATCGATACGGGTTTACCGATAACCGTCGAGCGGCCCAGTACAACTACATCTTTTCCTGCAACATCAATTTTATAATAATCAAGAATTTTTATAACTGATTCAGCCGTGCATGGCGGAAAACCAGCTCCGGAATCGGAGTATATGCCTGACATGGAGCCGTCTGTTATGCCGTCCATATCCTTGCATGGCAGTAATGCGCCGCGCGCCGCGTTATCATCAATCTGTTTTGGCAGCGGGCGAAAGAGGAGAACTCCGTGAACGCTGTTATCCTCGTTTACCTGTTTTATTATTTTGAGAAGTTCGTCCTGAGAAGCGTCTCTTGGCATAGCAAAGACTTTAACTCCGGCGTCTACGCTTTCACACGTTTTTGTCGCGCCTTTTTCATAAGAAATATCATTGGGTTCTTCTCCCATTCTGATAATACCAAGAACTGGAGTAACGCCTTTGGCTTTGAGCGCCGCAACATCCCTCTTCATTTGCTCTTTAAGAGCTTCCGCTACATTTTTCCCACTTAAAAGACCCATAATTTTCTCCTGAAATTTATTTATTGATTTGTTTTTTTATTACGATTATCCCCGTAAACTGGATTTCACCTTGGAAAACACGCTGTCAGCGGCGGCTTCATACTCCGCAAGTAGCGCATCCGCTTCTTCATTCAGTTTATTCGCGTAGGCGCGGTCTGTCATTGCCTTTGTATTGATATAGACATTAAGAGACGCTGCCATAAGCGCGGACTTACAAAGAATAACGCCCGCTCCGGCATCGCTTACGGCAAGTTTGCTGCCTTTTGCCGCAAATTCCTCACAGAGTTTAATGCTTTCCGCGCATTTTTTCATAATTTCAAATGGGGTGGCGCATGCGTCTTTTAAGCATTTTTCCATAATTTTTGCTTTTTCCGCTTTTTCTTCTTCCGTATTGGAAGGAAGTCCATACGCTTTTGAAAGCGGTTCAAAATCTTCAGCATCCTTATCTATTAGACTTAATAAGTCGTCTTGAAGTTTTGAAGCGGATTTTTGAAGCTGGATTATAGAAACTTCAACCTCAGCGTACTTTTTCTTTCCTACGGTAAGCGAGCCAACCATGTTGCCAAGCGCCGTTCCTATTGCCCCAACAAGGGCTGATGCGCCGCCGCCGCCTGGTACAGGCGTTTTACTTGCCAGAATCTGTACAAAATCCGGAATTGTTTTTATAGAAATGCTCATAATATCCACCTTGTTTTTAAAATTGAGCGCATCTATACACCGTTTTATTCCCGCGGTTAGCCGGTACGGATAAAATGCTGAATTTTTAAGACACGCTTTATTATGTGATGTTATCAGGAAAGCGGCGAAAAGTCAAGTCGGATGTTTGTATTTGCTGTCTATAAAGCAGAGCCTTGAAAGTAAATATTTGATATGCTATATTCGTGCAGAGCAGGTTAAAAGAGAATTTCTCTCCGCCTTGCATGGTACTTTACTTATAAAATGCGGAGGCGGACCGGCTTATCCGGCTGTGTAAAATAAATGACACAAGTTCAAGAAGATGCGCTTTATGAATATTTACTTGAGCGGCGTGAACCGTTTTTGCTGAAAGACGTTACGGCAACTGTACGCGCTCAAGACAGCTCAAATTTTGGCCGGCTTTCCGCAGAAATATCTCGTCTCATTAAGGAAAATCGGCTTGCCTTTAATATCGGCTCAAATCGCTGGATAACGAGAGCGGGTTGTTTTACAGGTTCAAAATTTGTTATAAACCCAACAAAAGACGAGCTTGTCAATGGCATTCTAATTCCAGGTCATAGATTTATTCCGTTTGCAAGCCCTATTAGAATGCAGAAGGAATATACGTGTCTTTGGAAAGGTAAAGAAATTCCTTTTATAGATACAGAGGCATCCCCTGATGATCTCTACCCGTACTATTCGATATTTGGCGATGAATTTTCGCCTCAGCTTATTGCGCGGGAAAGTCCCCAGAACGAGGCGGCTTATAACGCCGATCCTTACGAAGAACCGCTGGAAGTTTCAATAAAAACATTTGATATGCGGTCTTTCTACCGGGAATCGCTCTTTGTACCCGGCGACAATCTTGTTCTTACGCTTATTGATTGGCGAAATTCCGTATTTGAAGTTGAACATATCCCGGCCTCCAGGTGGGATAAGGATGAACTGGTAAAATGGTTTACAATAGCTGAAAGCGGGTTTAGAATGTCTTTTGAGAAAGTTGGCCCAAATTGTACTATTGAAGAACAAGTCGCGTGGGCGTTTTTTTACGGCGGGATAAGGATGCGTACTGTTCCGGCGTATTCATTGGAGTCATTTCTTTATGAAAAAACCGATAAAATAGAAACGGTTCCTTTTGGAATTGAATCAAGATTTTGGTTTGCGGGAAAAGAAATTCCTGATTTTACCAAACTTGAAGGTATTCAGACCCAGAGCGACCAGACGCCTATTGAGAAAATTTTATTACACAACGATATTCCGATTTCTGAATATGTGATACAGTCGTATGTTTATGATGCGCTTTTTCGTAAGGACACGGAGGTATCAGCAATTGTTGATAGAATCGTGCCGCCTTCGATAAGAATGCGCAGTTGGAATCTTGAAGTGCTGGTATCTTATGTTGTAGAGACATTTCAGGAGTTCAAAGATAATTATTCGGTTTTTACAGACAAGAAAACAGGCCCGCTCCGCCAGCGCGTGGCCGAACTTCATACGGCTGTAATAGATCTTGCTGCTCGAATTCGAAAAGGCGATATAAATCATACATGGCTTCCTAAACACGCATTTACCGTATTATCGCAAATCCAAAACCACGCTGCTACATTATTGGAAGATCTTATAAGTGACGATGAAAGTTTTGAGTATGATATTACCGCTATTGAAAATTCCCTTGATAGTATGATTGATACTTACGAGGAAATTAAAGAAATGATAGAAAAATCGCTTGATAATTATAGATACAGTAATATTACGCTTGTTAAGCATGACGCTGAACCGGATTTTGTGTGGCGCACTGTGCAGATCGGCATAGGCGGAACTGATGTCTGGCGGCGTATGGTGCTTCCGCAAACGATTCAGCTTCTTGATTTGCATAAATTAATTCAGGCGCTTTTCGGCTGGACGGGAATTTACGCGCACCGTTTTGTTTTTGAATACAGGGCGAACGCCGATTTCCTTGATAAAAACAATTGTATCAAAAGACATCTTACCATAGCGGATTTAGCAGGAAACGGATTTTCGGAAGTCGCTTATGAATACGGAATGTGCTGGACAATAAAAATAATAATTCTTGCTGCTTACAACGCCGGAAAAAATGAGAGTATACGCTGCGTTGCGGGTGAAAGCGCCGCGCCGCCGGAGAAGCTTGAAGGCCCTCTGCGATTTCGAAGATTTATCACTTCATTTAATTCTCACAACAAAGAGGAGCGCAAAACAGCCAGAATGCATTTAGGAGAAAATTTTAACAGCGGGTTTTTTGATATAAATGAGTGTAATGCACAGATAAAACATATAACGTCAAAATTACAGCAGCATTTTAATTCGATAAATTCTAAAGGTAAAATATGAATATAGGACAATCGATTTTTCTTGGCGCGCTTCAAGGATTTACTGAATTCCTTCCGGTGAGCAGTTCAGGCCATCTTTCCATTGCGCAAAAGGTACTGGGTATTGATGAACCTGCGTTGTTATTTGATACATTTTTGCATGGAGGGACTCTTTTGGCGGCTCTGGTTGTCCTTTGGACTGATATTTGGAAAATTCTTTGTCATCCCATACAAAAGCTTACAGGATTTCTGATCCTTGCTACAGCGGTTACAACAGTATTTGCATTTGTATTGCAAAAAACTGTCTCTGAAACGGGACAGTCTATTTTAGAGAACGCGATGACATCCAGCATTTTTTTGGGCTGCGCTTTTTTGATAACCTCCTCCGCGCTTTTTATTTCAGAAAAATTATCACGGCGTGGCGGAATAATACGAAATAAAGATGATTTTAACTGGAAGGACGCGCTTTTTATTGGTTTTATGCAGGGGATTGGCATTTTACCAGGTATTTCCAGGTCTGGATTTACGATATCCGGCGCGCTTGGGCTGAAAATTGATCGTGAATTTGCTACAAAATTTTCATTTTTGCTTGCTATTCCAGCTGTTTTGGGCGCGTTGCTGCTTCAGCTGAAAGACTTGTTTCACGAGGGTAATTTATCTATGGTTATCGAATGGCCGCCGGTAATTGCAGGTACGTTTACCGCCGCCATAACAGGCTTTTTGTCGGTGAAATTTATGCTAAATATCATACGCCACAAAACACTCTACGGATTTTCCGTTTGGACAGCAATGCTTGGTATAGGCATTCTTTTTGACGCGCTTGTTACAAAATGGCGGTTCTAGCATTTTATGGGTGTTTTTGTTGAGCTTTTACATTGTATATATTCATTAGGCGGCGGGTTTAAGATGCGCTATCCAGTGTGAACGGTAATTAATACAGCGCTGGCCGTCAAAAAATCCGATAATAAAAATATGTTGCGCGGCAAGTTTTTTTGCGTATTTTTCTGTACTGCTATTATCACTTCATTTACAGCCGGCGCGCAAAGCGTTCCGCGTGAAGTACTCAGGGGCGAAGTGTCTGTCGAGCTTGAACCTGTGTATTTGCTTCATCTTGGAATATCTTCTCCATTGGACAAAAAAACAGCGGATCTTTGGGCGCTGGAGGATTCAGCGACGGCGTTTTCCGGCATGATATACGGCTGGATATTTGAATACGAGCCTGGCGAAAGAGTCCGTGAAATAAGTGAATATATCAGTTTAACGCCATTAGGCAGGATTGAAATGAAAGACGACAGGCTTAGAATTACAAACGCTTCTGTTGAAAACGAAGTCCTGTATACGTGGTGTGATTACAATCTTTCCGGCGAACAGCAATTCCGTATGACCGCGTGGAACGCCGCCGGTACAAAAAAAATAAAGGCGATGGGATTCGCGCCGCTGCAAGGAAAAGACGGCGTAACAGACCGTAAAATGGTAAAAGAAGCTGCGCTGGAAGACGCTCTTAAAAAAGCTATCCGCGCTGAACTCCGTGCAACACAGAAGAACCGTCCCCGCATGGTTCGCGGATATATTGCGCTTTCGGAATTTCCGCTTTATAGGATTTTTCATGGGAATTGGGCGGCTCAGGCAAGTTTCCGGCTGCGTGTTACTGAAATAATTCCATACGCCGCTTACTAGTGTCCCGAACAGGGCGCTAGTTTTATGAATGATAATCCCTGCGAAGGTACGCCGTCGGTTATTCTTCTTCTTGTACGATAATATCAACGGTAAATGATATCCGGTATGTTTTCCCTTTCTGAATATAAACTGATTTTATGATGGTATAATCGCTTAACTGAATTTTTATTTCATGGGGGCCTGTTTCCACAGGCTTTGGCGATGCGGTGTTTGTAAATCTGACATTATCAAGAAAAATCCGCGCGTTATTCGGCGCTTCAAAGAGGATTATCGGCGTCAAATCCTGCATATTGATATTTAATTCTACTGTTTTACCGCGTTCGATAACGAACCGGCGGCTTTCATTACGGTAGAAATCTGAGATTAAAATAAGATGATGCGATCCTTCCTTGAGCAGCTGTTCTTCATTCGGATTTTCAATAATTATGTCGTCAATCAGCATTGTGTAAGGTTTGTTTTGCAAATTAACAGGATAATGAATATTGATACGGGCAGAACCTTCACTGTTAAAAATTGGTTTTACATTGAGATGGAATTTCATATTTTGCACATCTTCAGCGACATCTTTAATAATCGGCATGATCCGCAGAAGCACGGGAAACTCGCCGGAAAGCATTTCAGGAAGCACAGCGGAATAAGGCGTGTTTCGCAAATTACTGTCTTTACGCAGCGGTATTTGGTATACCGTTTGTATACGGTTGGCCATAACATCCATGCGTATCTGGCGTGCGTCAAGATCAACGTGTCCTTTTGCGGAATTTCTGCCATGCAGGGCATAAAGGGACACGGCAAGACTTCCGTTATATGCAAGCCAAAGCTGCGGCGCGGTAAGTTCGATTTCTATTCCGCGCAGAAACCGCGTATCGCGGTCCATAAGGATCATTACTGAATCATTATAGCCTATTTGATTTGAAGCGCCTGAAGGCCTTTCTTTTGAAATTTCTATGGTATCGATTATATTTACACGGATATTTTCCCCTAACGCTCTTCCTGAGAATAAAAAAAACATGAGGATAAGCGCGGTAAAGAATAAATAGTTCTGCAAGAAACACGGGAACGGCACAGTGCCGGTTACAGAATTTTTATTTTTGATGGTATACATTAACTGCTCCGAACAACTCCAATTACGCGCCATCGCGCCGTTTTAAAAGCCGTCCCGGGTCTTGTAATTTGCCGTTTTGCCGCAGTTCAAAATGAAGATGCGGTCCTGTAGAAAGTCCGGTGTTTCCAACTTTCCCTATTATAGTACCTGATTTTACTTTGCTGTGCAAGGCTGCGTCTATTGAAGAAAGATGCCCGTAGAGGCTTGTCCAGCCGCCGTTATGAGTTATGACTACATATTTGCCGTAAACGGCGTTTCTGCCGGTTTCTGTAATTATTCCTTCACCGGCGGAAAAGACCGGCGTTCCGGCTGGAGCGGCAAGGTCGAGTCCGCCGTGCATCGTTCTTTTTCCGCTTATCGGACTTACCCGCATTCCGAATGAACTTGTCAGTCTGTAAGAGTGCAGCGGGAACCGGAATAGTCCTGGGTTGAGAAAGAAATGGCGTTCGTTTGGCGTAAAACTGTCGCCGGGAATAAAATAGAACTGTTCAAAATTGCCGGACGGCATTTTTATCGTGATTAAAATGCCGGCGTTATTTCTGCTGGAGAATATCAGCCGTTCCAAATCACTTGCCGGATTTTGTGCGATAAATATTCCCGGAATAGACGGCATCATTATGGGGAGTGAGCGCGAAAACGCCGACAAAGACGGCCACCGGTTTAATGTTGCAAACGTATCGTAAGGAATATTACAGCGCGCTGCAATGAGCATAAGGTCGTCATCGGTGGAGGGAGTGTATGTATAAATTACCAGTTCCTTTGTGATTTCTTCAGCGGTTTTAGCGGGGTAGCGCGAAAAAACAGCGCGGCGGCCAGCCTCGACATCATCAAGATATTGTCTGAAAATTAAATCGCGCGGATCAAGGCGGGCAATTACTGGAAACGCGCGCTCCAGTCCCTCCCCTTCAAGTTTTTCCGCACAGCACAATAAAAAAAAGACCAGAGCGAAAACTCCGGTCAATTTGTTTTGATGGAATCCTGATTTATTCCGGGACAATGGCTTCGCACGGGCATGCCGGCACACAGGTGCCGCAATCCGCACATTTTCCAGGATCAATCCAGCGCGCGCCGTCTTTTTCGGTGATAGCCTCCACCGGACACTCTGAATCGCATGTACCACAGTTCACACAGGCTTCTTTTTTTATTTGATGTGCCATATACTACCTCTCTCAATTTAAAATATTGTAAAATTGTAGCGCCGTCCGGCAAGAAAATCAAGCCCTGTACAGTTACGCTTTAACCGTACTGTTCCTGTTCTCTGGTTTACCACGGTAAATGGCGTATCCCCGCCGTTGCTCTTTCTACCACTTCCCAAATAATAATGTCAGGTTTGTTTTGCAGAATAGCCTGTTTGTCCTGTTCGGTAAACCAGCGCACATGGTACTCTGCGGACGAAAACAGCGTGGAAATAAACGGTTCCAGCGCCGTAAAAAATGAATCCCGGAAGATGATTGCCCGGGACAAAGCAATATCCGTATTTTCAGTAACAATGCCGTCTTTCTCCTCATTCTTTGTGTAGCGGTAATACCGCTCCCACCCTTCAACCGGACGCATGACCGGTATGGTTCTTTTGCCGTAACTGGGTAATCCCGTCATGCGAACTATATCGCCGGAAGCGTCATAGCTTATTTCGGTAACAAAGTCTATCGC
>JAITHJ010000051.1 GCA_031280035.1 Spirochaetaceae bacterium | reverse complement strand
TAGTTATCTAATATTTCATCAGGCAATGATTCAATCAGCCAGTGAAAATACCTAATATTATTTACGTGTTTATTGCTGTCAACGTCTGATTTATAAACGTTATATTCTACCTGATATTTACTTGTATCTATTAATTTTATAGTTTCCAAATCAATTTCCTGGGAAACTTCAGTATTAATACCCCATTTCAGTTTTATTTCGTCAAAAATTGGAACAGGTTTCTTTTTCTCAATATTATAAAATGCCCATATCCCTTTTGCTTTTCCGATTATTGAACCGGAATTGTCAAAAATTAGATTTTCCCTATATCCTTTCACTAAAGAATATTTTGAAAGCCATGTCCTTATTAATATATTTTCTTTATATGTTGGATACCTAATCATATTTATTGTTCCCGAAATCAATACCCATCCTATATTTTGTTTTTCAAGACTATATAAACTGTGTCCAATATTATAACAATGGTCCGCCGCGGTTTCTTCCAATAATGTTAAAATTGTAGTTGGTGAGGCCATGCCATATTTATTCATTTCAAAATACCTAAGTTTAAAATTTCTGTCAAAATAGTTTTCCATAATAAACTCCCTTATAATTTTAGACGCAAGTATATACAATTGGTTGCAAAATTAATTCTTTTTATACTTTTTTCAATTTCAAATGTCGCATAACGTTCCGGCTGTATGCAGCCGGTTGGGGCGCGCTCCATTGTTCTTTATCCAATTATTTCTTTTATCTTCTCTTTTACATATTCTAAATTATTATTATGCAATAATGGTATTATTTTATTTATTTCCTCAATCGGTAAATCCCACCATTTTAATTTTAACATCAATTCTATTAATTCTTCATCAAACCTTTTCCGAATGACTTTTGCCGGATTTCCGGCTATAATTGAATACGGCTCTACATTACTACCCACAATACTTTTTGTTCCAATTATTACACCGTCTCCAATTTTTACGCCGGGTAATATTGTGGCATTTTGCCCTATCCAAACATCATTTCCAATAACGGTATCGCCTTTTAGCGGCATCATATCCAATGAAGGCGCTTTTTCATTCCATTTTTCAAAAATATAAAATGGAAATGTTGAAACACAATTCATTTGATGATTTGCCCCGTTCATAATAAATTCCACGCCGGAAGCTATTTGACAAAATTTTCCTATTATTAACTTATCATTATAAAAATCATAAAAATGGGTTACATGACTTTCAAAGTCAACATCGCTGAAATAGGTAAAATCCCCAACAATTATATTTTTATTTTTTATTGTCGGTTTTACATAAGTTACTGTTTTTATATTAGGAACGGGAAAAACAACATTTGGATCGGGGAATAAATTATTATCCATAAATACCTCCATGTATTTATAAGTCGAACCCATCTTAATAGGTTGTCAATGAATTTTATTCAATTATTTACAAGAGTTTTAGCCGCCATCGGCAGTGTTTCGACAAAGCCGAGCGTACAGACAGACTGTTGGGCAAAGCGGAAGCGCACACCATATTTTTAGGCGGAAATTTTAAGACGAATACGTTTCTTGCATTTTTTATATGCCCAAAACAGCATCCGCCTTTTATAGACGCTACAATTTCTTCATATATTTCACGTCGACTTCAATTTTTCGTTTCTCGACGTCCATTTTTCCCCCTATTTCCACGCGATCGGCTACATTTACAGACAGATTGAGTAATATCCAAAGCTCTCGGTCAATCTCAACGGTAATATCCCCTGTGGAATCACGAAACAGGTATTTTTCACGCCCCAGCGATTGTACAATATTGCCTGTCAAAATCACTAGAGACTTATTGGGAAGATTCATCGCCTGAATAACGGTAACAGTTTGCGCCTGTCCGGTATTTACACCGGAACCAGGCCCACTGAATCCTTGTCCATATACGGCATTACCCGAAAGAACAGCCATCAAAACACAAATACTTACAAACAGAATTTTTTTCATATTTGTCTCCTCATAAAATAATTTATGATTATATCAATTCATAATCTCTTTGAATACCCCCCCCCCCCGATAATTTGTTATAAGTCTTCAAAGACTGTCAGATTACCTTCCTGACACATTACAATGGAAGCCTCATCACTGCAAAACAACCTGCTGTTTTAGAGAACAGCCTCCAAAAACTTGCCGGAAAAAATTTATTTTCCTTAAGTTTTTCTAAAAATATGCCAATATAAAGAGTATAATGCGTGCCTGTTCGTTAAAATACGGTTTTGCGGGAGTTCTGTTTTTTCTGCCGTTCATACCACACGGATTTTTTCTGAACGCAGCGGATAGCAGCCCCGAAAAAAGTAAAGACCACTTAGCCGTTGTAAAGCCTTCAGATGACGTACTTGTAAAAGATTCTATCAAAAATATCAAAAAGAATCCGTTCCCCGCTATCTTTTTTTCAAATAATCTGGAAACCATTAAAAAAAAAGAAGAAATTGTACCTGCCGGAGCCGCAACAGAGGAAGAAACTAAAAAAAAAGAAAAAGAATCACCGCTTAATTCTCAATCATTACTTCTAAACAACGATATACTTGCCTATTACGGCCATCCTAATTCCAAAGGCATGGGTATTTTAGGCCGCCATTCAAAAGAAGAGCTTTTTGAACGACTTTCGGCTCTTGCCGAAGAATACAAAGCGGAAAGTGGCGGAAAAAATATTATAAAAGCCTTCTATATTATATACGCCACCGTACATCCTGAAGGCAATATCGGAATTATATCAAACGATAAATTAAAAGAATATATCGATTTTGCCGCAGAAAACGATATGCTGATTTTTCTCGATCATCAGATTGGGAAATATGATCCAGTGGAGTCATTAAAAAAAATGTTCCCCTATTTAAAGTATTCTAATGTACATCTTGCTCTTGACCCTGAATGGCATACAACAAAACCCATGCAGGAACTGGGCAGCATTACCGCCGATGAAATTAACCGCGCGGAGCAAGCTATGGAGGATTATATTGAAAAAAATGAAATACCGGGCGAACGTTTGCTTGTAATTCATCAATTTAACAGCGTAATGATAAAAAATAGGAAGGACGTAAAGGCCGATTTTGATCGCGTACGTCTTGTCCTTTGTATGGATGGACATGGTATACCTGCAAAAAAACGCGACTCATACGCTTTCAATGCGCTGGCGACAAATATCCCCATAAAGGCATTCAAACTTTTCTATAACGAAAAGGGAAATACCGGCATCGATGAGCCGCTGCTTACTCCTCGTCAGG
This sequence comes from Spirochaetaceae bacterium, assembly GCA_031280035.1. Lineage (GTDB taxonomy): Bacteria > Spirochaetota > Spirochaetia > Treponematales > Breznakiellaceae > JAIRPU01. The sequence goes on along the minus strand of JAITHJ010000051.1, from coordinate 17,934 downwards.
TTTATGAACTGTCGCCGCGTCCTGTACTGATAATGTATCAGTAAAAATTTGGTGAAATAAATGGCTTTGCGCTACAATTCTGAAATGGCAGCTTATGTATTCATGCGAAATATCTGCGCACCCCTATTCCATAATTTTTATTGTAACATTATAGTATACACTATGGATGTTTTTACCGTTCGAGGAAAAACCTTGGACGAATGCAGAAAGAAAGTGCGCGATGTTTATGGTGAACGTGCCCAAATCATGAAACAATCATGCGTTAAATTAGGTGGAATTTGGGGTATAGGCGCGCATGACGGCGTCGAAGTTACAGGTTATGTACCATCACAATTCGCTTTTATAAAGAAAGCACCCGATCCTGAAGAAGAAAAACAAAAAATACTTACCGAAGCGGCAAAACGCACTCAGAATGATCCTAAAATGCAGGAAATTTTGAACGAACTAAAAAGCCTTCATGAAAAAATTGACACAAACACTAAAAACACGCCTGAATTCGAACATCCAAACCTTGAAAACCTTTCTGAACTTATGGAAAAGAATGATTTTACCCGCGCTTACCGCCGGCAAATTATAGAACGTGTGAAAAAAGAACTGCCTATAGAAGTTATCGGAGAATGGACGGAACTTGAACAGCGCGCTCTTGTATTCATAGGCGAGACAATCAGCGTCTACAAAAACAATATTCCTGTCAAATTTCCAAGAATAATTATAGTCATAGGTCCTACCGGAGTAGGCAAAACAACCACCATAGCCAAACTTGCGGTAAGCTATATAATGGGCATGGAAGACGGCATAGACAGACGTGTCAGCCTGATAACAATAGACCGCTATCGTCTTGCCGCCGCTCGTCAGCTTGAGGAATATGCACAGGTACTCCAAACTCCCTTTGCCGCCCCGATTGATGCCGATGAACTTAAAAGAGAACTTGCTTTGCAGCGCGAAACTGCCGATATAATATTGGTAGATACAATAGGCAGAAGTCCGCGTGATTCTGTAGAAATAGCTGAGATGAAAAAAATGCTTGAAATGTGCGGGCGAGACGTTGAAATACATCTTGCGGTAACTGCGGCGACAAAAGCTGCGGATATTTGCGATATTACTGCGCAATTTGAGCCGTTTGGATATAAGTCTATAATTGTAACAAAGCTTGATGAAACAAACCGCGTGGGTAATGTAATTAGCGCGCTTGTCGAACGGGGAAAAAGCGTGTCGTACATTACAAACGGACAAGAAAGTACTCATCAAACAATAAAAAAGGCAAATATTATTCGGTTTCTAATCAATCTTGAAGGATTTGACGTTGATAGAAACCGGCTGGAACAGCATTTTAACGAAAATCAAGGTAGTTTTTGATGGAAGATCAAGCTGAGAAATTGCGTGAGATAATGCGGGCAAAAACTAGCGCGCCGGAAAAAGGAACGCCCGTACTATCAAAAAAAACAGCGCGAATCATAACCGTAGCAAGCGGGAAGGGCGGCGTTGGTAAAACGAATGTATCCGTCAACATGGCGCTTGCCTACGCGCGTATGGGTAAAAAAGTTATCGTTATGGATGCCGATCTTGGGCTTGCAAACGTAAATGTTATGTTAAAAATGATACCTAAATTCAGTCTCTACCACGTTATTCGCAAGCAAAAAACGATGAAAGAAATCCTGCTTGAAACCGAATACGGCATTTCAATAGTACCCGGTGCGTCCGGATTTTCAAAAATTGCCAATCTTAGTGAAGCTGAAAGACAGAATTTTATTGAAGAACTCAATACGCTTCAAAATTCAGATATAATTATTATTGATACAAGCGCCGGAGTGCATAGCAATGTGCTGGATTTTATTGCTGCCGCCGACGATGTTGTTATAATAACAACGCCGGAGCCTACGGCTATTACGGATGCTTACGGCCTTATCAAAATTATAGCGACTGAAATTGACAACTTGAACATAGGCTTAAAGCTTGTGGTGAATTCGGTGGAAACTGTGGCTGAGGCTAAAACCGTTGCGGAACGAATGACAATGATTGCCGGGCAATTTCTTAACCTCAAAATTGAATATCTTGGATTTATATACGATGATAACGCTGTTTCACAGGCCGTCTTACGGCAACGTCCATTCATGGTTGAATCGCCAAGATGCCGCGCATCACAGTGTATACAGCATATTGTTGGACGGCTCGAAAAAACAGAATTACGGCACGGCGGCGGATTCAGTAATCTGGTTAGACGGCTTTTCGGCAGATAAAATATCTGCAAATTGAAGAAATGTATTCACAGAACTAAGGTCTGTTTTATATTGAGCGAACGTTTGAATACAGACGAAACAGCAAGCGAGCTAATTTACCTTCTTGCCTAATTAAGAGTATAATAGACATCAACCAATAAAAACGGCGGCAGAAAGTTTTGCGTTATAAATATCTTTCTGTATGCTGCGCCTAAAATGGAGGGGAATTTTTTGGAATTTAATCCTGTAATTGCCGGCATAGCCGCCGGCGTGGCTTTTGTTCTATCGTTTTTGCTTGGCCTCATAAGCGGTGCTCCGGTAAGCGCAGTATTGTTACGCGCCTTGTTTTTTTCTGCAATATTCTTTGTACTCACAGCGTTAAGTTTTGTTCTTTTTGAAAAATTTCTCAATATAAAAAAAATGCCGGAATTTTTTAGTGATAAAGGCAGTGAAGATGAGGAAGCGCAGACTGGGCAACGCGTTGATATGTATGATGAATACGAAGATGCCGATAGTTCCAATGCGGATTCTGAAGACGGTCAGAATAATGATTCAGAAAGCTTGACAAAAGATATTTATGGGGGGGTAGAACAAAATGACGATTTACAGTATACTTCCGGTGAGGACACGGATATATCTTTTGAGGCTAGTGAAGATACTGAATTTGCCGGTAATGAAAACGCTTCACTTGACAAAGATGATTTTGTACCCGGATTGCCGGGCGTAAATGACGGCAGCAGTGTAGAATATGAAGACGCTCCGGTTGAAAATACCGGAGTGGAAACTGTAGAGATGTCTGTTGGGAGAACTGATTCAAAAATCGAATTAAGCGATTTAGGTGACAATGTAGATGGACATAAAGTCGCTCAGGCGATACAAACTTTATTGAGAAAGGACGAAGGTTAAATTATGGGGAAATCCCATCTGGAGCAATTTACTGAAGAAGAGCTTTGGAAGCAATACCGCGAAACTAAAGATTCTAAGATACGCGAAAGGTTTATTAAACAGTATGCGCCTTTAGTGAAGTATGTTGCTGGCAAGGTTGCCGTCGGTATGCCTCATAATGTTGAATTTGATGATCTTGTAAGCTGCGGCACTTTCGGGCTTTTGGACGCTATAGAGAAATTCGATCCTGAGAAATTCGTTCAGTTCAAAACGTACGCCGTTACCCGCATACGCGGCGCAATTTTTGATGAACTGCGCGCTACAGACTGGGTGCCGCGTTCAGTCCGCCAAAAAACACGCGAAGTTGAAGAAGCTATTGGCGCGCTTGAAGCGCAATACGGGCGTCCTGCCAAAGATTCTGAAATAGCGGAATATCTTAAAATTGATGAAGCCGAGTATAACAAAATAATGCGTCAAATTACTGCGTCTTCAATTCTTTCCTTAAATGACGTATGGTTTTCCGGCGATGAGAACGACAAGGTTTCAATTGGCGAGACAATTGAGTCACCTAAAAGTCTTGAACCAGAAATGATGGTTGAACGCGATGAAATTCAGCGCGTTATTGTAAATATTATCAATCAGTTGCCCGACAAAGAAAAAAAAATCATCGTATTATATCACTATGAAGATCTTACCTTAAAGGAAATAGGACAGGTCCTTGACATTACCGAATCACGTGTCTCTCAGCTTCATTCAAAAGCTATGCTGCGTATTCGCGCTAAATTAACTAACGTTCGCAAGGGGATTATTTAAGGGGCAGGCGGTGATCGATTTTCCGGCTCTTCAACAAGCCGTCAAAATAAAACTGGAAGAAGATCGCGCAATTCAAACCATAGACGCGGAAGGCTCTAATCTTGAAGCGGCTGTATTAGAGGCGTCTACCATACTTGGTATTCCAATCTATAATCTTGAATATGAAGTTCTACTTCAAAAATCAAGTTTTCTTGGCATAGGCGAAAATATTTGCAAAATACGTGCATTTGAACGCCCTAACATGAAGAAAAAAAGAATTGAACTTGAAACCCAGATAATTGAAGACAGTGAATTTGGAGATATTGAACTGCTTGATGACAAAGATGGCGATGTATTCGTACAACGCCGCCATGACGGAGTGTACATCAAAGCCACGCAGCCGGTTGGACACGGCAGGAAAGCGGCTATGTCTGACGCCGAACTCGCGCTTAAAAACTACAAAATCATCGATTACGACGAAACCCTTGTCAAGGAAGCGGTTAAAGCTGCAAAAGGAGTCTATGTACGGATTTGTGATTATAAAAATGTATCGGCAAACGATACGTCTATCCAAGTAGAAGTTACCGACTCAGAAATGCACGGTTACATCACGATTAACCCGCCAGGACCAGGCGGCTGTGATCTGACTTACGAAGAATACATCAGCATGCTTAAACAGAATTCAATATGCAGTTGTATTGACGAAAAATATTTACAGTCTATCGCGGATAAACCCCTATACAAACAACGGCTCTGCATTGCTACAGGAAAGAAACCCATCAACGGAAAAGACGCTTACATGGAATACTTTTTTGAAACAGGCAAGGCAAAAATCCATCTTGTAACGAATACTACCGGTCAGGTAAATTTTAAAGATTTGAACACTATTCAAAATGTATGCAAGGGTGAAAAACTTGCCAGAAAGATTGACCCTGAACCAGGCGTTGATGGAAACACAGTTACCGGTAAAATTGTTCCCGCCTCATCGTGGGGTAAAGATATCGCTATTGGACTTGGAAAAAATGTACGCATTGCGGATGACGGCTATACGGTAATAGCCGAAATAAACGGTCAGGTTATGCTACAAAATGGCAAAGTAAGCGTTGAAATGGTTTATGTGATAGATGGATCTGTAAATCTTAAGACGGGAAACATTATTTTTCTTGGCAACGTTATTGTTAAGGGTAACGTCGAAGAAGGCTTTTCTGTAAAAGCGGCGGGTAATATTGAAGTACATGGCGCGGTAGACAGGGCGGAACTTAATGCTGAAGGAGACATTATTGTAAATCAGGGTATAACTGGAAAAGAGGATATCAAAATACATACAGGCGGAAATATCTGGGCTAAATTTATCGAGAATGCGAATATTGAGGCTGGCGATTCAGTCCTAGCGACAGGCGGAATCATAAACTGCACTATTTTTGCTTCAAAAAAAATACTTTGCCACGGCAAACGCGCTGTTATAATGGGCGGCAAACTTTGCGCAGGCGAAGAAATTAACGCAAAACAAATTGGAAATCCTTCAGGAAATTCAGAAACTATTTGTGAAGTAGGTTATGATCCGCAGACAAAGTTTAGACTGGATAATTTAACTTCAAAAAAATCCATGATAAAAATGGAAATTGAAGAAATTGAATTAAATTTATTAACACTTTCCAATGTAAAAAAACAACGCGGCGCATTACCAGATGATAAAGAAGAATATTTCCTTGAATTGTCCGAAAAAAGGGTTTCACTAAGCAGAGAACTTCTTGCTTTAGACAAAGAAATCACGGATCTTACTGAAGTCTTAGAATCTTTACAATCACAGGGAAAGGTTTCCGCATCAGGAAACATATATCCTGGAGTTATACTATGTATACAGAATCAGCGCGCAACAGTTCGTACTGATCAGAAAAATATTTCATTTATATTGGAAGACGACATTATCCGTACAATTCCCTATACAGCTATAAATATGGATGCATTAAAGGCAAAGGCGGAAACATAATGGCAATAACACCGCTTGATTTACAGGTATTATTTTCTCAGATTGATAATATAGCCAAAGATATACATGCACAAAGAGAAGGAGTTCAGCTTCATAGACTGATGGAGGCATCTTCAAAGCAAAAGAAAGACGCAAAAAAACTTAATTCTGTACAGGAAGCGGATAACGCCGGCAAAGAGCTTACCAATTTGAAAGACAGAAGAGGCGCAGACAGCCAAGAAAAAGAACGCAAACGAAAAAAAGACTCAGAAAATGCAGAACAAGATTTAACACATCCTAAATTACTCGATCCAAATCTTGGGAATTATGTAGATATTTGCGGATAATGTCATAATTATTCGCCAAAAGCAAGCGCGACAACATCTTCGAACCGTTCAACAGGGTAAAACGTTATGCCTTTTTTTACTATATCGGGAATTTCATCAAGATCGCGCAAATTTTGTTTTGGAATGATAATATGCTTTGTTCCATTGCGCCGTGCAGCAACAGTTTTTTCTTTTAATCCGCCTATTGCCAGTACCTTTCCTGTAAGAGAAAGCTCTCCGGTCATTGCAAGATTTGAAATTATGATTTTTTCCCGCAGCAGAGAAAGCAAGGCAATAGCCATTGTTATACCTGCAGAAGGACCGTCTTTTGGAGTTGCCCCTTCCGGTATATGAAGATGGATTCTGTTCCTCTCAAACCATTTAGCATGACAACCAAATTGTTCGCAGGCCATTTTACGCGCATACGTGAACGCAATGCTTGCCGATTCTTTCATAACGTCGCCCATTTTACCGGTAAGCGTCATACCTCCTTTACCCGGTATCGCAGTAGCTTCAATAATAAGCACATCGCCGCCCATACTTGTCCACGCCAACCCAAGAGACATTCCGGGCCGTTCCGCCTTTTTAAATACGCCTTCAGGGAAAAGTGGTTTTCCAAGACTTTTTTCAATAATTTCTTTATCCACATAGATTTTTTCTATGGCCGGTTTGTTTTCTTCTTCCGCTATGACAATTTCTTTTGCTATCTTCCGGTGAATTTTGTCTAGGTTTTTCCCTAAATTCCGTACACCTGCTTCACGCGCATAGCCGTTTGCAATATAAAGCAGCGATTCTTTGGAATATTTGACGCCGCCTTTTTTAAGACCGTTCTTTTCGATGCTTTTGGGAACAAGGTAGTGTTTGGCTATTTCAAGCTTTTCCACATCTATATAACCGGGGAGATCAATCACTTCCATACGATCAAGAAGAGGCGGAGGCATCGTATCCAACGTATTTGCCGTTACAATAAAAAACACTTTGGAAACGTCAAAAGGCAAATCAAGATAATGATCACGAAAGCTGTAATTTTGTTCCGGGTCCAAAACTTCAAGCAAAGCGCTTGACGGATCGCCGTGATATGACGAACCCATCTTATCAATTTCATCAATCATAAAAACAGGCGCTTTTGTTTTAACTATTTTGAGTCCCTGAAGCAGCTTTCCCGGCATTGCGCCGATATATGTTCTACGATGACCCTTAATTTCGGCCTCATCACGCATTCCACCCACAGAAAACCGAAAAAATTCTTTACCAAGCGCATGCGCTATAGAGCGTCCTACCGATGTCTTTCCAACACCTGGAGGGCCGGCAAAGCAAAGTATCGACCCCTTGTTATCCTTACGAAGTTTCCGCACCGCCAAATATTCAGTAATGCGGTTTTTTACGTCATCAAGGCCATAATGATCAGCTTCAAGAATCTTTGAAGCAGTTTTTAAGTTAATTTCTTCAGGTGGAGGTTCTTGCCATGGAAGTAACATTATCCAATCCAAATAATTTCGCGTTATAATAAATTCAGCGGAATTTGGTTCCGTCAAGCTAAATTTCTCAAGCTCTTGTTCAACAGTTTCTTTTATTTCCCCTTCAAAACCAAATTTTTCAAACTGCTCTTTAAAACGGTTGTATTCCGATGATTTTGAATCGGTAGCCATTCCAAGTTCTTTTTTAATCGCTTTGAGTTCTTCTTTCAAAAAGTACTCACGCTGGTTTTTCTCAACCTTTTCGCTTATTTCACGTTGTACGCGCTTTTGAATTTTCAGAATATCCTGTTCTTTCTTTATAAACACAAGAACATGTTCCATACGCATACGCACATCAAGCATTTCAAGAATTTTTTGTTGTTCTGTTCTGTCAATATTTAAAATACTCGCAATAAAATCAGCAATTTTTCCCGGTTGATCAATATTTAACATACTAAGGCGCATTTCTTCAGAAAATAGCGGATTGTTTTCTGAAATTTGCTTCATTTCTGATATTAATGCCCGGATTAGAGCCTTTATTTCCGGCGTATTTTCATCTTCATCATCAAAATATTCCACTGCGGCAACTATAGGTTCTGCGTTATGCAGTGATTTTACAATACGAAACCGTTTTATTGTTGAAATAAAAATATTCACGCCGCCGTCTGGAAGATTAAGTTTTTTTACAATTTTTGCAGCGGTTCCCATTTTGTATAAATCACTTATTGCGGGTTTTGTTGTATCGTTTTGAGCAAGAACCAGCCCGATCATTGCATTACCGGAAAGAGCGTCATCAACAACTTTAATATCAGGAGGATTGCCAATCATGATTGGCGTAAACACACCTGGAAATATAGGGCGGCCCCATAGCGATATAATAGGCAACTTTGGGGGAAGCACTTGTTCTATAGGTATTACGCTTTGTTCTGTCATTTTGCTAATTGCCTTACCATAACTAATTTTTTTTATTATGTCAAACCCCTTTTTGCCGTCAAAATTTGCATAAAACCGGTTCACCTTATTGCGATGAATTTTTACCATAGTACGGAAAAACAATTAAATCTGTCCATTGCGCCTTGACAGCCCTCTAATAATACTTTATATAAAGATTAAAGAAAATATACCGGTAGTTGGAAGGTTTTTTACGCTTTATATCGATATTTTGGGGGATGATTTTAGATTTGGCATGGTCTAACCGCTTCCCAACAAAATTATATGTGGTTTTTACTCTTTTTTGCTGCCTTCAACCTCTTTTTGCGGGAGGAGAGGCCGATCCTATTTTGGCAAGATCAGACGAACTTATTAAAGAAAAAAAATTCCATGAGGCGATAAAATTACTTTCAGACTTTATACAGAAAGACGACAAAAGATTTGATGACGCTCAAAAACGTATCCGAAAGCTGCTCAAAATGTTTGACGACTACAACAAAGTTTTAAAGCAATTACTTGATATTCTTGAAAAAGATCCTGACAACTTTACCACAGTCATTGCTCTTACAAATGAACTTAAAAAGATTGACGCTCCGTTAGATGATGAGACGCGGTTTTTTGTAGACAAAATGCATGAAATGGCGCGTTTTACTGCTCAAAGAAATTCTATAGAACGAATTTTACGGGAAGGACGCGCCTTAATTGATGCGGAAGATTATGTTGCCGCGCTGAAAAAATATCAAAGCGGATTTGATATTTACAAAGAAGATATGTTGTCCGCTAATTTTGGCAAAAATGTCGAGCAGAACACGAACGGCGCGTTGAATTCCGTTTCAGAAGCAATATCTATCATCGCACAAACAATTCAATCTATAAACAATGTTCGTGATTCGGTGTTGTCAATGTCCAATTATGCCAACACGCCGCAAAACAAACGAATTTTAAATAATGCTGTTCAATCTTTATTGCCGCAATTAGACACCCTTATTAAAGCAAAAACAGAACTGGGACAGGCCGAAACGTTCTTTTCAAAAACCGCATCGATTCCTGAAATAGACCAAAGCGGCAAGGAAGGATCAAATTTTTTCCCTGCTGCTGCGCTTTTTATGAGAGGGCGCAGTAATATGCCGATTCGTGAAGGAATGCTGGGCGCTGTAGACGCTGTTTGGAAAAGGGCAATTCTGCCTTTAACCGATGCGTTTGGAACTATGGCGGAAGAATCATACCATAATGCCATGACGAACACTGAAAACGAGAATTATCAGACAGCCAAAACAAATATAGCCCAAACGAGGGATATTATCCTGCCTATAAACGAACTGTCTCAACGTTCACAGTCATTTACTGATTTAGATACAAGTCTTCAAACAAGAGGATACAACAGCAAGATATTCTCATCAATAAATGAAAGTGTTGTCAGATTTAAAAGTATGGATAATTCGCTCTCGTATTTTACTTCCGCCGGTGTGATAGGCGTTCAATTTAGCAGCATAAAGGAGCGTTCTAAAAATTCAAATTTCTGGAACGAATTACAAGCGGGACGGATAAGTCCTGAACGAGCCTTTAGTAATATGGAAAATATTCAAAAAGAATACAGCATTCTCAATAAAAAAGTCGAAGATGAACTTACGGCTATAACGCAGGATATAAACCGGCTTGACAATCAGATAGCCGGCAGGCAATTTAAGTCTTCTGATGATGAAGAAAAAGCCTTGTTTAATGCAGGACTGCGTTATTATGACGACTCTCACCGCATTATGGAAAAACTTGGACAGGGAATTTCTGATGATGAAGTTGCATCAATAAAAAAACTCTATACAATAGCAAACGCCAATGTAAAAAAGCAGCTTGACCAGCTTGAAAAAAATTATGCCGAAAGCCGGCGTTTAATGGACGGGGTGGAAATAAAAACAACACAGGGACAAACTGTTAAGGCAAAATACAGCAGAGAAGCGGCAAATATTCTTTCGGGCATGAAAAACGATTTAACATCTGGAATTAAAACTGCTGATGTAATTCTCGCCAAATACAAAAACGACACGGAAAATGAAAAGTTAGCTGAAAATTTAAAAAACGAGGCCGGCGACATATCACATTATTCACAGCGGCTGCGTGAATTAAATACGAACAGCGCAAGAGAGCTTGCTGTAGCAACTGATCGCGCCGGAAGAGCGGAAAGTTTTCGTGTTGACGGCGAACGCTTCCTAAAAGAAACCAAGCAGGCGTTAGGCGCGAATAATTTTGATCTTGCCCGTGAAAAACTTGAGAGAACGGTAATGCGATTTGCTGAATCTCTTGATCTACAGGAGAACTCCGAACTACGGCGCGAATGGGAACTTAACATCGCGCCTTTAAGCAAAGAAATCGCGCGTCTTGAATATGATTACATAATACGTGAAGTCCGTGATTTAATTGACAGTTCGCGCAATAAATATTTTGCGGGCGATTTTAACAGAGCGGAAGAGTCTTTAATACGCGCGGAAACCCGCTGGGCGCGCATCAACCCTGAACCCAACAACGAAATCTTCTATTGGCTGAATCTTGTTAAGAACGCGCTTGCTATGCGTTCCGGATCGCAGGTGCCGCTCACAGCGCCGCTTTATCCAGAAATAAGCCAGCTTCTTAGTGATGCAAAAAGGAATTATAATGCCGGACTTTCGTTTTTCAAAGAAAGTAAACGTGAAGAAGGCATTATAGAATTTGACATGGCAAAAGAAAAAACACAAAAAGTAAGATTTATGTTTCCGGTAAATCAGGAAGCGGGTCTTATTGACTTACGCATTGACAAGATTATTGATCCTGAAGCATTTGAACTGACATTTCAGCAAAGGTTTGTAACTGCGGTTGCCGGTACAAAGCTTGGCTCCAAAGAAGCTTATCTTGAGCTGGAAAATCTTTCACATATCAATCCAGGATATAATGGCATGCAGGCAGCGCTTACTGAAGCGAAGTACATTCTTGGCATTTTACCGCGGCCGGTTGATAATAAAACAGAGACCGAATCGACCGCGCTTCTTGCTCAAGCGCAAAGAATGTTCTCACGAAATAACGCAGCGCAGTACAATGAAGTACTCCGTTTAACCGCCCGCGCAATCAGCCTAAACCCAAACAATACTCCTGCGATGCAGTTTGCCGACCGCGTACGCCTTGCAATGGGAAGCAGAAACGCCATAGTCTCAGATCAAGGAGCGGAGCAACTATACGTTGAAGCCGTCCGTGAATTTCAGCGCGGCAATAATATTATGGCAATGACTATAGTTGACCGGATTCTACAAAATCCGGCAAACAAGAACAATCTGCGTTTCAACGAATTACAGAGAAGGATTAACTCCACACTTTAGCGGCCATCGTTATTTTTCAATGCCGTTCCGTGCGGCAATCCCTTTGTCAAACGGATGTTTTATTTTTTTTACCTCTGATATATAATCAATTATATCTATAAGACCACGCGGGGCGCTGTGGCCTGTCATAACAATTTCAACAGATTCTCTGTAGGATTCAAGCAGATCACGCAGCATTGTTTCACTAATCATGCCGGCATCAATAGCATCAACAATTTCGTCCAGTACAAGCATATCGTAATGCGGCGTATTATTTATCAATGCCTGCCGTGCCGTCTCAAACAACTTTTCCTGTTCGGTTTTACAGATAAGCTTTTCATCATCATTCATTGTAAAGGTAAACCCTAAATTCTTTTCTGTACCCAATACGCGAATACCAAGCGTATCTAGCGATTTTAACTCGCCTGAAAAGCCGCTTTTCAGGAAACGCACAAAAAGAATATTTTTGCCATGACCCCAAGCGCGCGCAGCAAGTCCTACCGCCGCTGTTGTTTTACCTTTGCCATTGCCAATATAAAGATGAATCATGCTAAAATCTGATTACCATAACAAGGCCTGTGTTAAATAATGAAAGAGAAGCTCCAGCTACATTAGGAACTGTCTTTATCTCTCCAGTCGCACTATTGTGATGTTTTGTTTGTCCGCGTACAAGACTAATGTAGGTATAATTAATGTTAATATTAAATCCTATCTTTGAGAACGGCAAAAAAATCAGCTTTAATCCGGCATCCATTTTTAAGCCGCCATCTGCAGTATCTTCGAATTTATCTAATCTTAATTCATGAAAATCATTACTCTTATATAAAAACACATAACCTGCCTGCAAAAAAGGTTCAAAGGCAAAATTACTATTTGTTGAAAAATAAAACGCCAGAGCAGGTGAAAGAGAATAAAACGCCTGATTAAAACGACAGACTATTCCATGGAATTCTGTATGCTTCCAATTTTCTTTTTCATATTCTTTATAACCGTCTTTCGCAATAAAATTAAAATAACAGTATGAAAAATTTATATAAGGCTTTATTGAGAAACCGGATGCAGGGATATTCCAGCCGGCGATAATATCCAAAGAAACCGATTCTTTTACATAATTTGTATGTTTGGAATAATTTGTCATGTGGCCGTCATAAGGAATATGCGGATCTTTTGCTTGACTAGCCGCCCAGTCTTTATCCTGCATATACCCACTATTACCATCTAGCCCAAAATTTATGCCAAAAACACCCCAAAAACGGGAATAGTTAAGGGGCATATTCGGCGATAAATCAATTGAAAAGCCCCACTCCTTAACCGCGTCTATATCCCAAAGAAGCTGGCTCAGTTTAATTTTTGATCGAGAAGTTTGGTAAACGATCTCTTCGCTTTGTCCTGACCAGAAACCGCCTCCAACCGAAAGCGACACTCTTGACTCAGGCGCGCCTTTAATATTTCTTATGGTCTGTGCAAAAGAAAAATCCGTTGTGCAGAAAAGAATCAGTGCAATAAGGCAGGGAAGGGCGGATGGGTTAAAAAAACCATTGATTTTATCAGATATTTTCTTCCCATCGCGCCGAACGTGACCGCCAGTAAATAAAGTGTTACGCATGATGTTAGATTTCGTTCACGTATGACATCCCTGTCTTAGTTTTTATGCGCTTTTCAGCGCCGCTTCAGGTATAAGATAACGGTTGAACCGCGCTATACTAGCGCTGTCGCGCGCGCGATCAACTTCCTTTCCATCCTTATCAAAAAGTATTGCCGTAGGCGTTGACATAATGTTGTACTTGGCGGCCATATCAAGTCCGTCATTTGTACTTGCGTCCACTGTTTTAACGGGAACGCCCAGTTTTACCGCGGCGCTCTTTACGGAAGGACAAGCCGGACAACCCGGCTGTACAAAGAGGACAAGCTGCTCGCCAACGCCCTCCGTGATACCTTTCGCTGCTGCTGATTGCAAAGAAGCGGTAAAAATTGCCGCCTCGTCTGCATTTGATCGAGACTCTACCGTTGCAAGCGAACAATCGACATCATAGAGCTTTCTTTCTCCATATTCCTCCCGTTTGCCTTTGTTCCAATTACGAACCGATCTGTAGTATCCTACAATCCGGCTGTAAACCTCTGCCGTGCCGCCTTCTATATTAGAAAGCGCCTCCCGTGCCTTTTCTAAATCTTTTTCGATTTCCTCAAGGGTTCTCATTTTTTTTCTCCTATATTTTTAGCCTCTCGGCAATTTTGTAATCTAAATTTCATGTTTATTCTCCTAATTTTTTACGCCGCGCCTTGTTTTAAAACTTCATTTCTTTCCATTTCAAGGTTTTCTATACGGCGTTTAAGTTCTTCTTCTTCTATTTTGCATCGCGGGCATTGGAAGTGTTCGCCTGGAAGATACCCATGTTTGGGACACACTGAAAAGGTTGGCGAAATCGTATAATAAGGTATGCGATAGTTTTCCGCAATAGATCTAACAAGATTACGGCAAACTTTCCAATCGTTAATTGCCTCACCCAAGAAGGCATGAAACACGGTACCACCGGTATAAGACGCCTGAAGTTTTTCCTGCAAATCGAGCGCATCAAATATGTCTTCGGTCTGCATGACAGGCAGTTGCGTTGAATTGGTATAATAAGGTTCGTCAGTTCCTGCCGTTATAATTTCAGGGTAGCGTATTTTATCATGCCGTGCGAGCCGGTATGACGTTGACTCCGCAGGCGTTGCCTCAAGATTAAAAAGCTCGCCTGATGTTTCCTGAAAATCAGCCAGTTTATTTCTCATAAACTCCAAAACTTTCAGCGAAAATTTTTGTCCTTGTTCCGTTACGATACTCAAGTCCGGGCCAAGGAAATTACGCAGACACTCATTCATTCCAACAAGTCCAATTGTATTAAAGTGATTGTTTAACGTTCCCAAGTAACGCTTTGTGTATGGGAACAAACCTGTTTCAAGAAGATGATTTACGACTTTTCGTTTTGTAATAAGACTGTCCCGCGCCAAAATCATGAGTTTCTCAAGTCTGCTAAAAAAGTCCGGCTCATTTTTGGTAAGATAACCTATGCGCGGCAGATTTATTGTAACAACGCCGACTGAACCGGTAAGCTCGTCCGAACCAAAGAGTCCGCCGCCGCGTTTACGCAGTTCACGCTTATCAAGCTGAAGACGGCAGCACATTGAGCGGACATCGCCCGGATCCAAATCGCTGTTTATGAAATTCTGAAAATACGGCGTACCGTAACGCGCCGTCATTTCAAAAAGCAAATGGGCATTTTCGCTGTCCCAGTCAAAATCTTGTGTGATATTATAAGTAGGTATTGGATATTGGAAACCGCGTCCGTCAGCGTCTCCGTCTATCATCAGTTCTATAAAAAGCCGGTTTATTCTATCCATTTCAGGCCTGCAATCTCCGTACGTAAACGACATTTCCGTACCGCCGACTACAGCCGGCTTGTTTTTCAGATCGGCAGGCACGGTCCAGTCAAGCGTAATATTGGTGAACGGAGCCTGACTTCCCCACCGGCTTGGGGTATTCACGCCGAACACAAAACTTTGAAGGCATTGTTTAATCTCTTTATCGCTGAGGTTGTCGGCCTTTACGAACGGCGCGATATAGGTATCAAAAGACGAAAAAGCCTGCGCGCCCGCCCATTCATTTTGAAGGCAGCCCAAGAAGTTTACAGCTTGCTGCATCAGTGTAGAAAGATGGTTTGCCGGCTTGGAAGTAATTTTATCGGCCACGCCGCCAAGTCCTTCTTTGATAAGCTGGCGAAGCGACCATCCGGCGCAGTATCCTGAAAACATCGACAAATCGTGAATATGGAAATCCGCGTTACGGTGCGCGTCCGCAACTTCCTGTGAATAGATATTTTTGAGCCAATAATTAGCCGTTATACTTCCTGAATTATGGAGTATAAGACCGCCAAGGGAATAATTTACGTTGGCGTTTTCATTAACGCGCCAATCTTCTTGTTTAAGGTAGCCGTCCATTGTGCTGTCGATATCGAGCATTAGTTTTTTTGCATCGCGCATTGCGTCATGACGGGCGCGGTAGAGGATATACGCTTTGGCGACATCTGTTTCCCGCGCTTCAACGAGGGTTTTTTCGACCAAATCCTGAATTTCCTCAATTGCGGGAATAGAATTTTTATGCCGCTGCGCCATAAGCGCCTCGATTTTTTGTTCGACAATCAAGGTTATTTCTTCTATTCTGCGCTTCTCTGTAGTTTCATCGAAGCTTTGTTCTGAATCGTGGCTGCGGCGTACCGCTTCAAAAGCCTTAAAAATTGCCAAACTAATTTTATTACGATCATAAGGTTCAATTTCTTGAGACCGTTTTACAACTTTTTCAATCATTTTTTTCTCCCATTCTTTCTTCTAATTTACGAATCTCATCAACAAATTCGTCTAAATTTTCAAAATGACGGCAAACCGATGCAAATCTAATATACGCAACTTTGTCCAAAACGCCTAATTTTTCCAACGCCATTTCGCCTACGGTTCTTGTAGAAAGTTCCCGCTCGCCGCCTGCGGCAGATGCCACACTATCTTCAATTTCATTTACGAGCGACTCTACAGCCATAGACGAAACAGGACGTTTTTGAATAGCGCGTTCAAGTCCGCGCTCTATTTTTGCACGGTCAAAAGGTTCACGGCGTCCGTCCCGTTTAATCACCATGAACGGACGCTCTTCTATGCGTTCATAGCTCGTAAAACGCCTGCCGCAGCTATTACATTCACGCCGCCGCCGCACCGAACTACCCTCAGCAAGCGGCCGCGAATTAATAACTTTGTCATCAATGCTGCCGCAAAAAGGACAACGCATATTCGACCCTCCCGTCAATCTCGAATATACATATATATACTCATCTGATTTTTTTGTCAAGGGGACATACAATATATTGTCCTATCCGGTTTTTGGTACAAAAACCGGCATCCCTGCTGCGGCCGTCTGGAAGCCTCCATTTTAGTGAAACAAATACTCTACTACAAAGCTCATTTTAGAAAATTTCCGGTTCTTTTACGGTGCATAATTCGCCGCCGCGCCCTTGTTTGACAAGACGAATCGAAATGGACATTTCTCTGAAAAATGTCGTTTTATTTATGGCGAGGGTCTGATATTTGGGGGCTTTTATCCGGTGTTGTTGACGAGAGAGGCGGGCGGGAAACGGACGGATGAAACGGGTTGTTTCATCCGTCTTGATTTTAGGGGAAGGCCTGTTGCAAGAGCGCGGAGAGAGCTTTTGCTTCTTCTTTGGTAAGGGTAATGCCTTTACTCATTTTCTGATGATCTTGAGACCAGTCGCGTATATCGACTTTAGCCTCGCGTCCGCTCCATGAGACCAGATTAAGTTCTTTATTCCAGCCGCCTTTCCCTTCTGAGATTACGCCGAAACGTTGAACGATCTCGAATGTGATACTGTCATTTTTATTTTGCATATTCATAGAAGCCTCCATAAGTATTTCTAATAGTATAGTATGCTAATTTCAGGTAATTTTCGAGATAGCGGAACAGACCCGTCCGCAAACCGGACGCAGGGCGCGCCGTGTTGTTATCCGTTGAGATTTTAGCTCCTGTCAATTTGAGCATAGAGATGCCGTTACTTGGTAATCATTACAATTGTATGTATAGTATATGAAATAGAGAGGAAAATATGCCATTATTGCAGGTAAGAGACTTCCCAAAGGATATTTATGAAGAAATTACATTTGAAGCTCACAGACAGAATAGAACAATAGCCCAACAGACAATTATTCTCATAAAAAAAGGACTTGGTGAAGAATTATCAAATAAAGAGCGGCGGAAACGCGCTATAGAACGAACATTTGCCCGAAAAGTACCTCAGAGCGCACAATCTATAGATTACATACCGTTCATTCGTGAGGATAGGGACAAATGATCGGGGTTATAGATGTTTCTGGTGCGGTTGAAATTTTATTGCAGAAAGAAAAGTCAGATAAATTCAGCAAGATAGTACAAGAAGCGGCGCTTATTGTTGCGCCAGATTTATATATTTCTGAATTAACAAATACATTCTGGAAATACTACCG
>JAITHJ010000043.1 GCA_031280035.1 Spirochaetaceae bacterium | reverse complement strand
TCCCGATAAAAGCCCTTTCTGAAACTGTCTGATGACCTCGGAGGGGAAGGAATCCATTGAAAAGAGCTGGGGGCTGTCAATTTCAAGGGCGGCGGCTATCCGTTCCAGCAGTTCGGGGGTGGGAAACTTGTTTTCAAGCTCAATTTGCCCTATGTAATGGGTTGAGGTGCTGATCCTTTCGGCCAACTGCGCCTGAGTAATGCCTAAAATTCGCCGGTGCTCCTTCATGTTATGCGCCAATAATGCCCGTAAACTTGTCATAGCCCTCACTGTAAGCCTAATGGAGGGGGGGATATTGACAAACTTCCTTATTGAAAGGGTTTATTGTTCGCAACAAGCGGCATTATTTTTTTGGGCTGTATATCCGTTCCGTTTACCGGTCAACGGGTTTTTTCCGATGGCGGAAATAAAACCGCTTTTCCGCCGCCCATTACCGCTTCGTTGCCATCTTTTTTAAGTAAACGCTTATTGTATAAAAAACAGTTCAAGTTTCATAAAAAATAGACCGATAAATTGGTTGAGTTTTGCAAGGGGTCCCTTATTGCCATGCAAAAATAACGTACAAGAGCATTGGACGCGCTCATTTTTTGTGTTTGTTCATTACCGGCGCAGGAGCGGATTGAAATGGTAAAAAACGGAAAAGCAATATCGCGTATTGTGGTAAACACCGCAGATACGGTTGATTTGCAAGCGGCTTTATTATTACAGGATTTTACCGAACGGATTACCGGAACAAAGCTGGATATTTTATTAGCGGGAAGCAAAATAAATAAAGATGATATTTTGATCGGTAATTTTCAGCTTCCCGTACATAATCTCGATTTGGAAGGCTTAAAAGAAGACGGCTTTGTTCTGGCAACAATCGATGATTATATCCGTATCATAGGAGGTCCGGGAAAGGGCAGTATTTATGGAGTAGTAACGCTGCTCGAAGACTATTTTGGCATTCATTATTTTGCCGATAACGTTTATACGATTCACAAAAATCCAAATATGATTTTGCCCGTTGGAATTAACCGCATGGAGAATCCGTCCTTTCGTTACCGGCAAATAGATACTTATTACAGCCGGAACGATCCTCTTTACAAATTATGGCATCGACTGGAATCTCCCGGTGAAGTTTTTGTTGAAAATATGTGGGTACATACGTTTAACCGCCTGCTTCCCGCTTCACAATACGGCGCTTCTCATCCTGAATACTATGCATTAGTCAACGGAGCGCGCCGCCCGGGAGATGCCAGCCAGTGGTGTCTTACCAACCCGGAAGTGTTCGAGATTGTTTCCGAACGTATTGCCGCTTTATTCAAAGCCAATCCTGACAAGAATATCATTTCGGTCAGTCAGAATGACAGCCAGACCCATTGTACTTGTGATGCGTGTAAGGAGGTTGATGAATACGAAGGCAGCCCTTCCGGTACGATTATCCATTTTATGAACAAACTGGCCGCCCGTTTTCCAGACAAGGAATTCTCAACTTTGGCTTATCTGTATTCTGTCCCGCCTCCGCGCCATGTTAAGCCTTTGCCCAATGTAAACATCATGCTCTGCGATATTGATTGTAACCGGGAAGTACCGCTGACAGAAAACGCTTCGGGGCGGAGTTTTGTAAAAAGCATGGAGGGCTGGGCCGCCATATCAGATAATATTTTTGTATGGGATTACGGCATCAATTTTGATAATTATATTTCTCCCTTTCCTAACCTGCATATTCTAAAGCCCAATATGGAGCTGTTTCATAAGAATAAAGCAACCATGCATTTTTTCCAGATTAACGGCTCCAAAGGCGCTGACTTTTCTGAACTTCGCGCGTATATCGCGGCCAAGCTCATGTGGAACACTTCCGCCAATGTGGATTCCATTATAGAGACATTCCTGAACGAGTATTACGGCAAACCATCGGCGCCGTATCTTCAGCAGTATATTAAGCTCCGGGAAGGCGCTCTTATGGGAAGCCGGAAACCTCTTTGGATATACGACACGCCCATCACCCACAAAGACGGCATGTTAAATAAAATTATGCTCACCCGCTACGGCGAACTGTTTGATAAAGCGGAAAAAGCGGCTGGCGGTAATAAAATATTCCTTGATAGAATACGTGAGCTCCGTCTGCCCGTTTTGTACGCTGAATTGGAGATTGCCCGGACTGAACCAATTGAAAATGTGACTGAGCGTAAGGCCTTGTTGAATCTTTTCCGTGAGAGAGCCGCCGAATACAAAGTGGTAACGCTCAATGAACGAGATAATACCGTTGAAGAGTATTGTACGTTATACGCCTTACGAAATCTTTCAAATACTCGTAAGAGTCTGGCGCAGGGCTGTCCGATAACCTATATTCTGCCGCCTGACCCTCCTTACGATAAAATCAGCAACGCTTTGACAGACGGATTATACGGCGGAGCAACTTTCAATGAAAGCTGGGTTGGATGGGAAGGCAAAAACGCGGAGTTTGTAATCGACTTAGGAGAGATAAAAGAAGTGAGCAGCGTAGAAGCCGACTTCCTCCACAAATTGGGTGCGTGGATACTGCTTCCCAAAAGCATAAGCTGTTTTGCCTCTGTTGACAATGCAACATTCCAATCCATTGGACATAAGGACATTGCCGAAGACCGGGATGCGGAAGTGAAATATGTCGCTCTATCCGTCCATGCAGACGCGCCGCTAAAAGCGCGTTACATAAAAGTGAAGATAGAAACCATCGGCCTCTGTCCTTCATGGCATTACGGCGTAGGCTATCCGGCGTGGTTTTTTCTGGATGAAGTAAAAGTTTATTAAGCGCGCTCTCCGGCGACTGCGCTCTGGCACGCCGGACATCCCCCCTATTCGTCCGCCCGTGAGCGCGCAAAGCGCCGCGTATACTTGACATATTAAAGCAAAATTCGCCACTATTCTTTTCAGATGGCCTTAAAACTTTTAATTCCCAAAGGACGCATATACGATAATATTTCAAAACTGCTTTGTGAAGCCGGATTCCCCGTATATCTTGCCGACAGAACCTACAGACCCGTTCTTGGCGTAAGCTGGCTTGAAGCAAAGATAATGAAGCCGCAGAGCGTTGGCGAGCTTCTTGAAATCGGGAGCCACGATGCCGGTTTTACCGGAATTGACTGGATAAAAGAAAGCAACGCGCGCGTCGAAGAAATCATGGATTTGGGATTCGACAAAGTAAGCATAGTCGCGGCCATTCCCGCCTCCACCGACGAGAACCGCCTTAAAGAAAAGAAAGTCGTTGCCGCGACGGAATACGTCCGGCTAGCCGAAGGCTATTTAAAAGAAGCCGGATTCGACTACAGGATTCTGCGGACATACGGCGCAACGGAAGTTTTTCCGCCGGACGATGCCGACATCATCATAGACAATACGGCGTCCGGCCAAACGCTGCGGGAAAACAGCCTCAAGATAATCGGGACGATTCTAGAGTCATCCACGCGGTTCTTCGCCTCTCAAGAAGCCTTAGCGAGCGCTGAAAAACGGCGCGCTATTGAGGAACTCGCTATGTTATTTCATGCCGTTATTGAGGCGCGAAGCCGCGTCATGCTCGAAATGAATGTAAGCAAGACCAATTACGAGGGCCTTATCAGAAACATCCCGTCAATGAACAGTCCCACCGTTATGCCGCTTTACAAAGACGGCACGGAAAATGGATTCGCGGTCAAAATCGCCGTTAAAAAGACCGAAGTCCCCGAACTCATACCGCGGCTTAAACAACTCGGGGCATCGGACATAATTGAATACAACCTGCGGAAAGTCGCGTTGTAGCCCCCGCGCCCTTCACGGCGGATGGCGCGGCTCGGTTTGGGGGCGGCGCGCCGCTCGCGGGCGCGGCGTTACCGCACGTATTCGACACCGCGCGTCTCCATGACGCGCAGAGAAGATAGTTCCACGTACAGATACGGGTATCCGTCTTCTTCGTATACTTTGAGCGTACCGGCGGCTTCCACCCAGTCATCATCTTTCGGATATTTTTTGGAAGCGGATTTATTCCAGGCAACCTCGAAGCCCACATTGCCGTCATTGCCGCAACAACCAGGCCCATAACGGAGTACATAATAGTAGCGGTTATGCAACGTGTCTTCTTCCTTAAAAATGCCTTCAAACTTAACCGGCTTACCGACATAATCGTCTTGATTAAGGTAAATATCGTTTATCTGCTGGATAAACATCTTATCTTTAATTTCGATAACGTCTTTGAAGACGGCATTGGTATAACGGACGTTTTCTTCAAACGAGCCGAGTTTACCGTCATTTAAGATGACGTTCATGACATCCTGTAACTCCGGCGCACCCTGTTTGCCCAAAGCGGCGTTGAAGCTCTCTATATTTTTCTTTGTATTGAAATAATAGATTCCAAACGCCGCGACAGTTACGGCCAGCAAGATTGCGCTGATGACCGCATACGTCCGCGCCTGTTCTTTATCGCCCATAATTATTTCTCCTCGTAATCAATTTTTACCTAACCTCATTATAACGCTTATCAGCCAAAATAGTAAGAACATAATGACGTTCACCATGACGACACTTGCGCCCGCCGGCGTTTCCCAGACGAATGAAATGACGATACCGGTAAAAAAACTGGTGGTGGAAATCACCAGCGAAGAAAGCGTTACGCTCTTAAATTTCTTAAACACGCGCATCGAGCTGAGGGCGGGAAATATAATCAAGCTGGAAATCAGCATTGCGCCCATCAGACGGATGCCGATTACAATAGTGATTGCCGTCAGGAACGCAATCAGCATATTATACAGGCCGGTTTTGACGCCCGTTGTCTTTGCGAAGATCTCATCGAAGGTAATCGCAAACAGCTTGTTATAAAACATGATAAACAGGACCAATACAATCAGCGAGAGGATGACGCTCAGATAGACATCGGCTTTGCTCATTGCAAGAATGCTGCCGAACATATAGTTGCAGACATCGGTATTCATGCCGGTTGTCCGTGAAATAACGATAACGCCCACCGCGAGCGAACTCGTGGCTATCAGCGCGATGGCGGCATCCCCTTTTATCTTGCTGTTTTCACTAAGACGCAACAGCAGGAACGCGGCGGCGATCACAATCGGAATGGCGACCGGCAGCGGGCTGGCGTTCAGCGCCGTAGCGATGGCAAGCGCGCCGAACCCTACGTGCGAAAGCCCGTCTCCAATCATAGAATACCGCTTCAACACCAAACTTACGCCCAGCAAGGCGGCGCACATCGACACAAGCGACCCCACAAGAACCGCCTTTACTATAAATGGGTAACCCGCCATCTCCACTAAAATATCTATCATAATCCTTGTTAAGCATACTGCATCACCGCAGAGTAAATCAAGCGTCAAGGTTCGGGTGTCAATGGGGGGATTTCAGATTTCGGAGGGAGCTTAGCGGACGGCTCATGCGAGTGCGCGACATTCGGCAACCAGCGGGCGGCTCATCCATCTGAAATCTGAAATCTTCCCTAATCTTCCCCTGAAACCTCCGCCGCCTAACGGCGGGAAGCGCGGACGTGGAGGAGTTTTTGGACGGCGGCGTATAATTCATCGCTGTCTTTACAGGAATCAGCGCCAAAGGCCATTGCGCGCAGTTCGGGATCGACATCTCTGCGTCCGGCTTCGATTTTGTCGGCGCAATACACAATCTTCGCCAATTCCCCGATGTTTTTCCCGCCTATCGTATGAACGCGTACCGCTTCAATAATCCCCTTGTGATGTATTCCCAGTTGTTCTTCAATAAAAACAGCCGCCGCCCGTCCGTGCAATAACGCCGGCGAGGCTTCTTCCTCCAAAGAAAGAGGCCGGCCGTCCTTCTGTGCAAGGGAAAGCATTTCGGCCAGACTCATCTCCTTGCAAATATCATGTACAAGACCGGCAAGATACGCCTCGTCCGCGTCAATCTTAAACCGCGCGGCAAGATCGGCGCAATGCAGCGCGACATTCCTTGAATGTGCAAAACGATACAGGCTCAAAACTCGCCGCGCCCAGTTCTCAACCGCCGCTGCAGGACAGGGAAATGCCGGCGGCGGACAGTATCGCGGCGCGTTCTCGCTTGCAGCCGCCGCAGCCGCGTACCCATCGCCGCTATAAAGACGATGCGCCTCGATAAATTCCTGAACGCCCTTTGGGACAAGAGACCGCCATGCGCCGCCTTCTTTAATTGTCTGACGTACACGCTCCGAAGACAGACTGAACACTTCATTGTGCATCCGTACATGAGGAAATGAAAAATCTACCGCGCCGAAATTCCTGTTCGCAATAAGGATCGATGAGTCGCGGGCAATCTTATCGCAGTCCTTCCATTTGCCAAAATCAACTGCCACATCATCGCCTAGAATTACGCCGGTTTTGCCCTCAGGTACATAACGCGAAGTAACGCTTCCTATGGTGTCTATTGTGTAAGAAACTCCCTCGCGCTCTATCTCGCAAAAATCTACCGTGAAACGCCTGTCGCCGCTTATTGAGGCAAATACCATTTCGGCCCTGGCCAGAGCCGATTCCGGCTGACCAGCAGGCTTTAGCGGAGATTGATAGGCGGGAACAAAAATAATACGGTCGTATCCAAGAGAGAGCGCCGATTCAGCAAGCTTTACGTGGCCATTGTGCGGCGGGTTAAAACTCCCGCCCAAAATCGCGAATTTCAATAATCACGCCTCTAAATCGTACAAAAATTCCTGCCGATAGCCTCTGCAGCCGCTTTCCCATCGGCTATGGCGCGCACAACAAGACTTGCCCCATTCCGAGAGTCGCCCGCCGCCCAAACTTTAGGATTAGACGTATGAAAACTTCCCTGCGTACGGATGTTCCCGCGCACGTCTGTTTCCAAACCCAAGTCCGCTACAATGCCGTCCTGAACAACGTGAACAAATCCCATTGCCAAAAGCACAAGATCCGCTTCGACCTCAAAATCCGATCCAAGAAGCTCTTTCATTACAGGCCTGTCATTCTCTTGAACCCATTCGACACAGCACACGGTAACTTTTTTCACATTGCAATCTTCACCCATAAATCTTCTTGTATTCACCGACCATAGCCGTTCGCAGCCTTCTTGATGAGAACTCGTTGTTTTGAAGACCATCGGCCATAACGGCCAAGGCTGAGACAAAGGCCTGTGCTCAGGCGGTTTGGGCATAACTTCAATTTGCGTAACTTTAATCGCCCCTTGCCTGTTCGCCGTCCCAACACAATCAGAGCCGGTATCCCCTCCCCCAATCACAAGAACTTTTTTCCCATAAGCTGTCGCGTTCTTACGCTCCGGATGTTCCATCTTACGAGTCTCACCAGCAAGATTTCTGTTTTGTATGGAAAGAAAATCCAGCGCTTGTACAATACCATTAAGTTCACGTCCGGGAATGTTCAAATCACGAGGCTCTCGCGCGCCTATGGTAAGAAGCACAAGGTCAAAAGATGATTCAAGTTCTCTGGCGCTGATAATCTTGTCAGCGTTACGCGCTCCAAAGGCAAATCGCCCATTCCCCGCGCTTACACCCGTGCAAAAGACAATGCCTTCCGCTTCCATAAGGGCTATCCGCCTGTCAATAAAGCTTTTGTCAAGTTTAAAGTTGGGAATCCCATATCTAAGATAGCCTCCTGCTTTTGCGTCCGCCTCAAAAACAGTAACGTTAAACCCCTGCTGATTAAGATAATATGCTGCGGAAAGCCCTGCAGGCCCGGCGCCGATAACAGCTATTTTTTTATTGTTTCGTTTTTGAGGCGGACGAGGACGAACAAGGTTAAGTTCAAAGGCCTTCTCAATAACAGCAAGTTCATTTTGCCTGCACGTTACAGGTTCATCATTTACGCCCAGTACGCAGGACGCTTCGCAAAGCGCCGGACATACGCGGCCAGTAAACTCAGGAAACGGCGTTGTATTCTGAAGAATCGTCCATGCGCCGGCCCAATCTCCTCTGTAAAGTCTGTCTTGCCATTCAGGCATGACGTTACCCACAGGACACGCCCAATGACAAAACGGTACGCCGCAATCCATACACCGGCTCGCCTGATCGCGCCTTTCCTTTTCCCCAAGCTGCTGTTCTACTTCACTATAATCATTAATTCGTTCTTCCAGCGGCCTATAACCGGAAACTTTTCTTTTAACCTTTAAAAAACCTTTTGGATCGCCCATGCCTTACTCCTAATATGACAGCATAACACATTTACGCCGTGTAGTTAAGCCGGAGTCTATTTTTTGATTTGAACGGTATATATATTTGATTAAATTGATTATAAGACGAATATAATTTTATGCGCTTTACTGCTATTACGCTGCGATATCTAAAAGAATTCCGGCTGGTATTTGTGGATTTTGCATATAAGGAATCGTTTTTCTGGCAATTTCCATATTCTTCATTTGTTTCTGCAAATCTTCCATAACAGAACTTTTTTCAGTATAATTTGTCTTTCTGGCTTTTGAAACATGATCAATAAGCGCATCCAGTATTTTTAAATTGTTCAATGCAACGCCCTGAACACCTTTTGGCGCGGGAACGCCGGAAACGTATCTAAAATGAGAATACAGATAGCTTGCTGGCCGAACAGGTACAAACGCACGATTTCTTGCCGATGAATTAAAAGAGAATCCCAAGCCGCTAATTGCAGATGCCGTTACCGGGTACACCATTTACCATACTTTCCTTGATTTCATTGTCGGATTAAAAATGAAAAGAATAAGTAAAAATATATACGCGGCGGAAAACGATTTAACTCATTTCAAACGATATCAACGCGCTATCCAAGACAAACATTCTTCCCTTTTAGGGAAAAAACTTGTGATTACGAACAATCGAGGGATTTTGGTACATCATCTAAAGCTTCTTGCAATGAAGGATTTTTATCCAAATGGTAAATTTTCTTTGTTGACACACAAAATGAATACGTTTATATTATTTTCATGGATAACGTAGCTCTTTTCCCTTTAAATATCACTATCAAATTACGAATTTCCCTGTTTTTTTTTATTTTTTTATGCGTGGAAATTCCCGCGCAAACTCATTCATCCGTAGCTTTAGAAAATCAAGTCTATTACATTCTTGAACAGGCTGAAACAAGAGGTTTATGCGGAACGCTTCCTTCCGCGCGGCCCTATACGCGCTTTACAATACTTAAAGCGATAAACGAAATACTTGAATCTGAAAGCAGCCAAAAAGTAACAGAAAACGAACGGATAATTCTTAAAAATTATCAAGATAAATTTGCAAAACCGGACACGGGTCTTACTCTTAAAACCGGTTCATATTACGGCGAAACAACTATCGGCTCCAGCGATGTTAAAATTACAGGAGATATAAGAGTAAGCGCTTATACAGAATTCTCAAACAATTTGAACGCTAACATGCAAGATTATCATTGGGGTACAGAAAACTGGGCAAGTCTTTTTTTTAACGGAGACATCGGTGAAAAATTTTCGTATCAACTCCTCAATGAATTCGGCATAATGAAAGCGCCATGCACATATCTTGGCACAGGTTATGTCTATTATAAAGATTTTGACGGGTATACTAATTGGACAAATCGTGAAAAGGAGAATCCGGAAATGCCGGTATACACCGAACCGCTTACCCATTTTCCCTATTCTTATAAAAAACGCTGGGACGGCTCCGTTTTTTCCACAAATGACGCAAGCTATTTTAAATCTTGGCCAAATAGTATTAGCTACGCCTTTGCCCTTCAGTCAGAGATGGCCGCTTCTTTTATTGATAACAAGCTTTTTTTCCGGTTTGGACGTATACCGCATGAATGGGGATCGGAATCTGGCGGTTCAAGCATACTGTTCAACAGGATGGCGCGTCCATTCATTGCGTTTGAAGGAGATTTTATTCCCAATTCATGGTTCGAAATCTCATCATTGACCGGATGTCTTGAATATTTTAATTCAGCAGGCATAACAGAGTCCGCATGGACATTCCAAAACGCCTTCTCTGTAACAATGTTTCGGCTAAATTATAAAAATTATCTGTTTTTTGATGCCGCAGAAGCGGCAATATGGCTGAAACGCTTTGAACTTGGGTATCTCTCACCTATTACAAGTTCTTTTTTCTATCAAAACAACAGCGGAGATTTTGACAATCTTGCCATTTATCTCAATTTAAAAGGACAAGTTCCGGGCGTTGGTACTCTTTGGGGATCAATTTTTATAGATGAAGCCTATTTTTTAGACGCAAACAACCGTCCTACACTTGAGATATTTCATCTTGACAGAACAATGTTGTCATGGCAGGTTGGTACAACGGCTCCTTTGCCATTTTTTTCATTTTCATCATTAAAGATTACTTACAGTAGAGTAAGGCCATATTGCTATACACATCAAAAAGTTGATATGCCTTTTTCAACCAAAATGATGGAACAGGCATTCATAAATAACGGTGTATGTTTGGGGTATTCTATTCCCCCGAATTCTGACGAACTGCTTATACAAATTAAAACAATGCCGGTAAAAAATATGACAACATCGTTTCAGTATCAAATGATTCGGCATGGCGCGGATTATGGCTCATCACAAGTTGACGGAAGTTCGCTTTTATCTGAGCTTGATCCAGTTGGCAGATCATCAAAACCGGAATTAAAATCATATTTTCTTCAGGACGGCGCGTACCAATGGATGCACATCTTCAAAATCAATAATGAATGGGCGCTCTCCAGTATCCCGCTGACGTTTTTTTTCGAAGGAGGCGTTATTCTATCGTATTTCACCAATATTGATGCAGAAGCGAATAAAACCGGTAAGCCGCATCCTTACAAAATCATCGATACGGCGGAGTATCCTAAAAGCACAAATATTATTGTTTCGCTGGGAATAAAGCTATTTCCAGGCATTTCGCCGTAATGCGCCTACGTTAAATTCTACCGATTCCATGATGTTTTTGTAAATTCTGGAAGAAATCGTAAGACTCTCTCTCACAGAACCTGTAGTTTCTTGATTTTCTCTGGACAAAAGAAAACTCACAATCTCTTTTATCCGGCTTGATTCCAGAACTTTATTTGCAGCCTTAAATTGATCCGCCGCTTTTTCCGTTTTACTGATATCCTTTATCGCTTGTCCGGCTGCATGATATGCGGTACGGGCCGCCTCATAAATTTCTTCTAAACCGTCCAGCAATTCTTTTCTTGCCGCGTTAAATTTTTCCACCCGAACAGCGGCGTTTTCACTGTTCCATTCGGCGGAAATTTCTGAGAAAACAGCTTCTTTCCGGCGATTTATTTCTTTCCGGCAACAGGGAAGCGAAAGCAAAGCGTCTAGAGTCGCGGTCTGCAAACCAGAAATCGATAGGCCTGCGCCAGAAAGCGAAAAGACGGGCGTTTCTGGATAATTCTTAAACCTGTTTTCAAACCAGCGCGCATAAAGACTCAATCTTTTATCTGTTAAAACTTTGTTGCCATCCATACTTTGAGCAAAATAAGGAGAAGCTGCGTGCATTGCAGTAAATTCAGTTGTTTCCGCAGGTAAAAATCTATGCTGCACAACAAGATTTTGTTCCTCAAATAACGCGCCTTTATAATGAGTCCTAAATCCAGTGAACGATAAATCCAAACCAGCTATGTAAATTGGCGTATTGGCTGCATTGCGCAATAAACAAGCAAAATCAAAAGCGCTGGTCGCCACAGAACCGCCCGCGCCAAGCGCGCCTTTGCGGCCCACAGCATCTTCAATGAATTTACCCAATGGAAAGACAGACGATGTAAGAAAAATCTGTTCATGAAGCCGCAAAGCGGCGCTTTGAACAGAAGGATCGGCGACAAGACAATCTGCGGCGCGTTCTAAGTTATCAAGATGCCGAAGATTCCAGTATTGCGGATCGGCGGAAACAACAAAATCGGCTTTAACGCCGGTTAAACGCAAAAAACGCAGAGCTGTATCAACAGCGATTATCAGACAGCGTTCGCTCAATTCAACGGCGCAATGGCGTATCTCATCAAGAGAAGGGCCGGCGGCAATTAACAGAACAGGAAAATCAAATTTGCCGGATAAAAAAGATATTCCGGGCAGATCGCGGATTGCACTAAGGTTTCCCGCAAGGTTTCTTATCCAGCGTCTGCCAAACCGGCGCAGCGTAGCGGCGTTTACCTCGTCTTTAGTTCGCCATAACGCAATATTCTGTTCAACACCGGAATACCACTCTTCATCAAGTTTGATGAGGCTGTGATTACGAAGCGTCGCGCGAACTTCACGCGCCACAGAAAGCGCGGCAATAATCCCGCTGTTATCGCCGCCTATGATAAATATATTCCGTCCGCCTTCAAACAGCGCGCTTATATCACGGGCGTTCAATGCGGCGATGAATACTTCAGGACGTTTCTCTATGATGATAAGAACACAGGCGGGCGCGGCTTTCATTACGGCCTCCGCCGTATAGCCGAGTCCAAAGCCAAGAATCGCAACGGCGCCTTTTGAAATGCCGCCGCCGTCATGAAAATCGCCGCCCGCACTCGCGCCGCTGCCATGCGATTTGTCATCCGCAGCCGCGCCGCTGCCGGCGGGCTGTCCGGTCTGAAGGGCGGCGGCGGCAAATTTGGCCGCCTCACGTAATGGATTCCGCGCCGAATGTACAAGAACGCCGTCCAGTTTCAAGGTCGGCGCGCCGGACGGCGTTTGCTGGATTTCGATACAAGATCCGGCGTTATCCGTTACAAGCGCGTTTAATTTTTCGGCAAGCTGCGGGTAGTTTCGCTTTATTGAAGCAAAGTTTTTTTCCCACAAATATCAGCTTCCTTTAAGCAAAATTTCCATAGCAAGTTTTGCCGCTTCCTGCTCTGCCGATTTTTTGTTTCTACCCATACCCGGGCCAAAAATTCTGCCGTCTATACAGGCTTCCACCCAAAAAAAATGTTCATGTTCTGGGCCGGAATGTTTAATGAGACGGTATATCGGATAATTTTTGAACAATCGCTGGCACGTTTCTTGAAAAACCGATTTATAGTCTTGAAAACCCTTGTTTTCTCTAACGCGCTCAATTTCCGGCTTTATGCATCTTTCGATAAAACTGACGGCGGCGTCATAACCTGAGTCAAGATAGAGCGCGCCGAATATCGCTTCCATCGCATCCGCGAGCAATGTTTTTTTATTTCTGCCGCCGGAAAGCTCTTCGCCATGACCAAGCACGATGAGCGTATCGATTTCCAGTTCGCGCGCTATGCTGGACAGCGTTTCTGCGGAAACGATTATCGATTTGATTTTTGCCAGCGCGCCTTCATTTTGTTCGGGATACCTGCGATACAGCAGGGCGGCGGTTACCGCGCCCAAGATCGCATCGCCGAGGAATTCGAGCCGTTCGTTATTGTGCTTTACTTCATGGCGCGGTATTTCGTTAAAGACCGAGCGGTGAACAAACGCCAGATTCAGCAGACGAATATTCTTGAATTTTATTTTACACGTTTTCTGAAAGGAAAGCAGCTTACGCTTTCTATTCCCGTCAATATCAGGAAGTTCAAGAATTTTCATTCAGACTAATACAAGCGCGTTTTATTTTTGCTGGGACTTAATAAATTCAACCGCGTCTTTAACCGTTTCAAACTCCGCCGCGACAGTATCGGGGATTTTAATGCCCGTTTGTTCTTCTATCGCATAAACAAGTTCGTAGGTATCGAGGCTGTCTGCGCCCAAATCCTGCCGGAACGATGCATCCAACGTAATTTTTTCCGCATCTATCTCCAATTTTTCCGCGATAAGACCTTTTATTTTCTCAAATAATTCGTCCATAGTTCACTCCTCAAATTTATCTTATTTAGGTACGATGACCTGTTTACCGTGATAGAATCCGCATTTAGGACACACTCTGTGCATAAGCACGCTGTTACCGCAGCTTGAACATTCGATCAATTTGGGCGCGGATAATTTCATATTAATTTTCTGTCTCCGGCTTGTTCGGGCCTTTGACGTATTTGATCTTGGAACCGCCATAAAAAAACCTCTGAAAAATGTATTGGATGGATAATAGCCGAAAGCGTTCTTTTTTGTCAAGCGGCGGAAAACCCTCCCCCGCCCGCCGCGTTCCGTCCCCCGCCCGCCGCGTTCCGTCCCCCGCCCGCCGCGTTCCGTCCCCCGCCGTCCGCGTTCCGTCCGCCGCGTGCGGCGTTAGGGTATGAGGGCGCTGGTCATCGGCCCCCACGGGCCTTTTTTGCTTTCATTTTCCACCTGCACGGCCATGTAGGCGGTTTTACCGCTTTCATCAAAGGCGAATTCGATGACGTCTTTGCGCCGTTTGGTAAAGAACGAGGTGTGCAGTTCGTCAGGATTGTCCGGCGGGGTATCGCACCAGCTTCTTACGCTATACCAAATGCGGTATCCCTTGTTCGCACCGTCATGCGGGTCGCCGGTAATGTAGATTATTTTGACCCCAAGCTCGTGGCGTCCTATCAAAAAGGTTTCGAGGGTAACCTGCGCGGTGGGCGTTCCGCTCTGGGTGGGCGTGGAATCGTGCGGTTTGAGGCCGAGGCTGATAATATCGGCGCCGGTGAGGGGCGGTTCAAAGAAGTAGCGCCGCTTAATGTCGCGCATCTTTGCAATCATCGCATCGAAATCCTCCCGGCACGTGGCGGTTGCGACCGGCGTACGGGTGGATTCAGTCTGAGCGACCTGCAGCGAGCTCCCCGCCGCCTGCGTGAGGGTACTTAAATCGCTCAACGCCTGCGCTGGGATGTTCCATGCGGAAACTTTACCGCCGATGACCGCCATCCAGTCCTTTGCCATCTTCAATTGACCCGCCCGTGTGTGCGGAAGCCAGTCTGTGCTCATACGAATACTCCTCGATTTATAGTGAAAAATCTGTTCGTTATAACTTCTCTTATGAATGATACCGCTTTTGATATGAAAGTTATAGCCTCCGATAGGAACGCTGCACCGCCCGCGGCGCGAGGGAGAACCCGCAGGGTTCGGGGGTCGGGTTTCGGGGGTCGGGGAGGAATCGTCAGTTGCCGGTTGTCAGTTGTCAGGGAGTCCGGGCTGAAATCCGGTGTCGAAGGAGGAACGCGCGGTTCATCGTGATATACCGGAGTGAAATCCGTAATCCCGCCTGCGGCGCGAGGGATAGCCCGCAGGGTTCGGGGGTCGGGTTTCGGGGTTCGGGGAGGAACGCGCGGTTCACCGTGATATACCGGAGTGAAATCCGTAATCCCCCACGCGGCATTCGGAAC
>JAITHJ010000073.1 GCA_031280035.1 Spirochaetaceae bacterium | reverse complement strand
GTTCAAAACGACCTTGCCGTTGAATTGCTTTATGCCGTCCGCTTCGGTGTAGAAGAACTTCATGACGGCGCGCGCTGGGACAAAGGACATTCCGGCTGAGACAAAGGACATTCCGGCTGAGACAAAGGACATTCCGGCTGGGACAAAGGACATTCCGGCTGGGACAAAGGACATTCCGGCTGAGTCAAAAGACATTCCGGCTGGGACAAAGGACATTCCGGCTGAGGCAAAGGACATTCCGGCTGGGACAAAGGACATTCCCGCTGGGACAAAGGACATTCCCGCTGGGACAAAGGACATTCCGGCTGAGTCAAAGGACATTCCGGCTGAGGCAAAGGACATTCCGGCTGAGTCAAAGGACATTCCGGCTGAGTCAAAAGACATTCCGGCTGAGACAGAATACATGTCGGTTGAGACAGAATACATGTCGGATGAGACAGAATACATGTCGGATGAGACAAAAGACATGTCGGATGAGACAGAATACATGTCGGATGAGACAGAATACATGCCGGATGAGACAAAGGACATTCCCGTTGGGACAAAGGACATTCCCGTTGGGTCGCTGTAACAGCCTTCTTTCTCTGGATTATAAACCGGATGAACGTTTGAATACTCAACCGTAAACAGACCCGCCGCCAATGAGTCGTTGACGTAGCAGTTCTAGTTATGCAGTACCGCCGCAGACAGACGCGGGAGCGTAATTTCTCCGTTCGCCTGCCGCAGCGTTTCAACTCCGGCCTTCGACTCATACGCGACAACGTCCCAATCCCCGTCGGGCAGCGGCAAGACTCTATCCTCAGCCGCGCCGTTATACGCCACAATCACCGTATGCCAGATATCGCCGTTTATCGCGCCCGGAATCTTCATCGCAACAACCATATCGCCGGATATAAGCGTCTCAATTTTGTCAATATCCGCTTTCTTTGACATTCTGAACGCCGGATGTTCCCGCCGCAGCTTAATCAAACCCGCGTAATACTCCACCGCCTCAGCGTACAGAGCCGCATTCTCCCAGCGTATCATATTGATTGAATCGGAACTCTTATAACTGTTGTGATCGCCAAACTTCGTACGAAAAAATTCGTCTCCGGCCTGAAAAAACGGTATTCCCTGCGAGGTAAGAACAATAGCGTTCGCCAGCATTGATGAACGCGCCGCATCGTTCTCATAAAGCGGCTTCTTCTTATCAATCAAACGGTACGGAAACTTCTTTATATCACGCGCGCCCAGCGAAACGGCGATCTTATCCCACAGATTCAGATTGTCATGGCAGGTAACGTAGTTTACGCTCTCGTCCGCCGAATCGCATATATCATCAACAGAACCCTTGAAACCCCTGACGATGCCGCTTTCGTTATCCGGCGCGCCGGACGCAAACCCCCGGCTTGCATCATCATTGCCGCCGCCCTTTATCGCGCCGCGAATACGGTCGTTGAAAACGGCAAAACCAAGCCCGCGCTGCGTTCCAATGCCGGTTTGCAGCGCAAAATCAAGCGTGGAACCGCCGGCCTGCCACGGCTCGCCATAGATTATTATGTCGCCGCCGTAAATCGCGCGGATTTCAGAGGTAAGTTTAATCATCGTAGGACGATCTATCAGCGCCATTAAATCAAAACGAAAGCCGTCAACATCGTACTCTTTCAGCCAATACTTACACGAATCAATGATAAACTTACCGGCCATCGGACGCTCACTGGCAACCTCGTTTCCACAGCCGGAACCATTGGATAAATCCCCGTTCGGAAACGTTCTGTAGTAATAGCCCGGAACAACGTCATCAAACGGGCCGCCGCCCGTCTCGTACGTATGATTATACACAACATCCATTACAACGCGGATTCCGGCGTCATGCAGCGACTTCACCATCCGCTTGAATTCAAGAATACGCGCCGCCGGATTGGACGGATCAGTCGAATACGAACCTTCCGGCACGTTATAATTCTTAGGATCATAACCCCAGTTGTATTTTGGATCAGCGGATTTCGGGTCATCAACGGTAAGTTCATTGACCGATGCAAAATCATAAGACGGAAGCAGATGAACGTGCGTAACGCCCAGCTTTACAAGATGGCTAATCCCCGTAGGAACGCCGTCCTTGTTCTTTGTTCCGGCCTCCGAAAAAGCAAGGAACTTCCCTTTATGCTTCATGCCGGAATCAGGATCAACAGAAAAATCCCGGACATGAGTTTCGTACAGCACGGCGTCCTGCATATTCACGGAAAACGGCGGCTTTGAACCCTGTTTCCAGCCATCAGGGTTCGTCCCGGCCAGATCAATAACCGCGCCGCGCGCGCCGTTCGCCGAAACGGCTTTGGCGTACGGATCAACCGCAAAACGGATGCCGCCATCGGGAAACGTTATCTTGTAAAGATAAAACTTTCCCTCTATACCGCCGTCAACGGCCGTATGCCAAACGCCCGTCTTTACGTTACGCTCCATCGAAACGCTCTTTCCGTCTTCATTGCCGCCCTGCCCTTCATCGTAAAGCATAAGCTCCACGGCGCGCGCGGCAGGAGACCAGACCTTGAACGACCCGCGCCCCTTTGAATAAACAAGACCCAGATCGTCTCCATCGTAACTAAACGAATCTAAAACACGGCGCATCGTAACATTCCGTTCCAAAAACTCGCCGCTTTCATCTTTAATTACCAATAAGTCTGACGGATCGGCGATTATCTCCGTTAAAGAGACGATAACTTCATTATCCAGCCCGCCGCGGATAGATTCGCCGCTGACTTTTTGTTCGTTCCTGTACACAGCAAAAGAACCGTAATCTAACGGCGGCCTAACCAGATAAACCGATACGGCATACTGGCTGTCAGCGGCGGCAAAAGCTATAGGCGGATGCTTTACGTCCGGCTTCTCATGGTATACAGCGCCGTCTCCCTGTAAAATCCAAATTTCACCGGACGTATCGCTGAACCGGACGGCGTTCCCGTCTTTGGCCGCCCATTCATTGTCTTTTTCGCTCTTCCTTAAAATAAAGCCGGCTTTTCCCGCAGCGCGCTTTGTAACTACAGTCCGCGCCGTTACAAAGCCTTCGGCGTCTGGGCGGCCAAAAAAAACAGCGCGGCCTTCTCCATCGGGAGCCGGCCATACCCAAAAATTCCAGCCCCCATAGTCGCCGCCGTACCGGTAATAGTGAATAATCAGCGCATCGCCTCTAGACATACCACATCCCCAAAAGAATACAGCGGCAGATAAGAAAAAAAGCGCGGCAACCCATTTACCCATTTAATAAATCTATGCGATAAGCGGCAGATATTATTGTATCTTGACAAGTTCCATATCAAAAACAAGAAAACTATTCGGCGGAATTACGCCGCCCGCACCGGATGCTCCGTATGCAAGCTCCGGCGGCAATACAACAGTACGTTTCTCGCCCGCTTTCATGTCCAGAATTGAATGTTCCCACCCGGGAATAACGCCGTTAGAACCTACAACAAACTCAAAAGGACCGCCATGTACATCGGAGGAGTCAATTACCTCACCGGAAAGCAGGGAAAGCTTATAGTTCACAAAAACCTTGTTCCCCTTTGCCGGTTTTATGCCGGTTCCCTCTTTATTTATTATGTAATATATGCCTGAATCCGTTTTTTGGGCGTTCGGAAATTTCTTTTCAACCATGACAATATCAGACTTCCTTGCCGCAAATATTTTTTCCATACTGCGCTTCGATGTTTCAGCAAGAAGTTTGTCAAAATGCTCCTGATCCGCAATAAAATTTTTTGCGGCGGCGCCTGTGCGGATTATTGTTACGGAGTTTATCTTGTCTCCCTGTCTTATTGAATCAACAACATTCTGTCCTTCAATAACATGACCAAAAACCGTATGTTTCCCGTCAAGCCACGGCGTATCCTTGTGCGTAATAAAAAATTGACTGCCGTTCGTGTTTGGGCCGGCATTCGCCATTGACAAAATACCAGGTCCGCTGTGCTTTAACGACGAATCAAATTCATCGGGGAATTTATATCCGGGACCTCCCGTACCATCGCCTTTTGGGTCGCCGCCCTGAATCATAAAATCAGGAATAACGCGGTGAAACGTCATGCCGTCATAAAAAGGCTTGCCCTGAGCCGCTTTCATTTTGCCTTCAGCAAGTCCTACAAAATTGGTTGTCGTAAGCGGAGTTTTTTCATACTCAAGCTTAACAAGAATATCACCGCGATTCGTATTGATCTTCGCAAAAACGCCGTCGGCGGGATTCGCCGCTTCATCCGAGCCGGACGAAGCCGGTTCTTTACCATCTGACATAGGAGCCTCCTTCTTGCAAGAGGCGGCATAGAGAAGCACCGGCATAAGCGCCAGCGCAAAAAAAACAAAATACCGTCTTAACAAAAATACTGTTTTCATAGAAATCGTATTTTGCCCAAAAACCAAAAGCTTTTCAAGTATGCTCAAAGCCTTTGACAGGTCTTTATTTTGCTTAAACTTGCGTAAAGGCAATACGCTGCCTAAGACCATCCGTCTCAATATCGTAAATAACGGAATCTCCCGCACCGGCTGATTTTTCACAGCGAATTTCTCCGCCGGCAAGATATCGTTTTACATAGACATCAAGATCATCCGCTTCGATTTCATTTACAAAAACATCGCGCATTTGATTTCCAGAACACTTGTTAAAAATTTCACGTATTTCTTCATACCGCATTTTTTATTATATTCAAAGATAATACTGATTGAATGTCTTGACAAGAGGACATATTCTTGTGATATAAAAAACTGTGGTAAAAAATATAATTTGGGCAGTGGTATTCATTATTATTGCCGGAATTTTACAATCAACACTGATTGCGCGCCTTGCGGGTCTTTTCCATTTGAAAATAATACCTGATATTGCGCTGTGCATTCTTGTGTTTTCGGCATATCAAAACGGCATTATGACAGGCCAGGTAACCGGTTTTTTCTCCGGTCTGTTTTTAGATTTTATATCGCAGTCGCCGCTTGGCTTTAATCTGTTTATACGGACAGTAATAGGCGCGCTTGCCGGGTTGCTTTGCGGCAATTTTATATTAGACACGGTATTTTTCCCCATTGTGTTATGCACGGCGGCAACATTGCTTAAGGCGTTTATTATTTTTTTACTGCATTTTTTATTCTCTGATACCATTAACGCCTATTCATGGACAAGTCCCGTGCTGTGGATAGAAATTGCCTTAAACGCGGCTATCGCGCCATTCCTTTTCAGCTTTCTTAAAAAGTTCGGCGCCATGCTGGAAAGAAAAAGGACATCGTAATGCCTTTATCAGAAGACGATGAAAATGTCAAAAACCGCCGAATTAGAATTTTATATGAAATATTTATATTGATTTTCGTAATATATACAGGACGCTTATTCGCACTGCAGGTACTACAGGGAAATATATACCGTTCCCGTTCAGATATTATTACTCGAAAGAGCCTAACGCTTCCTGCACAGCGCGGAGAAATTTACACCAGAGAATACTCAACTCCGGTTGTAGGCAATATGAATTCTTTTTCGGTTTTCATATCACCTATGGAATTAAAGGGAGATGAGCTTTCCGAGATTATTAACAAACTGTCAGCCCTTTTGGAAATTCCTAAAAAACAAATTGAAAAGAAAATTCCGGCGCAGACGACTCATCAATTCCAGCCGGTCGAAGTCGCTTCCAACGTTTCATACAACAAAATAGCTATGCTTGCCGAACACAGCGATGCGCTAAATACCGTTTCATGGCAATCCAAGCCTATCCGCGACTATAGCAACACAGGCGGTTTATCCCATGTTGTAGGCTATATCGGCAATATTACACAGGATGAATTTATCACGTTTTACAATCTGGGGTACGACCAAAACGACATTATCGGCAAGACCGGCATTGAACGGCAATACGACAGCGTTTTGCGCGGACAAAAAGGTTCTGAGGTACAGGTTATCAATGCGCTCGGACAGAGTATTACCGAAAATATCATACGGCAAAGTCCTGAACCGGGTAAAAATCTTGTCCTTACCATAGACCGCGACATTCAGCTCTTAACGGAAAAAGCGCTGGGTAAACGTATCGGCGCTGTAGTTGTATTGCGCCCGCAGACCGGAGAGATTTTAGCGATGGCGTCATATCCGTGGTATAATCCATCGGTGTTTTTAGACAACGAAACAAATTCAGAATATCAAAAAATTTTGAATGATAGTCAAAAACCGCTTATAAACCGCGCGATTCAATCAAGCTATCCTCCGGGATCAACATTCAAAATTATTATGACGACAGGAATTTTGGGAGAGAATGCAATTTCCCCTGAAAAAACCATTAAATGCCCCGGAGAAATCGCCTACGGCGATCGTACATGGCGCTGTCATATAGGCAAACCAGGACATGGTTACATGAATTTACGGCGCGCTCTGGCTCAATCCTGTGATATTTACTATTGGGTTGCAGGACGAGACTATCTTGGCATCAATAATATTTCAGCTTATGCCAAAGATTATGGATTAGGCGCGCTTACCGGTATTGATATTCCTGGCGAAACAGCCGGTTTTATCCCGACTCCTGACTGGAAAGAACGTAATTTTCATGAAAACTGGCTTGGCGGAGATTCGATGAATGCGTCGATTGGGCAGGGGTGGATTATGACAACGCCTATACAAATGGCCAACGTAGTCGCCATGACGGTAAATGACGGCATAATTTACCAGCCTCATTTGTTAAAAGAAATCAGAGATCCGCTGACCAATAACGTACTAGAAACAGCAGAGAACAAAGTTTTACATAAAAGTGAAATTGATAAAAACATTTTTGAACGAGTGCGTTCGGATATGCGCGCCGTTATAAGCGAAGGGACGGCTCAATATCCCTTAAATACGGTAAAAGCCACGCAAATAGCAGGCAAGACCGGAACAAGCGAAGTTGGGTTAGCAAACCGCTGGCATTCGTGGTTCGCCGCATACGCTCCGTATAACGGAGATCCTGATGAACAAATTGTTGTCTCAATCATCGTTGAAGCTGTAAACCGCTGGGAATGGTGGTCGCCATACGCTTCGTCAATAATATTTCAAGGGATTTTTGGCCATCAAACATACGAAGAAGCCGTAAAGACACTGAATTTTCAGTATCTTATGCCGGCAGAAGAAAGGCCGAACTAATGATTAAATTTAAAAACCTCCTTGCCATAGATTTTTTTCTTTTATTCTCAACCGTAATTCTAATAATATTCAGCGTGCTTTTCATATATTCGTCTGGAGTAAATTCAGACGGCGTTCTTACGTCGAATGAATACCTGCGGCAAATAGTTTGGGGCGCTCTGGGACTGATTATCGCACTTTCGATTTCTTTATCAAATTATCAGAGAATATACCATTTTGCTATCTATTTTTATATTGCAACCGCACTTCTAATACTCTACACTTGTATCGCAGGCCGCCAAATTCACGGCGCGCGCGCATGGATAGGCATTGGTATCTTTGGCATTCAACCCTCAGAATTCGCAAAAATTACCACCATAATATTTCTGGCGCAATATCTTGATTCTTCACACCGTTCAACAAATGAGCTGAAGCGTTTTATCATATCATGCCTAATAACTATGATACCAATGGGGCTTGTGTTAATACAACCTGACTTTGGCACATCGCTTGTATTCATACCAATACTTCTTGTTATGTGCTTCATAGCCGGAACGAAGACTCGCTATATACTATTTATACTTGCTATTATGGCTTGTACTTCCGTAATAACAATAGCGCTTTTTTGGGCGAAATTTGTTTTAAAAACATCTGTTCCCCTGCTGAAAATGATAGAAAATATTCGCTTCATTGCTGTTCTATGCGCCGTTGCAGGCTCTATTTTCAGCATTGCGCTTTTTGGTTTTATACACTACAAAAAAAGATATTTCTATTGGATAAATTATTTTATTCTCATACTAATATGTTCCGTACTCGCTTCCTTTAGCATTGGTAAAGTACTTAAAGAATATCAAATAAACCGTCTTGTCGTGTTCTTAAATCCTGATATTGACCCGCGCGGCGCTGGTTGGAACATTATTCAGTCAATAACGGCAGTTGGATCAGGCGATATTATGGGTAAAGGATATTTGATGGGAACCCAAAGCCACTTACGCTTTCTTCCTCAACAAAGTACAGACTTTATATTTTCGATTTTCTCTGAAGAATGGGGATTCATAGGCAACCTTGTTCTGTTTACCCTGTTTTTTATAATTTGCACAAGATTAATCAGAATAATGAAAAATTCCACCGATTTATTCGGCTGTTATATAGCGGCGGGACTTTCGGCAATGTATTCATTTCATTTCTTAATTAACATAGGAATGGCTATCGGGATTATGCCCATTACAGGAATTCCGCTATTATTCATGTCCTATGGCGGTTCAGCGTTACTTTCCGCCATGACCGGCATAGGACTTGCACTAAGCATTTATGTAAGCCGGTTTAACTTATAAGATATATCGCTACCCATTGCAGTACAGCTGCGGCAAGTACAAATACATGCCATATTACGTGAAAAAACCGCCGTTCATGCTTTTTATAAAAAAGAACCCCTAACGAATAGAGCACGCCGCCGGCGACAAGAAAAACCAGCGTAAGTTTCGGTATATTACGAATTAACGCCGGGCCGCCTGCCGCAATCGCCCATCCCATAGCAAGGTAGATTATCACTTCCAGTTTTTTTACAAACTTCAAGTTAAGTCCGTTAAGAATTATTCCCGTAATAGCAAGCGCCCACTCCACGACTACTAAAATTAAACCTGACACTTCAGGAAGCATGATAATACATATAGGAGTATACGTTCCTGCTATCAAAAGATATATTGCCGAATGATCAAGCACTCTAAGAATCCGTTTTGCTTTTTGGTTTGTTATGGCATGATAAAGCGTAGACGCAAGGAATAAGACGATAAGGGTCGCCGCATAAATACTACAGGCGACCAGCGCTTTTCTTCCGCCAGAACTTCCGCCCAAAAAACCCCGTGTTCGCATTACAAGCAAAATAAATCCGGTGATGGCAAATAGAACGCCCATTCCGTGTAAAATGGAATTCGCTATTTCTTCGCCTGTGGTTTGTGAACGCCGCACAGGCACGGTAATTTGTTTATTCATATCTATGTTAGACCAGAAATCTAAAAAAAAGTTGCATGATTTCTATAATTATAGATCCTAAAAAATACTAAAACCGGAATAAATAATCATGCCGGAAAACATCCGGAAAACAGGGGGTATTTTCTTTTTTGATAAAATATGATATACCGTAAACAGGTGAAAATTATTTTTACAACAGCTATTATTCTATTTACGTATGCGTCATGTTCCTCAGCTCCCAGCCGGCCTGCAGAGATTGTTTCAGTACGAAGTACGGCGTTCACTCAAATAGAACTCGCTAATAAAAAGACCAGTATGGGAAACTATATACAAGCTTTAGAACATTTGAAAGAAGCGCGGCGTGTTGCTGTTGCCTGCGATGACCCGAATTTACTCATACTAACAGACATAGCCCAATCGGACGTTTCTTTTTATCTGGGCAACCCGGACGAAGCACGGCAAAAAATGCAAAATGCGCTTAATACCGCAAAAGAAGAAAATTATATTGAGCTTGCGGCGCTCTGTGAAATTTATCTTGCGCGTTTCGGCCTGCTTTCAAATCCGCACGACAAAGCCGTTGCTGAAGACGCCCGTCGTGATATTAATAAAAACATCGCCGCGTTGAAAAAAGAAAAACTGAACGCCGCCTTCGGCTGGACGGTGGCGGCGCTTGCGGAAAAAGAACTGGAAAATTTTCCCGGTGCGGAAACGGCCTTAAAAAAGGCTCTCGCCGTCCATCTTTCGCTTAACTATCTGGAAGCCGCCGCGTATGACTGGTATTTAATGGCATCCGTTTTTTCAATATCAGGTAATTATACAAAAGCGGCGGCGGCGATAAAAGATGCAATTCTGCTAGATAGGCGCGCCGAAAACAGTCACGGGCTTGGCATGGATTACCTTGCTTTAGGAAATATCTATCATAAGGCTGGCAATGAACAAGCGGCAAAAGACGCTTATCAGCGGTCTGAATTAGTTTTTAAGGCGGCGCGTCTTGATGACGAAGCGAAAGCCGCTCTAAAAAAACACTTGGAAAATTATTAACGGTTGTTTTTAAATTTTAAAATATAAGGAGATACCGGAAATGGAAACATCTCAGTTGCAAAAACTACGATACGAGTATAACCCAAAACTTCCAGAAGTTTTGTCTGGACCGGTTGATGGAATCAAGGCTGAATTTAACACGCCGCCCTATTCAAATGCTGACGAATCTGAGCTGCGCTCAATTCTAAAGTTTACATTCGGAAAGCCCATTGTGTCTTTTGGGAAAGGGGACGGAACTCTGGAACGCAAAGCCC
Organism: Spirochaetaceae bacterium; assembly: GCA_031280035.1. Taxonomy (GTDB): domain Bacteria; phylum Spirochaetota; class Spirochaetia; order Treponematales; family Breznakiellaceae; genus JAIRPU01. Next base: position 14,518 of record JAITHJ010000073.1, on the reverse strand, counting down.
TTAACGTCGGTGTAATTCTTTCCGGCGGACAAGCGCCGGGCGGACATAATGTAATCGCCGGACTTTTTGACGGACTGAAAAAGAGCAATCCGTCATCAAGATTGTTAGGATTTACCGGCGGCCCGGCAGGACTCATCAACAACACATTCATTGAAATTACGGCAAAACTTATAGATGAGTACCGTAATACAGGCGGATTTGATATTATAGGCTCCGGCAGAACAAAAATAGAAACGCCGGAACAGTTTGCCGCGTGTATGGAAACAGCAAAAAACAATAACTTGAACGCTGTTGTAGTTATAGGAGGCGATGACAGTAATACAAATGCAGCAGTCATGGCCGAATATTTTTTGGAAAAAAATTCGCCGGTTCAAGTAATAGGCTGTCCCAAAACCATAGACGGAGATCTTAAAAACGAATATATAGAAATATCATTCGGCTTTGATACCGCAGTAAAAACATACAGCGAGCTTATTGGCAACATAATGCGTGATGCAAACAGCGCAAAAAAATACTGGCATTTTATAAAATTGATGGGACGCGCCGCAAGTCATATTGCGCTTGAAACCGCCCTGCAAACTCATCCCAATATCTGCCTTATTTCTGAAGAAGTCGAAGCCGAACAAATGTCTCTGAACGGGATCGTGAATGAGATAAGCGCCGCAATAGCAAAACGCGCCGAAAATCACGAAGATTTTGGCGTTGTTTTAATTCCTGAAGGGCTTGTTGAGTTTGTACCAGAAATGAAGATGCTCATATCTGAAATTAATGATATAATTCCTGCCTGTAAAGATGAATTCGCCCTGTGTGAAGGCTTTGTTCAGCAAAAGAATTTAATTGAACGTAACCTTTCAAGCGGAAGCCTTTCCCTTTTCAAAAATATTCCTGTAGAGATAGCAAAACAGCTTCTACTTGACCGGGATTCGCATGGCAATGTACAGGTTTCACGGATCGAAACGGAAAAACTCCTTGTCGGCATGATCGAAAACAAACTTGCCCGTATGAAAGCCGAGGGCGCTTATAAGGGGAAATTTTTGCCGCTTGGACATTTTTTTGGTTATGAAGGACGGGCTGCCGCTCCATCGAATTTTGACGCGGATTATTGTTATAGCCTTGGATTCAACGCATTTGCGCTGATAGCGGCGGGACTCACAGGCTATATTTCATGTCTTCGCAATCTTACCGCGCCCGCCGCGCAATGGAAAGCCGGCGGTATCCCGCTTGCCATGATGATGAATATAGAAAAACGGCACGGCTGCCAAAAACCTGTAATAAAAAAAGCGCTTGTTGATATTAACGGGAAACCTTTCAAGACATTCGCCGCCGCGCGCGCTGAATGGGCAACAAAAACAAGTTTCGTATATCCCGGAGCGATCCAATATTTTGGTCCAGATGAAATTTGCAACGCTCCGCCAATAACGTTACGGCTGGAACATGAATAGATGGAAGAACTAAAATCAACGGAACTGCTTGACAAAGAAATAGAAAATGATGCTGTTAAAAAAGCTGCTTCTATCAAAAAAAACGCATTATTGACTGTTGAAAAGACAAAACATGAATGGCAAAAACGGCTTGAAACTGAAATTGCCAAAGAAAAAATAAAATTCGATTCCGCTGTTGCCGCGTATAAAAAAGAAGCCTCAGCAAAACTCCTGCTTGATAAAAAGCGTTTTCAGTGTAAAACAGCGGGAAACCGGCTTAAAGAAGCGGTAAATACATTTTTAGATAGCATGGAACGCAAAGAAATTGTATTTTTACTAGAGCGAATATTTTCTTTAAGAACACAAAAAGCATTTAACGGCGATTTTTCAGTCTTAACTGATTTTCCGCCTTCTGTTTTTTATTATTCTTTAAGCGCTGCTGAACTCAACGCAATTCTTGGCGCGGCGTTTCCCTGTGTAGATTTCTCGGCATGGCAGATAACTGAAACTCCCGCGCGAAATTCTTCAAACCCGGATGCCGCCCTCATATTGGACACGCATTCTACACGGATTACAGCGTCCTGCAGTGCAGAAGCTAATGAGATACTGCTTGATAAACGTCATGAACTAATGCAAACGCTCTTGGGAGAAAACTATGCCTGAATTAACGACAGGGCGCGTTACCCGAATTTCAGGGCCAATTGTACACATAGCCGGACTTATCGAAGCCGGCCTCTTTGACCTTGTCGAAGTTGGAGAGAATCGCATCATAGGAGAAATAATCAGGCTTTCCGGCGGCGAAGCGGTTGTTCAAGTCTACGAAGACAACACAGGAATGAAAATCGGCGCCGGCGCGCGATGTATGGGACGCCCGCTGTCAGTACTGCTGGGGCCGGGTCTTGTGGGCACAATTTATGACGGAATTCAACGGCCATTGGAAGAACTCTATAAAAAATCCGGCGCTTTTCTTGCCGTGGGCGATCAGTGCAGTCCGCTAGATTCAAAAAAACGATATGTTTTTAAGCCAAATAGTGAAATTTTAGAAAAAATTAAACGCGGCGATGTCATTCCAGCAACAGCAGGCCTTGTTTTAGGCTCTGTGGAAGAAACGGCAAGCATAACCTGTAAAATTATGACTCCGCCGTCATTGAACGATGCCGGCACAGGTGAAGCCATAACGTTTCTAGCCGAAGAATGTGAAGTTACAATAGACAGCATTATTGCAAAAACCAGCGCCGGCGCAGAAATTCCTGTAGCGCAATGGTGGCCGGTGCGTACCCCGCGCCCGCAAGCGGAAAGACTTGGTGCGGATCAGCCGTTGTTGACGGGACAACGGGTTATCGATATGTTCTTTCCTCTTTCAAAAGGCGGAACAGCGGCAATACCGGGCGGATTCGGCACAGGCAAAACAATGACTCAGCACGCTGTTGCCAAGTGGTGTGATGCTGATGTTATTGTTTACATTGGATGCGGTGAACGCGGCAATGAAATGACTGACGTTCTAACTGAATTCCCGATGCTTACAGACCCGCGTACCGGCCGCAGTCTTATGGAACGTACCATATTGATTGCAAATACATCAAATATGCCGGTAGCTGCGCGTGAAGTTTCGATTTATACAGGGGTTACTCTGGCCGAATACTACCGTGACATGGGCTATCATGTTGCCATAATGGCGGACAGTACAAGCCGCTGGGCGGAAGCGTTACGCGAACTTTCCGGACGCATGGAAGAAATGCCGGCAGAAGAAGGATTTCCTGCATACCTTCCCACGCGCCTTGCTGAATTTTACGAAAGAGCCGGCCTTGTGCGTACATTATCCGGCAGCGAAGGTTCGGTCTCGATCATAGGCGCGGTTTCTCCGCCCGGCGGAGACTTTTCAGAACCGGTAACACAGCATACCAAACGGTTCATACGCTGCTTTTGGGCGCTTGACCGCGATCTTGCAAACGCCCGTCATTATCCTGCTATAAGCTGGATAGGGAGCTATAGTGAATACGCTTCTGAAGTCGAAGAATGGTGGGAACACGTCAATCACTCGTGGGCTTCAGCACGGCGCAGCGCGCTGGATTTGCTAAAACGAGAACAACGGCTTGCTGAAATTGCGCGGCTTATTGGGCTTGACGCTATTCCTGATGAACAAAAATTAATCATGATTACCGCCGACATAATAAAAGACGGATTTCTTCAACAAAATTCATTTGACGAAACTGATATGTACTGCGCGCCTGCAAAACAAGTAAAACTACTCTGCCTTATTATGGAGTTTTATGAAAAAGCGCACGAATGTATCCGGCTTGGAGCGCCGCTTTTACGTATAATGGCTCATTCTCTCAAAGAACGCATCTCGCGTCTTAAAAACGAAGTAAAAAACGATGATATCCAGTCAATAGATAATTTTGCCGAAGCAATTCGCGCCGATCTAGATGGAATAATCAGCTCATACAAAACACAAACGGTATGATAAAGACTGACGCTTTGTTAAGGAAGCAGTGTGTTTTTACGCCTACTACATTTTATAATGGTTTAATGATATATTAATTATGGAGGCTTAATTATGGAAAAACAGGATATTATTTCAAAGGCAAAAGAGTATGTTGCCAAAGAAAAAGAAACTCGCTTTAGAGAAGAAGTTGAGGCGCTTCTTGCTGCGGAAGATTTTAAAGAACTTGAAGATCGCTTTTATAAGCAGCTTGAATTTGGTACCGGCGGATTACGGGGTGTAATCGGAGGTGGGTACAACCGTATGAATACGCTGGTTGTAAAGAGCGCCACACAGGGACTTGCCGCATACCTTGTTAAAACCTTTCCTGAAAAGGCATCAAATAACGGACTTTCTGCCGTTATTGCTTTTGACAGCCGGCATTATTCTGTGGAATTTGCCGAAGGCGCAGCGCTCGTACTCGCCGCAAACGGAATCAAAACATATCTTTTTTCTTCAATGCGGCCGACGCCTGAACTTTCATTCGCCATTCGTACGCTCAAAGCTGATACAGGCATAGTTGTAACGGCAAGTCATAATCCGCCTAAATACAACGGTTATAAAGCTTATTGGAATGACGGTTCTCAAGTTATCGAACCGCATGATACAGGTATTATTGACGAGGTAAATGCCGTTACAGAAATCAAAGAAATCGACAAAAAAACCGCGCTTGATAAAGGGCTTCTCAAAATTATAGACAAAGAAATCGATGAACCGTTTCAGAACATGATTCGCGCACATTTATTCCGTCCGGAGCTCATAAAAGAAAAAGCGAAAGAAGTAAAAATTGTTTACACTCCGCTTCATGGTACCGGAGCAATGCACGTAGAATCAGTGCTTGGCAGTCTTGGCCTTGATATCCTCACCGTGCCGGAGCAGCGTGATGGAAACGGAGATTTCCCGACAGTCGATTTCCCGAACCCTGAAGAACCGCCCGCATTGAAAATGGCGATTGATCTTGGCAAAAAGTCTGTCGCTGATGTTGTTATGGCAACTGATCCTGATGCTGACCGTTTTGGTATTGCCGTGCCGTCCAACGGAGAGTTTGTCTGTGTAACAGGCAATCAACTTGGCTCCCTTTTGATTGATTATGTATGTCTTTCTCTTAAAGAAACGGGAAAAATGCCTGCAAATCCCGCATTTATCAATTCCATTGTAACAACAGGTATGCAAGAACGTGTTGCCGAACTTTACGGTGTCAAACGGCAGGAATGTCTTACCGGTTTCAAGTGGATTGCCGATGTAATGCGCAAGAGCGATGAAGGTCAAATTCCTGAAAAAATTGTATTTGGGACAGAGGAAAGCTATGGTTTTCTTGTTGAAAACGAGGTGCGTGACAAAGACGGCATTTCCGCTGCGGCAATGACAGCCGAAATGACGCTTTACTGGCGCAGTAAAGGTAAAAGCCTGCTTGAACGCCTTGACGAACTCTATGAAAAATGCGGCTGTTGGGTTGATACAGGCATTTCAAAATATTTTCAGGGGCCAAAAGGTCAGGAAATCATGGCAGGGATTCTTGCCGAATTCCGCAAGAATCCGCCAAAAACACTTGGAGGCATTGAAGTTAAAAAAGTACGTGATATAGAAGCATCGGTTTCGCTTTTTCCTCATGAACAAGGAAAAAAAGAACCTGTAGACCTTCCCAAAAGCAATGTCCTTCAATTTTATCTAAAAGACGGTACGATTGTAAGCGCGCGTCCAAGCGGTACAGAACCCAAAATTAAATTCTACGCCTCTGGCTTTGAGACTGTTGGAAACACAGGGCTTAAAGCAGCGCGGGACATTTGTACAAAAAAAATGAATTCTATTAAGGAAGAACTGCAAAAAGTACTAAGCGATTAGCCGTTTGTATACAGACTATTAAAAAGGCTGAAAAATATTATAGTGCGCAAGATGCGGTATTTCTTGTACGATATTTACGGCTTCGCGATTTTCCACGAAGCCGTAAACTTGAGCTAAGAAGATTATTGCCCTGAAAATGCTGAAAGCATGTTTTTCTTAAAATCCATAAATGTATTCTCTTCTATAGCGCGGCGTGCGCTTTTTACCAAGTTGTTAAGAAAATAGAGATTATGATAACTTAGCAGCATTGAGGACAATATTTCTTTGGTTCTGAAAAGATGACGAATATATGCGCGTGTATGATTCTTACACACTTTACATTCACATGATGGATCAAGTGGAGAAAAGTCTTTGCAAAATTTTTCTTTCTTTAATGAAATCTCTCCGTATGAAGTTAATGCAATGCCATGCCGCGCAATCCTTGTTGGTAAGACGCAGTCAAACATATCAACTCCATTTTCTACAGCGGTCAGCATATATTCAGGCGTACCTATTCCCATAACATAAACCGGCTTCTCCTGCGGTAAAAGCCGCGCTGTATATTCGAGAAATTCTGAAAATACATCATTAGGCTCGCCAACAGAAAGTCCTCCTATTGCAATGCCGTCAGGATTTATCTTGATAACGGATTCAGCGCTTCGTTCACGCAGTTCTTTATAAAAATTGCCTTGAACAATGGGGAAAAAAATGCCATTGTATCCTTCATTACGTACTTCCTTATACTTTTCTTGTGCACGGAACATCCAGTTTTCTGTAATTATCAGGTCATTCATCGCTTTCTTGAAAGAAGCTTGATAGGGCGAACAAATATCCAACTGCATTTGTATATCGCTATTGAATATCCGCTGAATTTCTACGGTCTTTTCAGGTGAGAAAAAATGAGACGATCCATCAATATGTGAGCGAAAACGCGCGCCTTCAACAGTAATTTTCCGAAATCCTGCCAATGAAAAAATTTGATAACCGCCTGAGTCTGTCAAAATATTTCTTTTCCATCCGTTAAAATTATGGAGACTTCCAGCCTGCGAGATAACTTCACAACCTGGACGTAAAAAAAGATGGTAGGTATTGCCAAGTATTATCTCAAAGCCAATTTCTTCAAGATCGGCATTCGTAAGAGCTTTCACTGTTCCCTGTGTGCCGACAGGCATAAAAACAGGCGTATTTACTTCTCCATGCGGAAGAATCAACTTCCCTGTACGCGCACGACAGGAGCTATCATTCTTTTTTATTGAAAATATATTACTCATAATAATTTATTCCAAGCAGACACATAATGATAACGCATATTTTCAACCGCTCCGCTATGTCTTTGAATTTTTTATCAAGACTGCACCTACAAAAATAAAAAATATAACGGGAAACCAAGCTCCGGCGATCGGAGAAACATAACCAAGACGCGCCATCATCATTGCCAGCATATCAATAATATAATATATAACAGAAACAACAAGGCTCGTTAAAAGACTCATAAGCAGAATATTTTTTCTAAAGCGTCCAGCCATAGATAAAGAAAGGATAATAACAATAAAAGCTGTAGCGGAAAAAGAATATCTGTGATAATAATCAGCCAGCGCCATCAAATACGGAAGTCCGACTTTTTTAAGGTCTTCGACCAAATCCCTGGCATCTTTTGCTGGAAGATCCGCCGGATCGACCGCGCTTCGGCGAAATAATTCAGGATCATCATCATATTTATCCATAGATTCTAATTTACTAACTCTTATAACGTCATTTTCCCATTTGTATACAACAGGATTAGAAAACTCCCAATGCGTACCGTTCCATGCGCCAACTTGAGATCTCATCTGAAGTAAAAAATTCCTGTTATCATCCAATTCAACTATAATTACGCCGTTAAGCGTCAGGCTTTGATAATCATAAAAATCTACTGCATATATGCGCCTGCCGTCTTTTGTTTTTATTACAACATTTGCACTATCATCTGTATTGCCTAATTGTTTTATGTTTCTAGTAACAATATTTTTTTCTCTGAGCATTGGTATAACTACTCTATCTTCAAAAAAAAATGAAAAAAAAGACATTATAACGCCAATGACCATCAGCGATACGCCTACCCGCCAGAATGGAATGCCTGCCGCAATTATTGAAGTAAGTTCATTCTTTGCATAAAATTCCCCAAGCGTATACGCAACAGCAAATAAAAGTGAAATAGGCAGTGAATATGATACTCCTTTTGGTACATAATAATAGCTCGCCATCATTATTTGTGAAAAGGGCGCGCCGTAATTAAGATAGGTAACAAGATTCACAAAGAGATCGATTATTATAATAAGTAAAACGAACATTGATAAGGCAACAAGAAAAACAGGGGCAAAATGCTTTACGAGATATTTGTCTATTATCATTTCCTAACCCTAAAGGCGCACATAATAAAACCTATGATAAAGGTAAGAAAGTTACCAAGCCACATAGACCAGAAAGGCGATGTTCCAAGTTTCATTCCCATATTTTGACCAATGAGCATAAGCGCCCAATAGCCGACTGAAATTAAAATTCCAGCAATAAAACCAACCGCCTGACCGCTTTTTTTTGCCAACAGGCCAAGCGGAACAGCAAGAAAAATAAAAGCTAGCGAACCAAATGGTATTGAGAATTTCTTATTAAATTCCAAACGGAAAATAGAAAGCGATTTATCATTCAATATAAGATGTGATATATCATAATCATGATTATACATATTAAGAAGCGTTGGCAGCTTCTTCCAATCGCTGCTTAAATGGCCTTGTCTAAGGGCGCTCTCGATTGAAAGCGCTGCACTAAGCGTTTCAAAATTTCTTACGCTCAATACTTTATGCATAGCTGTTTCTTTTTCTTTTATTATCGCGTATGTATCACGGGCGCTCATTTCTCTTGCACTGATTGCATTTCCGCGCTGAATAATATCATCCTGCCTAATTCTATAACGCAGTACACTGCTTAGCGCGTAGTCATAATCTTCTCGTGAAATTTCTTTTGATGAATGAACAAACGCCTTGTCTAAATCAAGACGCAGCCCTTCTTTTCCAGCATCGATAAATTCAGCGCTTTTTGACATAATCAAACGGCGCTCGCCTTCACTCGTTCTATCAAGTATCATCATGTCTTCTATCCTATTGCCTGACACATTGCCTGTGATAACAACCGTTTCTTTGAATTTCTTTACCGAATTTGATTCAATTTCCAACGCGGGCGTGGCTGTAAGTATCTTACGGTATAATTTTGTGAATTCAATTGTACCCATTGGAAGCAGAATATCATTTGCGCCAAAGGACAACAGAGAAACAATAACGCCTACAAATAACGTAGGCGCAAAAATATTTTTGTATGAAAGACCTGACGCGAGCAAAACAAGAATCTCATTATCTGATGAGAAGCGGCCTATCGTAATAAGCGTTCCAAGCAGCGTTGCAAACGGCGCAGACATGGCAATTATCGATGGAATTGCATAAAGTACAAGCAGCGCAACTTGATCAAATGGTACTTTTTTTGAAAGAATTTCTTTAGCCATAACAAGAAGCTGGTTTACAAAGAAAATAAAAAAGAAAAAAAGAAATGAAACAAAAAATGAAAAAAATGTTTCTTTGAACACATATTTGAATATCGTACCTGAAATATGTCCGTTTTGTATTTTAGCGTTCATTTCCCTGTTGAACCAAATCCTTCATTACTGCGTTCCGCTTCCGAAAGTTTTTCAACAATCGCAAACGATGTTTTTATTACCGGCGAAAAAATAATTTGAGCAATCCTATTACCGTCTTCTATTACTTCAGATTTATCGCCCAGGTTAATTAAAATTATTGATAATTCCCCGCGATAATCTGAATCTATTGTACCTGGAGCATTCAAAACCGTTAAGCCATTATTCAAAGCAAGACCAGAACGCGGCCGTATCTGCGCTTCAAAACCCGGCGGAATTTCAAAAGCAAGCCCGGTGGGAATTTTAGCCCGTGTTCCTGGATCAAGCCGCTGCGGAGAATCAAGCAGCGCGTGAATATCCATCCCTGCAGATCCTGCAGTCTCGTAAACAGGCGTTCTCGCCTTTGGATTAAGCTTTTTCATTTTTATTTGAATTTCATGCATAATCCCCTCAGTAATTTTCATCCACTTGACATTTTCCTTACCATTCTATAAAATAGATACTGCAGGGTAGAGCAGTTGGCAGCTCGTCGGGCTCATAACCCGGAGGTCGCGCGTTCGAGTCGCGCCCCTGCAAAAAATTATACTGGATTATCTACGCCGTTCTTTTTTATCCAGTCAACTATTTCATCAATTTTACCAAAAACAATGCCTGTTACTGTATCAGCACAGCCATAGTAAATTACGAGTCGTCCGGTATCGCCGTCGACAAGAGCGGCGCAGGGAAACGTTACATTCGGTACATCGCCAGTCAACTCGTAAGGCTCACGCGGATTTATCACATAAGGCTGCCCGCGGGCAATTACGTTCCACGGTTTTTCAATATCAAGCAATGCCGCGCCAAATGAGTATACAAATCCGTTGCAGCTTGTCAAGACGCCATGATAAAAAAGCAGCCACCCTTCAGAGGTTTCGATGGGAGCAGGGCCTGCGCCGATTTTGGTGCTTTGCCACGCGCTATTGTAGTTAAGCGGCGACATAACATGGCGGTGCTTTCCCCAAAATGTAAGATCAGGGCTTTCGGAGTAAAAAATATCACCAAACGGCGTGTGGCCTGAATCGCTTGGACGACTCAAAAGAGCATAATTGCCGCCGATTTTTCGCGGAAAAAGCACCCCGTTACGATTATAAACCGTTGTAGGGTTTTCCATTAGATAAAATTTTTCAAAATCAAATGTATATCCAAGTCCAAGACACGGCCCATGATAGCCGTTGCACCAAATTATATACCATCGGTCTTCAATAAACACAACACGGGGATCATATTTATATTCTGAATCCGGCAAATCGGGACTAGTTTTGATAAATTTAATTGGTTCATCGCAAATATCCCATTTCAGACCATCTTTGCTTTTTCCAGCATGAATATTCATCCGCCGGCACACGTCATCACAACGAAAAACACCAGCAAACCCGTCTTTGAACGGAACAACAGCGCTGTTAAAAATGCTATTTGAGTGGAGCGTTAAATCACGCGGAATAATTGGATTTTTTGAGTAACGCCACATTATTTCTTTTTCAGGATTACTGGACTTTGGCCTGTCTTCCCAAGGAATATGAGGAAGACTACCGGCGTTTATGATTACTTTACTCATCCTTTACCTTGCTGTTTTGCATTTTCAGAAAATTCTCTGTAAATTTATCGGCGGCAGCCTCCAAAGATTTACTCGTCTCATTATCTATTTCTTTTGTTTTTGCAATAGTATTCAAAATATCAGGCTCAAGACTTTTTAAATGTTCCAAGAACCCTTTCAAAAACTCCGAAATACAGGTCAGAGGACATTTGATAAGCCGGCCCTGAATAGCTATATGGAGCAATGCAGCTTGTTCTTCCATAGCGAATGGCGAAAACTGAGGTTGTTTGAGCGCCTCCATGAGCCGCGCTCCTTGTGAAAGTTTATCTTGAGTCGCCTTATCGAGATCAGAACCGAATTGAGCAAATGCCGCCATCTCGCGGTATTGAGCAAGATCCAGTCGAAGCCTTCCGGCAACTTTTCGCATAGCCTTTACCTGCGCCGCGCCGCCGACACGGCTTACCGAAAGACCAACATCTATTGCGGGACGTATTCCTGAATTAAAAAGCTCAGCGTCAAGGAAGATTTGTCCATCAGTAATCGAAATAACATTAGTTGGAATATACGATGAAATATCCCCCGCCTGAGTTTCAATGATCGGCAGAGCCGTAATTGAACCACCGCCTCTTTCTTTAGAAAGCTTTGCGGCGCGTTCCAGAAGCCGTGAATGGAGGTAAAATACATCGCCGGGAAACGCTTCACGCCCAGGCGGACGGCGCAGAAGCAGCGATATGGTACGATACGCAACGGCATGTTTAGAAAGATCATCGTAAACGACCAAAACATCTTTCCCTTTGCACATAAAATATTCAGCCATAGCCACTGCAGAATACGGAGCTATGTACTGTAATGCGGCGCTGTCCGATGCCGAAGCAAGCACTATAAAGGTATAGCCAAGCGCTCCATGATTTTTCAGATTTTCAACAATTGCGGCAACCGACGAAGATTTTTGTCCGATAGCGCAATACACACAGATCACATCACTGTTTTTCTGGTTGATAATTGTATCAATCGCAATGGCTGTTTTGCCGGTCTGCCGGTCTCCGATAATAAGCTCCCGCTGGCCACGTCCAATAGGAATCATTGCATCAACAGAAAGCAGACCGGTCTGAAGCGGCATATCCACGCTGGAACGTTCAATAACAGACGGAGCGGGCGATTCTATGGGAAGAAACTCTGTTGCCGCGATATTTCCTTTCCCATCTATAGGATCGCCAAGCGGATTAAGAACCCTGCCGAGCAGCGCTTCGCCAGCCGGTACTGAGACAACTTTGCCTGTACCTCGGACTTCTTCACCGTCTTTTACAAGAGTTTCGCCCTCCATAAGGACACATCCGGCTGAATCCTCGTGCAGATTCAGTATAATGCCTTCTGCGCCGGAGCTAAACTCGACAAGCTCTCCGTAAACGGCTTTATCCAATCCGTGAATAGTTGCCACCGAATCCCCAACCTGACTTACAAAACCAATAGAATCAGAGGCCGGCTTGCCTTCCCATTCCTCTATTTCCGCTGTTAATACCTTTGTTAAATCGTTAAAATTCATTTTTTCCCTTATTTAAGATGAAATAACCGTTCCACCGCTAAGTTTGGTTTCCAATTGATGAAGGCGGCGCAGCAAACTAAAGTCCTGCCGTTCACTTCCTATAGTTATTCTGTAACCGCCGAGAAGTTCCGGCATTTCATTTATCAAAAAATTCACACCGTCCGCACCGCTTTTAGTTTTTATCGTCTTCTCAAGCTTTTCAAGAAATTCTGGATCAGGATTGACTGCTGAATCGATACGCGCTTCGATAATCCGGGAGCGTATATGTACTTCATGCTCAATTGCCGCGATGACATTTTCAAGGAATATAAGCCGCCCGCGGGATATTAAGAAAAAAAGAATTACCTTTGCGGAACGAATCCCCTGATTATCTTCTTCTGAAAAACTCACTGCGGAGAGCGCCTTATCCAAAAAATTCAAGGCGTTTTGCGCTTCCGTCTTACCTGAAATATACTTTTGTTTACCAGTTATTGCGGCAGCAAAGCTCTTTAAAACAACAATACCCGCTTCAGAACTGCCGCCGGCAGCAATCAAGAATGCGTTTGCCCAGCGCGCCGGCAAAAATTTCATACGGTACGTCCCGGCGGAACCGCGCACTCATTTATTGCCGACTCGGCGAACTGTTTAATATCCTCGCCGGAGAACTCTCTGCCCAACAAGCGGCTCGACGCCCGTACAACCAAAGAAGCAGCTTCGGCTTTAAGGAGAAAATAAGCGGCCTGCCGTTCCGTATCTATTTGTTTACGAGCGGCGGCAATCAGTGCTTCGGCCTGTATTTTGCCCTGACTGATGATTTCTTTGGCACGGTCTTCGGCTGTTTTGCGCGAAGCTTCAGCAATAACCCGCGCCTCAGCGTCAGCTTCGTTAAGCTTTTCTTCGTACTGGAGACGGAGCTTTTTAGCTTCTTCACGGTCGTGAGCGGCACTGTCGATATCGTTTTTTATTTTGGCCGCGCGATCGCTGGCAAACTTTGTTACCGGCTTAAATAAAATGGCGCGCAAAATAAAACACAGAATGCTTATATTGACCAACGTCAGAATAAACGTTACGGAAAAATCAATAAGCTTCATTTATGTTTCCTTTAAGAAAGCAAACCACACCTGCTGGTGATTTGCAACAGTCTCAATTTAGCTTGACTGTGTTGTCCAAATGAGAATCGCCATAACGAAACCATAAATCGCCGTCGCTTCCGCAAGCGCAACGCCGAGGAAAAACACCGGCATAATCTTACCGAAAGCATCGGGCTGTCTGCTTATTGCCTGCGATGCGCCGCCCGTAGCAATGCCAATGCCAATGCCTGCGCCAATACCCGCAATAACAGCAATACCGGCGCCTATAAGATGTATTAAATTCATAATAACTCCTCTTTTTTATTTGTATAGTTATTACATATCATTGAAAGGCAAGAAGGTCAAGAGTCCGGCGGCAAACCCGCCGGCTTCGACAATCCCGGAATGCGCCCATTCCTCGTTTATTTCAGTTCTCTTTATTTCGCTCATACTGTCTATATATCCCTTCATATTCCGGCTTCCGTCTAATCTCAGATTACAGATTCCCGTCTCGGAAACTGCAATTCAAATTATTTACGCTTATCTGTTTTGAAATGCTATTGATAGTCCTAGTTTGTTGATTCCATTTAGAGTATATTTCTTCTCTTTTCCATATTGACGCGTAATTATTTCCACGTCATTTCCATCTAAGGATGTTATATTTATAGTAACGACTTCAGCCGGTAATATGGAAAATTTATATTCCTCCCCCGTTGAAAGATATTTTGTATCATTTTTAGTAACCGTTCCTTCCCTAATCGCCGGATTTTCGTAATTTTTTTCATCTTTTATCTGCGTATCAAATATATTTACGTAATAGAGATTTTCATTTACTTGTCCCTGTATTTTTAACAGCGCGCTGCCATTACGTATCTTTATCTCTGCATTGACGGCAACTGACGGAGTAGCCGCTCTTGAATAGAGGCAGGAAAGGAATAAAAATAATGGTAATCCAACTATTATGAAGT
>JAITHJ010000045.1 GCA_031280035.1 Spirochaetaceae bacterium | reverse complement strand
AATATTTTTGACATCATAGGACCGGTAATGATAGGCCCCTCCTCGTCGCATACGGCTGGGGCTGTGCGAATAGGGCTGGTAAGCGCCGAAATACTTGGCGAGCCGGTTAAAAACGCCGTTATAGAACTGTCCGGTTCTTTCGCCGAGACCTACAAAGGACACGGCACCGACAAGGCGCTTGTAGCCGGATTGCTTGGTATGCACCCCGATGACGAGCGAATCAGAAACAGTTTTAGCCGCGCCGAAGAAGCCGGGCTTACGTTTTCATTTGAGAAAGTGAATATTCCGCGCGCGCATCCCAACACGGCGCGGCTAAAGCTTACCGGAGAAAGCGGGAATGTCTGCAATGTTTCGGGCGCGTCGATAGGCGGCGGCAACATACTCATTACCGAAGTAAACGGTCTTGAAACATCGTTTAACGGCAGCGAAGAAACTTTGATAATCGCGCATCAGGATATGCCGGGAATTATAGCTTCTGTTACCGCGATACTAAACGATTTTGATATAAACATCGGGAACTTTCGTTTGAACCGGCGGCAAAAAGGATATCTCGCCGTTATGATAGTAGAAATTGACGGACATATCGCCGAAGACGCGCTCCTTATTCTGCGGAAGCTTCCGCATATATTCAGCGTTGTATACCTTCGCGCCGTTATATAGAGGGCTTGCATGATTGATTATAATTCCATTGACGTTTTGGTAAAAACCGCCGAATCAGAAAATATTTCTATATCGGAACTCGCGCTGCGCGACCAGGCAAAGCGCATGGAAAAAACCGAAGATGAACTTTTTAAGATAATGCGGCACAGCTATCTTGTTATGTGTGAAGCCGCCGAAAAAGGCGCGGAAAAAGATTTGCGCTCGGCAAGCGGGCTTTCAGGCGGCGGCGGCTGGAAGCTTATGAATACGCCTGCGGCAAATCAGCTTTCCGGCGGTTTTTGCTCCCGCGCGATAGGGCGCGCCGTGGCCACGGCGGAATACAATGCCGCAATGGGGAAAATCGTCGCGGCGCCTACCGCCGGCGCCTGCGGCATATTGCCCGCCGCGCTTATTACGATGCGTGAAGAGCGCAAGCTGGACGAAAAATCCGCCGTTATGGCTCTGTTTACCGCCGGCGCGTTCGGCATGGTGCTTGCCAATCAAGCGAGCATTTCCGGCGCGGAGGGCGGTTGTCAGGCTGAATGCGGCAGCGCGGCGGGCATGGCGGCGGCGGCGCTTGTGGAGATGGCAGGCGGCGGCCCCGCTATATGCGCCGCCGCCTGCGGTATCGCGCTGGCAAATCAAATGGGGCTGGTCTGCGATCCGGTTGCCGGCCTTGTGGAAGCGCCGTGCATAGTGCGGAACGCCGGCGGCGTTATGTGCGCGATAACAGCGGCCGAGCTTGCCCTTGCCGGAATATCGCTGCCGATACCGCTGGACGAAGTTATAGGAGCTATGCGCGAGGTAGGCGTATCGATGCCGTCCGTCCTGCGCGAAACAGCCCTCGGCGGACTTGCCGCCACCACAACCGGCGTGGCCCTCAAAGAAAAATGCCTCGGATGTAAATAAAACCACAGCTTACAGCAAGAAAATATACTTTTCGTAAATGAGTCTCCATAACCAAGACGTATGTTTTATGGGGAATGGCTTTTCTGTACAATGACAATTATTGACAGGGGACTTGGAATCTATTATAATATATTCGAAGATCATATATTCAAGAGGAAATTTTGCTTAATGCTTTATATACAATAATCATTGAACCGCTTGTTCAAATAATTGAAATATTTTTTATGATTTTCTATCGTATGTCTAATTCAGGAATGGCAATTATAGGAATAAGCATTGTTGTTTCTTTACTTACATATCCATTTTATGCAGCAGGAGAAATATGGCAGCAACGTGAAAGAGAAATACAAAAAAGCATGCGGGGTAAATTAAAAAAGATTAAAGAAGTGTTTTCTGGTGATGAACGCTATATGATTCTTGCTGCATATTACAGGCAAAATCACTACCATCCGGTATATGCGCTTCGGAAATCTCTTGGAATCTTTATACAAATTCCATTTTTCATAGCCGCATATAGATACCTTTCACACCTTAAAATAATTGACGGCGTTTCATTCTTATTTATAAGAAATCTTGGAAGGTCTGACGCTCTTATTCCTATTTTAAACGGGATTAACCTTCTTCCTGTTATAATGACATTAGTAAATATTGTTTCCACATTTATATATACAAAAAGTTTTTCATTCAAGGAAGCGCTCCCATTGTACGGCATATCTGGAATTTTTCTTGTACTGCTCTATAACGCTCCCGCAGGTCTTGTTTTATACTGGATATGCAATAATATATTTTCACTTATAAAGAATTTTCTTCTTAAAATGCCGCTGCCTAAAAAAACAATTAAGATAATTATCTATGGAATAATATGTCTTGCTTCATTATACACAGCGTTTTATTTGGTATTTATTTTTGACAAAGGCTATTTCATTAAACGCGCTGCCTTAGCGTTTTGTTTCCTGTTGATTGTATCGATTCCGTTATTACGCGCCGGATTTGGAAGTTTAATAAGAAAATATGTTCATGAAAAAGCGATAAACGCATCTAATAGCAAGGAATTTATCGTATCCGCTTTCTTTTTGGCACTATTTGCAGGAATCACCATTCCATCAACATTGATTGCATCATCTGTCGAAGAATTTTCCTTTATACCTCCCTTTACATCTCCGTTTAATTTTATCACAGCAACAATGCTGCAATCATGCGGATTCTTTTTATTTTGGCCGGCATCTATTTACCTGATGTTTTCAAGAAAAATTAAATTCTATGTAATGTTCTTTATGACTGCAGCTAGTATAATCGCACTGATCAATACTTACATTTTTACCGGAGATTACGGTTTCTTAACCATTAATCTCATGCTTTCAAATCCTGTATTTACACAAGACATACTATTTATTATTTTTGAAATATTCGCTTCACTCGCCATCTGCGCATTAATTCTTTACTTGTCTATGAATAAAAAGGCTTTATTATTTTCAATACAAACAATAATATTAATAGCAACAGTTATATTTTCTATCACTAATCTTGTAAAAATTAATAATAAATTTTTGCAATATGCCCAGTCAAATTCAGAAATGCAAAAAAAACCGGACCCGGTTTTTTCTTTTTCCAATAAAGGGAAAAATGTAATTGTAATAATGCTTGACAGAGCATGTTCCGCGTTTATGCCTGCTGTTCTTGAAGAAAAACCTGAACTCAATGAAAAATTCTCAGGATTTGTTTGGTACCCAAATTGCGTTTCATTCGGACCAGTAACCCTTACTGGCGCACCTCCGCTCTATGGAGGCTATGAATATACGCCGCGTGAATTCGCAAAGAACACAAACGTTTTGCTTAGAGAGAAACATAATCAGGCGCTGCTTGTTATGCCGCGTATTTTTTCGGAAGATGGATTTCGCGTAACGGTTACAGATCCGTCATGGGCAAATTATAATTATAAATCAGATATAAGCATCTTTAATAATTATCCGTCAATCCATGCTTATAAAATAATCGGGAAATATACAAAATACTGGATGAATAAACATCCTGAAATTAAAACAATCAACTCTTCAGCTTTCTTAAAATATAATTTATTACGATTTTCTCTATTAAGGATGGCTTCACCTTTTTTACGTTTTTTCATATATGATGATGGCAAGTGGCTTGCAAAAATTAATGAAGCAGCCGGCATTGATATCATTATGCTTGATGAATATATCGCATTGGATATATTGCCTGAAATAAGTACCATTGATGACTCTAATATAAATACATTTTCAATGATTACAAATCAATTGACGCATGAGCCTGAATTTTTACAACCTCCACAATATACCCCCCCCCGTGTAAACACTACCGCATCAAATGCAATAGATATAAGTATTAGTAAATACTCAGATAGAAAAGAATATCACGTTACTATGGCAGCTATGCTTTTACTCTCAAAGTTTTTTTCATATCTGAGTGAGCATAATGTGTATGATAACACACGCATTATTGTCGTATCGGATCATGGATGGAATTATTCTATTAAGTCTGATGAAAATATTATTCTGCCTAACGGAGAACATATAATACGATATAATCCATTACTTCTTGTAAAAGATTTTAATATGAATAGCGAATTGACTGTCAATACAGTCTTTATGACAAATGCAGATACGCCGTATCTTGCCACAGAAAATTTGATTCCCGGCGCAAAAAACCCATGGAGCGGCAACCCGTTACAAAAAGAAAACGAAAAAGAAAGCGTAACTATAACTAGTTTGGACCTGTGGAGTCCCGATCAACAATCAAAATTTACACTCAAAATAGCTGAAAGCCAGTATTTGACCGTCCATACCAATATCTTTAACGCAGAAAACTGGAATAGAGGCAGTCCATAAAAGAACCCGCGTAATAGCCGGCAAAAGCAATTCTCTAACTTTACATTCTTATTCAAATAGTTTATAATGCCCAATTATGGCGGTGCTTATGTTTAAAAACTTAAAAATTGGCATTAAAATTCTTCTTGTGGTTTTGGCGGTATCGCTTTCCGCGCTACTATTGATTTCAATTATCGCGTATACACAGATGCTTAATCTAACAAAATATTCACAAGACGCCAATATCAAACTTGGCATAACGGCTTCGAATGAATCGAAAGATGCGTTATTAAATCAATCACGGGAATATTTGGAAAAACTTGTCCGCGAGCAGGCCGAAAGCGCCAATACCGCGTTACGGCAAATCAATATTGAACTATCGGCTTTAGCTCACTTTGTTGAACAGCTTTATGCGTATCCCGGACAATTTGCGGGGAAAAGTGTTCCATTTGTCAAAAATGCGCCTGCTGAAATCTTATCGTCAAAATTTATGCTGGCGCCCGGTGTTAATGACAGTGATGAAATCAGGCGCGAATTACGCTGGATTTCGAGCGCCGAATATGCATTTGAGGGAATTTTATTAAACAACAGCATGCTTGATAACATATACATTGGTACTGAAAGCGGCATTTCATACCGCTATTCAAAATCAAATTCTTTTAATGCGGAATACGATCCTCGCGCCAGAGCATGGTACAAAGCCGCTATGGAGAATAACGAAAAAACAATATGGCTTGATACTTATATTGATCCATACGGGAAAGTTACCATAACCTGCGCCCGTGCATTTAAAAACAGATCCGGAAAACACATTGGAGTCATAGCTACCGACATTACTCTTACTCAAATTATAGATAACATACTTGCCCTGCGTATTGGGATAAACGGATATGCGTTTTTACTGGATGATAAAAGTAATTATATAGCTCACCCTGACTATGGGAAACAGGGCTTCAATATGAACCCGCTTGAGACCGCTACCGGAGAGTGGCATGATTTTCTTCAAAACTTACTTAATGGAAAACAAGTAACCAGTGTATTAGAAATTGATCAGAAAGAATACTATATACTTTCAGCGCTTGTTAAGGAAACAAACTGGAATCTATGTATTAGTACTCCAATTAATGAAATTATTGCCCCGGCGGAAAATACAAAGAACTATATTGAATCCACAACAGCAGAAGCTCAAAATTTTATACGAAAGACTCTTTCTGATGTCATAATGCGTTTTATTGTTATGTTTGCAGTTTGCACAATGCTGGTTATCGCATTTTCCTATGTTATGACGCTTACCATCACAAGGCCAATTGAGGAACTGTCCCTAAATGTCCGTATAGTCGGGCAAGGAAATCTTGATGTAGAAATTCCAGTTAATGGACAGGACGAAATTGGCGAATTAGGAATGGCATTTAACCGCATGGCGGAAGATTTAAAAGTTTTTATGATAAATCTTGAAAAAGAAACCGCAGAGAAACAACGCGCCAAGAGCGAGCTTGAAATTGCATCTGCAATCCAAAGCAAAATGATGCCAATGATATTTCCGCATTATTCAAATTCTGAATATTTTATTTTGCATTCCAAAATGATTCCGGCAAAAGAATCAGGCGGAGATTTTTACGATTTCTTTTGGATTGATGAAGCGCAAACAAAAATTGTACTTGTTATTGCTAACTCGGCTGGTAAAGGCGTTGCGGCATCACTTTTCATGATCATAGCAAAAACCCTTATTAAGCAACAAATGCTCCAAACAAATGATCCGTCATCAACGCTTGATACTGTAAACAAAATGCTTTGTGAACACAATCAACAAAACATGAGCGCCAGAGTATTTGTTTGTTCTCTAAACCTTTCTTCTGGTGAATTAAAATACGCAAATGCGGGACATCCTCCTCCTCTTATTGCCCAGTCTGACAATCAGTATCGTTTTATGGATATTAAAGAAGAAACGCCCCTTGGAGTTAACGCTATGGAAAAACGCGCGCTTTACAAAACAATATTGTCACCCGGCGATAAATTATATTTGTATACAGGAAATCTTATCCAAACAATGGAAGACAGTGATGAACAACATGAAAAACAACAATTTCTTGATAAAATTAATAACTGCGTTTCTGACTTTCCGGAAGAATTTGATAAAACAATACGTACTATTATTTTTGGATCTACAGTAAATAATGAGCAGCACCATGATATAACAACGCTTTTATTCTGCTATACAAAAAAGGCTCAATCATGAACAAAAACAAAGTACGCAGAATATTATTTTTTGGATCAACGCTAATAACGGCAATTGTTCTTGGGTTCTTGTGGATACTCAATATTAATCAATCTGCGGAATTAAAAGAAACTTTTCTTATATACATCATTGTTTTGTGGCTGTGTTCTACGGCAGCACTGGCGCTCTTTTACTTTAAAGGAATCCTTTTTAAAATAACAGGCGGCCTAGAACGAAACCGTATTTTAATGATTACAGTAATGATGCTGTTTATAGTTCAACTGGCTTTTGCATTTGCTACATACGCATACTACGAAATGCGATTTGCCATCCTTTCATACGAAAATGCACAAAAATTATTTAAATCCATAGGCTGGAATACATCTGAAAGAATTGACAACACAAAAATAAAATTACCGGAAGAATTCGATCAAATATATATCATTGACAGTACTGGAAATGTTGAATATGTGATGCCGCCCATTAACGAAGGCAGTGTTACTCAATATCTGCACACAGAACGTTATCTTTTTCCTCTCGATAACGGACGAATGCTGGGAATGCATATCTCAAAAGTTTATCATGATGAACGAATTCGAAAGATCATATTGGATTTATTCACAGTAATGGTAGTATCGCTTTTTTTTGGGTTTGAACTTGTATTATTTCTGATACGATTTATCGAAGTAAAGATAGCATTAGCGCCGCATTCTGAACCGCCAATAGAACGAATCCGGCGGCCGCCGGATCATTGTATAAATTTTATCCGGCAAATATCTTTTCTATTTTATTTTGCATCGCGTATGAGCGCCGCCTTTATTCCAGTACTAGCAACAAAACTCGCTGAGAAATCATTTGGGAAAACACTCGCCGCAGGCATTCCGCAATCGACTGAAACCTTTTTGACATGCGTGGCAATATTGATTACATCGAATTTGATTATAAAAAAAGGGTGGAAACATTCTTATATTACCGGAATCTTTTTTGTAATTGCAGGCAATCTTCTTTCAGCTTTTACCACATCATTTATTATTTTTACGGCGGCGCGGGCAATCGTTGGGCTTGGTTATGGTTTTTGCTGGATGACGCTTAGAAATATCTCTCTTTTTGGAATGAATGAACAAGAACGATCATGGGGCTTTATGATGTTAAATGCGGGAATTTATGCCGGAACAAACAGCGGACAAGTTGTAGGATCAATTCTTGCTGAAACATTGAATTACAAGACCGTTTTGATCATCACAGGCTGTGTTACAGCAATAAGCGCCATAATGGTTTTGTTTATTAAAAATGACAAACTGCCCGCTCCGGAACCAAAACCATCTAATGAAAAAGACAACAATATGTCTTCATCAATATATTCTCCTTTTATGCAAATACTTCTTATAATTTTATTTCTTGTTATTCCATCCTGCATTACAGGCGGTTATTCCGATTTTTTTGTTCCGGTCTACGTGATAAATGCAGGAAAAGATATATCCGACGCCGGCCGCGCATTGCTGCTTTACGGACTTGTTATTGTATACGCAGGGCCAAAGATGGCTCAAATCTGCAGAGAACGGCTTGGCAACGGACTGCGCGTCAATGTCTGTTATAATATATTTTTAGCGCTTGCAATGATAATTCCGGGTTTTTTCATGAGCTATAATGCTTTAGTCATCAGTATATTGGTAGTTGCATTTGCGGAAGCATTTTGCCTCAGCGCACAGAATGATTTTTTTCTATCGCTGCCTTTCATGTCTAAGATGCCTTCAAGCAAGGCGTTTTCTTTAATGAGCCTTATGAAAAAGCTTTCCGCAATGCTCGGTCCAATCATTTTTGCATTCGGATTAAGCTTTCCCAATAATCAGGGGACTCTTATTATCGGTATTTGCGTTTTAACAGCGGCAATTTTTTCAGTAACAATAACAAGCACTATAAAAGAAAACAAGCGTTAAATTTTTTCATGCCATGATTATTTAAAACACACGTACTAATTATCAGAACAGCCGTCGAACTACCGCACAGCAGAACTGCGCGGCATTAAACCAGATACAGTCAAGTAACGGCTGTTTCATTAAGTCTTTATGTTCACAAATTATCAACCCAATCTAGCGTATTGATTAATTAGTACGCCAAGCATGGAGTCGCCGGATTGAATCACTTTTTGATTAGCTTCGTATGCGCGCTGTACTTCTATCATATTAACCATTTCCAAGACAGCGTTTACGTTAGATGCTTCAGTAAAACCCTGCAGTACTTGCGGACGATGACCTTGCGGAAGAATTTCCGCTTCGCCTGAATATTCACTGGTTTCGTACAGACTTGAGCCTTGTTTTTTAAGAAAACGTTCCTGTTCAAAACCCGCTATTTTAAGCCTATCCAGCAAAACTGCTTCCCCCCAGGTATTATCTTCTCTTCGTATCATCTGGGATGGGTCATCGGCGTATTCTGCATTAACCCATACGTTACCGTCTTTATCAACTTTGAAATTATTGGACTGAACGCGAAGTCTGCCATTTTCACCGAGTACAGGATATCCTTCTTTAGTTTCAAGATACCCTTCTTTTCCAAGATGAAAAGATCCATTACGGGTATACCGCTCTCCATAGGGAGTTTCAACTGAAAAAAATCCGTGACCGTCAAGCATCAAATCAAAATCATTGCCTGACTCTTTAGGCGCGCCTTGTTCAAAATTCGTATAAAGTTCATTGAACTCAACGCCTGTTCCAAGTTTCCCGATAATAGGCGCCATATCGCCGGAACCAAACGGCGGTATAAGGTACACTCCGTCATCATTCATGCGTCTCATCAGCATTTCCGGAAACGCTTTGAACGTTGAAATATCCCGCTTATAACCGTCCGTATCAACATTTGCAAGATTATTTGCCGTTGAATCAAGCCGCCATTGCTGAGCCCTCATGCCGCTCGCGCCTGTATACCATGTTCTAATCATAATTTCCTCCCAAACAGAAAATCTACTTTTATTATCGGCTGCCGCAGACGAACATTTAGCTATACCGCTTGTAACAGAGAATTTTTGTTTAAAAAACCACGCCACAGAACCGCTGCTTTACCGCCGCCAATACAACAGAACGGGCCGGTTTATTTGACCTGAAAAACATCGTAAGGATCATCGCCAAACCTGCGGTGCTGAACCGCTTCAAGAATATGTTCAACTTCTATTGAGTCGTTTCCTTCCAGATCAGCTATTGTACGGGCAGAGCGTATAATGCCATGATACGCTCTGCCTGAGAAACCGATCTTTTCAGCGGCCTTACAAAGCGCATTTTCCGCAGATTTTGATAACGGACAATATTTCTCAAGCAGAGCGCCGCTCAATGAGGCATTTCTTCTTACACCGGTATCTTTATAGCGGGAACGCTGTTTTTCCACAGCTTTCCTTACACGCTCCGCAATGGCGGCGCTGGATTCCTCGCTGCGCTCAGGCATTACAAAAGCCGGCGGCGTTTTTACGGCGACTCGTAATTCAATTCTGTCCAGCAGCGCGCCGCCGAGTTTTTTCCAATAACGGTTTATGTTATCACCGGAACAAAGGCAGCCGCCATGACTATCCGGTTTAAGTCCGAGTTTACCACAGGGACAGGGATTTGCAGCAAGCAGTAATTGGAAATCAGCGGGCAGACGAACAGGCCCTTCGGCGCGGGAAATCGTAAACACTTTATCTTCAAGAGGCTCTCGTAAGGCCTGAAGAACATTACTTTTAAACTCAGGCGCTTCGTCAAGGAACAACACGCCCAAATGGGCAAGACTTGCCTCTCCTGGTCTGACGGTTCTTCCGCCGCCAAGTATTCCTTCCGCACTGGCCGAGTGATGCGGGGCGCGAAACGGCGGACGATTTATGAGCGCGCAACAATAATCCCTATTCTGTCCCGCGCTGTTTCCTGCTGTGGTAATAGACGGTAAGTTGTTATTGTTAAGGCGCCCGGCCAGACTATGGAGTTTTGTAACGGCAACGGCCTCCCATTTGTCAAGCGGAGTCATAATTGAAGGAAGGCGGCGGGCGAGCATTGTTTTACCGGCGCCGGGCGGGCCGAATACAAGCAGATTATGTCCTCCTGCGGCGGCTATCTCCAGTACCCGTTTATACCGCGACTGGCCGTGTACCTCGGCAAAATCTCCTTCGTAGAGGCCGTCGCCGGACGGCATATTTTCCAGCTTTCTTTTTGCAGGCATTGGAGGAAAGGAACCTGTCTTGTAATGGAATTCAAGCGCTTCAATAGCATCTTTTAAGGAAGAAACTCCCGCAACGCTTCCAGCCGGAGCCAATATCTCCGCTTCTCCGCTGTTTTCCAGCGGTACAATGAACGCGCGTATACCGGAAGACAGGGCGCAGGCGGTTGCCGCAAGCGTTCCGCGAACCGGTCTTACCCTGCCTGACAATTCGAGTTCGCCAAGAACCATTGCGCTTTCGACCGGAGGCGAAATTCCTGCAGATTGAGCGATCGCCAGCGCCATAGGCAAATCAAGCGCGGCCTCATCTTTTTTTACATCCGCTGGAGCAAGGTTGATAAGGATTCTATCGTTGGGGAAATTGTAACCTGAATTGCGGAATGCCGTTCTAATCCGGTCTTTCGCCTCGCGCACCGCGCCTGCGGCAAGCCCGCTGACATCGATTCCCGGAATTCCTCTGCGGATATCGGCCTCTATACGGATAAGAATTCCGTCACAGCCGTAAGGAGCAAATGACATAACAAACATCATGCTTCTTTATGGCGCGCCGGCACACGGCGCTTTAGTATCCCGCCCAGCAGCGCCGCCGGCGGGCTGGGCGTTCCGGCGCGCTCCAGCAAAGGCTGCCGTCAATGTCACGCAAACGCCGCGACCGCAACGCAGGCCGTTATGTCAAGCTTTTTTAGCGGTGATTGCGGCCTTCATCTTTTGGACATATTCGCCCAGCGGCGCGGCGGCGGCTTCGCCATATTCGGCGATGATTTTCACTATCGCGCTGCCAACGATCACGCCGTCGGCGGCTTCCGCAATGGCTGCGGCCTGTTCCGGCGTACTGATGCCAAAGCCGACGGCGCAGGGGAGCGGCGTATGGGTTCGTACAACCTGTATTATACTGCGTAAGTCGGTTTTGATTTCACGCCGGACTCCGGTAACGCCGAGCGAGGAGACCACGTAGAGGAAGCTTTCGGCGTTTCCCGCGATTGCTTTTATTCTATCATCTGAGGTGGGCGCTATAAGTGAAATAAAGGCCACGCCGTGTTCTCTGGCGACCGCGAGGGCCTCGCCCTGTTCTTCAAACGGAAGGTCGGGGATGATGATGCCGTCTACTCCGGCCTGACTGCAACGTTTAAAGAACGCATCGCAGCCGTAGCGGAAGATTGGGTTAAAATAGGAAAGAAAGGCCAACGGGATATTTGTCTTCTGGCGCAGCCGTTCAACAAGCGTGAAGACTTTTTCCAGCGTAACGCCTGCGTTTAAGGCGCGGATATTGGCCTCTTGAATCACCGGTCCTTCGGCTATTGGGTCGGAGAACGGGATGCCGAGTTCTATCAAGTCCGCGCCTTTCTCGGCCATTTCAAGGACGAACGCCTCACTTGCATCCAGAGAGGGATCACCTGCCGTTATAAACCCGATAAACGCCTTACCGTGGGCAAAGGCTTTTGCGATTCTATTCATCGATAACTTTTCCTCTATAACGCGCGATAGCCGCGCAGTCTTTATCTCCGCGTCCTGAAAGACAGACCAGAACGCTTTCATCTTTACCCAGAGTGGGAGCAAGGCGGCGCGCATAGGCTACGGCATGGGCGCTTTCCAGCGCGGGAATGATGCCTTCCATACGAGACAGATACTCAAACGCCTCGACGGCTTCGGTATCGGTTACGGAGACGTATTCGGCGCGGCCTGACGCATGGAGGAAGGCGTGTTCCGGCCCGATACCCGGGTAATCGAGTCCTGCGGAGATTGAGTAGACAGGGGAAATCTGACCTTCGTTATTCTGACAAAACAGCGATTTCATGCCGTGAAAGACTCCGGTTGTACCTTTGGCGACAGTTGCGGCATGGCGCGGAGTATCGATACCTTCTCCGCCGGCCTCACAGCCGATGAGCCTGACATCCGCATCGGGGATGAATTCGTAGAATATGCCGATGGCGTTACTTCCGCCGCCGACACAGGCGATGACGGCGGCGGGGAGCTGACCGTCAAACTCAAGTATTTGGACACGCGCTTCTTTACCGATGACGCTTTGGAAGTCGCGCACCATCATGGGGAACGGGTGCGGCCCCATGACTGAGCCGAGTACATAGTGGGTATCGGCGACACGGGACGCCCATTCGCGCATTGTTTCGTTGACGGCGTCTTTGAGGGTTTGGGTTCCAGAGGTAACGGTATGAACTTTTGCGCCGAGCAGTTCCATACGGTAGACGTTAAGTTTTTGCCGCTGGACGTCTTCTTTTCCCATGAATATTTCACATTCAAGACCGAGCAGGGCGGCGGCGGTCGCGGTGGCGACACCGTGTTGTCCTGCGCCTGTTTCTGCGATGACGCGGGTTTTGCCGCATCTTTTAGCGAGCAGCGTTTGGCCGAGCACGTTATTGATTTTATGGGAGCCGGTATGATTCAGATCTTCTCGCTTAAGGTAGACGCGCGCGCCGCCTAAGTCGCGGGTCATTTTAGCGGCATAGTACAGGCGCGAGGGGCGGCCTGCATAATTTTTAAGCAGCGCTTCAAGCTCATCAATAAAGTCGGCGTTATGTTTATAACGCTCGTAAGCTTTTTCAAGCGCGATGATTTCATTCATCAGCGTTTCCGGTACATATTGTCCGCCAAAATCGCCAAATCTACCCTTCTTCATACTATCCTTCTCGATAAAACGTTAGACAATAATACTATATATTCGCTGATTGGTTAAGAGGCGCGCGCATAAAAAAGGAGCGCCGGTTAGAGCGCCCCGCATCTAAAGGAGTTTTAGATGAAAAAACAAATAAGCTGGTTAGAACACGTAACCCATCGCAAACTTAGCCGTTGACCCGTTGTTGAAATAGCTGTTCTTCGAAGGATTCGCAGGAGCAGGCAGGTTATCATACGCATCCTCAGACAATTTTATGGCTGCCTGTACCGCCGTATTATTCAGCGTAATACCGTAGAGCCACGAGGCATCCAGGTATATCTTATCGCTCATAGGATAGCGGGCCTGCAGACCGAACTTAATGGTCAGATCGTTAAAGTCAGCAAGCGTACCGTTCTTGAGTATAATAGTGCCAGTAGCAGTATCGATTCTGTCATACAGAAGAATACCGGTGCCTTTGTCCTTATTTCCGTTAATAATATTATTGCCGTGTTCAGTCCTTGCGTTCAAGACCATGTCGTACTGAACGCCGGCAACCGGAGCAAGGGTAAATCCGCTCTTTCCCACGGCGACAGGGTATTTGCCGTAGAAGGCAAAGCCGATCTTGTTCGCGTCATAGCTATCCATACCGCCGGCAAAGACCTTGCCGATGACAAGACTCACGTCCACTTGTGCGTAGGCCGCGTCAAAGAACAGATAAATTCCGTTGTCAATTAAATTCAGACTGCGTTTATTTTTTAAACCTAATACAGCTATGAACCTGTTTTCGCTCGCCATTGGGTCGTTGTATAAATACTCATTCTTGAACTCCTGTTTAAAGAAGACAACGTTGTTCACGCCGATAAGGCCGTATCCCACACTAAACAAGCTCCTTTTGCCGGCATCCGGCGCTTCAAAGCCGTTCCCCTGCGCAAATCCCATGCCCGCGCCTAACACTGCGAGGGCAGCAATCAATAAACTTTTTTTCTTCATTAAATATATTTTCCTTGCGGTCTCTCCCGCACGTCTCTTATAGCCGGAGTTTTCAGTCAAAAGCCGCCTTAG
>JAITHJ010000018.1 GCA_031280035.1 Spirochaetaceae bacterium | reverse complement strand
GCGGTAACGCAGCTTGTAATGGTAATCATCGAGCCGGCCATGTGAATATTCGCGCACAGAGGAATTACAAAGTTTCGTATCTCAGGCGAAACGCCGTCCGCTTCGGCGCATTTAAGGTTTACAGGAATTGTCGCCGCTGAAGACTGTGTTCCAACTGCCGAAATATAACCTGGTATCTGATTCTTCAAAAGTATAAAAGGATTTTTTTTGCTGATAGCACCGGCAATACAAAACAGAATCAATAAAAACAAAAGATGAAGAATAATGACGGTTAAGAAAACTTTCCACAGCAGGTTAAGGATTTCGAATGTCTGGCCGCTGACTGTCATGTTTACGAACGTACCGCAAATTAAAACCGGCAGAAGCGGGATAACAGCGGTATGCAATACGCTGTTGATAATATCCGAAAACTCTTTTAATCCATTGTACAGCGTGTTATTATTGTTTTTTTTTCGCTGCGCGCTGATGCACAGCCCAAGAATAAACGACAGCGCGACAGCTCCCGTTACACTGAGAATTGGCGGAAGCGGCAGCTTAAAAAATGGCTCAAGCATTCCTTTTTCAGCATCAACGGCAGAAAGCGTCTTTGCGCCGATAAACGACGGAAATAGGGTATCCGCGGTTAAAAAAGCGGCTGTTCCAGAAATCAGCGATGAAAAATACGCCATACCGGCTGTCATCAAAAGTAAAATACCGGCGCCGCCTGAAATATCCGCAATACCCAGCGTTACAAAAGCAACTATCATAAGCGGAATAACAAACATCAAAAATGAGCTTACAAGCTGCGAAAGAGTAACAACCGTGCGGTTGAACCATACAGGCATAACAAGCCCCATAACAACACCAAACACAATGGCTATAACAAGCCGTAGCGCTAAACCGAACTTAATTTTTACTCCCATTTTTATCTCCTTATAAAAAACAATAAATAGAGTCTACACCTAAATATAAAAAATGTTAATGCCTTGAAATAATAAACCGCGTGTTTTTGCGGATGGTACGTTAATTTATAAACAATAAAGTAGCGAAGATGCCAGCGCATTTATTATTATTATGAAAGAAATCTCTTTTTTATCACGCGGCTTTTCCATGAGCTTTATGTTTACAGCCGTTGTATTTTGGTCATCCTGCTCAGAGTTTCCTGTAACGTATTGTCTTGAAACTCCGCCGGTTCCTGCTGTGTGGCTTGAAACGCTGGGAACTCCCTGCTGGCGTTTTGAATGGATGGAAAATTCAGGAAGGCTTGTCCGGAAAAATAGTGATTTATCGTCCTATTCCGGCGCTGAAATTTTGCAACATTGCACAAATCCTATACTGGCTTTCCCGTATTGGCCGCAGTCAGGCGTTGTGGCAGGTGTAATGAAACCGGCGGGAGCGTTATTCCCATTTGATGTTCAGGGAGGAACAATTAAATTGAGTTTTCAGGGCGGCGTTGACGCGGTTTTTTTCTGTGAACTTGCCGCACAACAAAATAACAAGCGGCTTCCGCAAAATTTTGACTGGATGCGGTTTCGCGCGCTTAGGATCGATAAAAAAATAAACGAAGAAGCATGGCGCGATCCGTGGATTGTTGACTGGAAAGAACTTGCCGAAAAAACTTCTGAATCAGGTTTTTACTCACAACGTATAAAACCGCGCGAGACAGTAGATTCCATAATTTGTATTCCTGCAGACGGTCCATGGTTCGGAACATCGCCATTTACGCCGCCCTTCAACTGGAAGAACGGCGATGCTGTTGTACTAAGGCTTTCTACCGCAGTAAATTCTTATTTCTGCAAAACTGGTATCCTGCGTGTTACGGATAATGCGCGGCACTGGATACCGAAAGAAATTTACTGAAGCGGGACGTACTTTTTACCAGAATCCCACATACCCTTTCGTATTTCACCGCGTAATGATGGAATATCGATTATTATGCCTGGTTCAATTAAATTAGGGTTATTTGGATCGGGTAATTTCGATTTGTTAGCATGATACAATAGCGGCCATTGATAGGGATTACCATAAACCCACTCTCTGCCGGCAATATTCCAAAAGCAGTCTCCAAACAAATCCCATGGGCGTACCGTATATTGCGCCGGTAATGGCGATTTTCCATCAGTTTCCGGCTCTGTTCTATTATTAGGCGGCGCGGCAATTATTGACAACGCCTGAACCGCGTAAATTGCGTTGTTTAACGCGCCGTCCCATTCACCGGCATTACGGTCATTCAGGGCATCGTCGTAAAAGTTTTTTGCGTTATTATACTCTTTAGGAAAATAGATTTGGGCTTTTGATTTATCTGCCCAGGTCAGCCTACTTCCAGCTTCATTGATTTTTTTATTTGCTTCAGCAATTTTGAGTTTTGCTGTAATCAGTTCATCAGAAAGCCGCGCGGCTTTTATTGCATCCGCGGAAAATTGCATAGACAGGTCATAGTCTCCTTCTTCATAGGCGAGTTTTGCCAGATTGCTGGCGCGGATGCTTTCCATAAAGTATTTATTGTTGGAAACCGGTTCGTCTACAGCATTGCGCGAGACAGGCGTTTCGCTTAACGCGGCAAGCCAGTCCTGACGGGATGCCGGCGTTTCAGCTAATAAAGAGAAACTAACGCCTAAAAGCAGGGATAAGATCAACGTGTTTTTCATTATTTTCCTCCATAATAATTTATTATTTATTGTTACCACTTTCGTTGTTGTCTGTATTTTCAGTGTTAAGGACAGCTTCCGCATCGGCGGCTATTTTTTCACTTTCCAGAATCTTTGTTTCAGCTGATTGGAGCGCAAGCATAGCAAGGCGTTTTTTCTCTGCGGTATTGCTGGCGGCGTTTACAAAAAGCATTGTGGCCTCAAGATAAAAGCTGAGAGCGCGTTTGTAATCTTTGTCTTTATACGCTTGTTCGCCATTGTTGAATATTTCCGTTGAAAGATTGTAATCATTGCGTACGGCTACATCGGCTTTTAGTTTAAGCGCATCTTGCTGTGCTGTTGACGCCCGCTGGCGCGCTTCTGATGAAGTATTGTACCAATATGTATCCAGCAGTCCCGCATAAGTCAATAAGGCAAATTCGGCGTCTTTGTACGCTGATTTTTTGTCATTATTGGATAATTTACTTGTCCCCTTATTGTAAATATTTTCCGCGCTGATAAGACAATCATCCGCTTTTGACACGAGCGGTTCATCAAGAATTTCAAGTTCGTTATCGTTTATTTCCTGCCGTTTTTCTTTTGCCTCGGCGATTAATGATCCTAATTTATCGTAATCCACTGCAATTTTGTCTTCTCCGGCGGCGACTGATTTTGGCGTTGATTTACACGAAATCACAAAAACCGCCGTAAGTAAAAAAAACAACGAAAAAGCTGTTATTTTTATCCTCATGTTTTAATCTCCATTTTCCTTATTGTCGGCATATTTGACTAAATTCATTATATATTTTTTATACCGGTTTCTCAATTCCTGTTAATTAACCCCTAAACAACCGGTATTTTCTGTATTTTTACTATTGCCTTGTAATAAAGATTGACAGTATGTTATAGTATACCGCTTAAAATTATTTAGAAAAGGGTTCGGCTGCTTATGAATGTTAAAGTTCAAGATATATTAAAATACTGCCTTGGCGGCATTGCCATATTATATCCTGTACTGATATTTTTTTCTATAGTTATTTTTAATATTCCTGTAAATAATCTTTCAGGTTTTATTATCGTTTTCTCTGTTTTATACCTTTTTGTCAATTTGACGAATGTCCAGCGAAGAAAATTACCGTCCGCTTTTATAAGTCCTGTAATACTTTTTCTTATAGGCATAACAGGAAGTATTCTTGATAGTAATGCAATTCTTGAAATGTATCCTGATCTTGCCGGCAAAGCAAAATCAATCATTAAACTTTACCCGCTGTTTGTAAATGCGGCATGGTTTTTTGTTTTTGGGTTGAGCCTTCTATTCCCGCCAACATTTGTATTTGAAATTGTAACGTTTATAGATAAATCTGTGAAGGAATCAAAAATTGAAAAACCGGTGATTCTCTGGTGCTATAAAGCTACTATAGCGTGGTGTGTTTTTTTTATTGTGGATACGGTTATCGCATGGTTTACTATTTTTGGCCCTTTTGTTTCATGGAATAATGAAAAAGACGGCAGTGGAAAGATATCGGACACAATTTGGGGAATTTATAACGGTGCTGTTACCTATATAGCAATGGCCGTGATATTCATCATCCAGTTTGCTTTGGCAAAAAGACTCATAAGAAAACTAAAGACGGAATCAACTCCGTTAAGTTAACTTAAGTTCTTCCTCAAAGCCATGCGAAAACTTTTCTATTATAACGTCAACCTGCTTCCTGGTTGTAAGGCCGAAGCTTTTTAGTACCATAGGTTCAAGCTGCTCAAAAATGGCATTTTTCTTTTCAATTTCGCAGAACATATTTGCAAGATAAACAGCATCGACCAGAGAACGAAATTGTTGCGGCGCGGCAACCGGATCATGATGAAAACGTATTGCGGCTATCAGCGGCGGAGGAAAATTCCATTTTTCGGCTATAAGCGCCCCCATTTCTGCATGATTCATGCCTGCCGATATGTCTTCAAATATAACCTGAGGGATTCCCTTCTTTTCGCAAAAACCTTTCATTTTTGTGGTAAATCCTGGTATATTCGCAAAGAAGACAATCTTTCCCATATCGTGGAGTATACCGCTGACATAAGCGTCATCCAGTATAAGCTTATCCGGTCCCAAATTTTTTACAAGATTATAGGTATAAAACGCCGTCTTATAACAATGATTCCAGAGCCTTTTCTTATCTTCGGTATCTTCGCCAAGAATTTTTTGCGTTCCGTACGAGTAAAGAAGGTTTCTTATGCCTTTAATTCCAAGGATTTTTACAGCTTCACCTACAGTGTCGACTTTTTTTATCATCATATACTGTGCGGAATTGACTATTTTAAGAATGTCCGCCGTCATTGAAGGATCCATTGATATGCGTTTTGCTATGTCTATCATTTCCGAGTTGGGATCAGAGGTGATTTTTTGAATAAACATGATGCTTTCAGGAAACTGCGGCAAAGAATTTACGTGTTCGACAATCGCTTTTGTCAAACCGGTTACACTGCTCACTTTAGTTTGTTCAAGCGGAATTTTTAGGCGGGCCAGCGTTTCTACTTCTGTAGAAAGTATCTCAAAACAATCCTCGTCAAGCCCCATTTTTTTTAACATAAGAACAAGGACTACAAGCCCGAGTCCGGCGCCTTCAGAACTGTCCAATACCTGGGCAAAAGCATCTTCAAGGCTGCTATATTGTCTTGAACGCGCAAGTTTATCGTGAATTCGCATCAATTCGACTTTTGAAATTACAACGTTATTTCGTACTTCGATTATAATAGCGTCTTTTTTATAGGAGAAAATTACTTTGATGTAGTAGCCTTTCTCTTTTTGCAGCTGAAGAAAATGCGCCAAATTTTCCAGCGTATCTTTTTTAAAATTGGACATGCCCTGTTTGTACTGTTCCGTATTTTCTATATCAAGTTTTTTTTCAAGAAAATAGACGCGTTTTGTGTTTGCTTTTTTTGCATTGACGGCTAATTCTTGGACACAGTATTCCAGGTAATCTTTTAAGTTTTCATGTCCGGCGCCTTTTAAAAAGGCGGCAAGAACCTGCCCTATGTATACTTCCATCTCATGGGGAAGAGTATACGAGGTGATTGTCAGAGGCATTCCTGATTGAACAGATTTCCTCACTTTTGCTTCATCAACGACGAGTTCTCGGCTTTGATCCATACCAGTTTCCTTTTTTAATTTTATTATGAAATTAGCGACACCGCGCCGAATACATTTTTATGTTAGCGTATAATATTCGTAAGAATTTGTAAAGTAGGCATGGACTGATTTTAAGATTTCTGTTTTGAGCTTGCTTTAGGCTAATATAAATTTTCACAGTTTTTTGCAGCGGCGGTGAATTTTTGTAAAATTACGCTGGTTCAGACATTTCGCGGACATTTATAAAAATAGTCAATTTATGAATAAAATATGCCGACTATAATTAACAGGGATTGTGTTGACGTGAAACAAAGATTTCTTTTATTAAAAACAGCCTGCTCCGTGTTTTGTTTCTTTGCATCGTACGCTGTTTCCGCGCAATCAGAAAATTCTATTTTTGCGCCGTTTGTTTCGCATTTGCAGGCACGAAGTGAAGGGGCCGTAGTTACGCTTACATGGTCTGATTCGCCAAGCGCTACCGGACCTGTTTATATTTACCGCGCTTCTCAAAAATTTGATGAGTTCATAAACAAGGAAATTCCGTGTGCAGAGGTATATTACGGGCGGCAAACCTATACGGAAACGGTGCCGTCTAACGGCGTTTTTTACTATCTTGTTGTGGCGGGCGATGAAAATAAGCAGAAATATGAAATGGTGATACCGTATCATAATATGGTTGAAATCCGTATTGACGGCGCCCCTCATACGGCTCAGGCTTCTGGCTTTCTTTCGCCGGACGATTCTTCGGGAAATTTTGCGAATGTTCTCAGTAAACGGGAAACTGCAAATCCTTCTATTATAGCATCCGGCAGTGAAGAATCGCAGCCTTTTTATGGAAGGACATATATTCCTCCGCCAAGTACGACAGTTATGAGCGCCATGCCTCCGGTTGAAACAAGGTCTAGCGCCGTGCCGAAAATATCTTCCGGCGCAAACCAGCAGGCGGCTTGGCAAAACGCGAATTCTTCCGGCGCGCTTACTGGATTAACCGCTATAGGTGAAATTGGCGGTATTAGAATAACTTTTTCATCGGGGGAGCTCCAGAAAAAAGTTGTTGTTTACCGGAATATTGCGCCGATTATGCGCATAAGCGATCTTTTGTCATCGGATGTGGCGCATCTTCCGGGTGCCGCGTCTCCTTTTGTCGATAAGGTAACCAATGATATTCCGTATTACTACGCGGCGGTATATGACGAAGACCTTCGCGCCGGCGCAGCGGTTATATCTCCGCCGTATAACGCCACGCTGTATCCTGCGGTTGCATTAAAAACGTCCGCGGCGCAATCCGCGCCGTCAGCCCAGCCGTATATTTCGCAGTTAGACCGGCCCCGGCCGGAAAATAGTTCCGGCAAGTTAAGCCTTGAAGCTGAAGCGGCGCTTGCAAATAAAAATTTTATTACACCCATTCCGTATCAAGAACGATCCTATTCGGCGCCGTATCAAAATGACGTTCCTCCTTCAAATTATTCTTCCGGCGTAACAGGACAGCGGTTATATCCGCCTGAAATAACAAGGCCTGCCTTGGAACCGCATGTTTTTGGTCAAGATTTGCAATCGTCCGCTCCGGGAAGCGATGAATACCGTCTTCATCTTATAGTAAAAGGTTCTTTTACATGGCGTAATTGGGGACAGGCGATTGCGGAATTGTTCCGGTTTCTTGTTGATTCGAATGATTCTCAGGTAAAAGACCGCGCGCGTTTTTATCTTGCGCAGGCGTACTATTTTTCGGCGTCATATAACAACGCGCTGACGGAATTTCTTGCCATTCAGTCGCGTTTTCCTAATGAAACTTCTTTTTGGATACAAACAACGTTAAGCGCGATTTCATCTCAGCGGTAATCTTGAACAACGCCGAATTTACAATCATAATGTCATAATGGTTTGTTCAATAAAATACGCTGTAAAGCGGCGTATTATGCTGCTTAAAATTCTTTGCTTTTTACTTTTTGGATTTGTCTGCGCGTTTAAGTCTTATCCTCAGGCAGAAAAAAGCGCTGCATTCTATTATCAGCAAGGAAAAGAAGCCATGCTTGAAGATGATTGGTACAGCGCAGCGGAATCTTTTCTTGATTGTTTGCGTGTCAATCCTTCACACGCTGAGGCGACGCGCAGTCTTGCCGAATCTTATTATGAGCTTGGCGAGTATGATGAAGCTCTTGTATGGGTTCGGAAAGCGCGTTCTTTAGCGCGTCTTAATGCTGAAACGGCAAATTTAGAAGCGTTTATTTTGATAGCCACAGGTCAGTTGAATGAGGCCGATAAAGCAATTAAAGACGTGCTTTCCCGTGAACCATACAATCGTGAGGCTCTTTTTGCCGCTGCGGAACTTGATATAGCCCGCGGCAGAACAGGAGACGCCGTTACGAAATACAAGAATGCCGTAAAACTTTACGGCGATGACAGGCGTCTTCTTGTATCTTTGGCGCTTGTTTTAGGTTCGCTTGGCGATTATTCAGCCGCGGTAGCTTATATAGAGCGCGCTGAAGCAGCCCATCCCGATGATTTTCGGGTGTTTTATTTTGCTGCGTATCTTGGCGCGCGCGCCGGAAAAATCCATCAAGCCATAAAAGACGCCGAACGCTGTATTTCGCTTAGGCCCGGGTACGCGGCGGCGCGGGATTTGCTGGCGAGCCTTCGTTATCAAGCTGGTGATTACAATGATGCGGTAAGGCTGGCGGATGAATCCATCGCTGCAAACCGCAAAGATATTTCAGCGTGGTTTTTGAAAGGCATGGCGCTTTGGCGCGTAAAACGTATTTCTGAAGCGCGTTCAACGCTTGAAAGCGCTTTGAGTATAGATACTGAGGATGAATTTATCCGCGCCGCTGTTGAAGAGCTTGTTATTTCGGATACGCCTATTGAAAGCTCTGAACGGAAGCGCTGGGCTGCGTATCATTTTCAGCGCGGCGCTGATTACAAACGCCGCAATCTAAGCGGAGAGGCGCTCTTTGAGTATAGACGCGGACTTAGGATAAATCCTTATGCTGAAGAACGGCGTGATTATGCTGAAATTCTCAAGATAAATGGCTATCCTTCTCTTTATCTTGATGAACTAAAGTTCATGGTAGATTTGGGTAAGGGCAGCCGCGCAATAAATGACACAATCGAGACCTACACAAATTTGCTTTCGACATCGCTCTCAAAGCAATGGCCTGTAAAACCCGAAGAATTTGTTCCGCATTGGAACATTGCTGTTTTTTCTGTTGCCGGACAATCCGCGTTTTATCATACGGATGCGGGTTTTATCGCGGCAACGTACCTCAAAGATATTATGAACCACAGCCGTAAGGTAAATGTGATGGATTTTGAGATCCGCGAACCGTCTTTTGCTGCGGCGTTTCGAACGGCGCGGGAAGCGAATAACGGCGGTGTTAAATGCGAC
Organism: Spirochaetaceae bacterium; assembly: GCA_031280035.1. GTDB lineage: Bacteria > Spirochaetota > Spirochaetia > Treponematales > Breznakiellaceae > JAIRPU01. The sequence continues at coordinate 5,040 of JAITHJ010000018.1, read as the reverse complement.
TATTTTATGCTTGTCAGTATTTCTGAAAACGAGCGCGCCCTATCGTTAAAGGCGGAGCTTTTTACGGCGCGTACCGGTGCGAAGGCTGCCGAGTTTACGATATACCGCACCGGACAAAACAGGCTCAGGGGCGCGGCGATTAATATTTCAGGCCGCGTGGAAGACGTTCTGCCGTTTCGTGCGGTTATACTGCGTAGAAATGCTGACCGCTCTCTTATTGACAAGGGGAAAATTGACGGTGTTTCCAGCGGCGCATCGTTTGATATCATAAAGAAAGGCAAGCTTGAGTTACAAAGCGGTGGAATCGGATTTAAATATCTGCCGCAGGATATTGCCGGAACATTTGCCGTTACGGTAGTTGATGAGGAAATCAGCGCCGGTAATTTAATGCGGCAGGGGCATTTTGATATAATCAGCATAGGAGATGAAATTATCGCGCGGAATCAAAAAGAAAATGAGCCGGTAAAGACCCCCGTGCTGAATGTCGATCCCGAACTGCGTTCTCTGCTTATGACGCTTCGTCAGTGATAGTATTCAACACTGCGTTTTACAAGGTTTTCTTCCACAGGCAGCAAAGCGCCGAGCTTTTCTTCCATGACAATTTCTTCGCGTTCTATCCAATTACCATCGCCGTCAAACTTATAGCGGTATTCATAGCTGAATTTGCCGCCCTGTTCGCCGCCGCTTAATTTACTGGAACGTACCGGCAGACCGCGTTCATTGAGCTGGAACTCATACTGTTCAAAGATATTTTCCGTTTCTCTATTATCTTCACCGGAGGCTTCATTCTCCGCGCCGTTTTCCGGCTGGGTTTCTGCGGGTTTATAGGTTCGTTCTAGATAACGTATTCCTTTTTCAGTGTAGAGAGTACTGTATGTTCCCTGTTCAGATTGAACAGATGTATTGTGGCCAAAGCTGTCGTAAAAGTAGTATACGCTTTCTTTAGAGTCTTCAGTATTTGTTTCAACGCGCGCCCATTTGAGCGCATCATTTTTGCTTAGATAAATCTTATATACCATTAAGGCGCCGCCTTCATCAGAAAACCATGTTTCTATGATTTCATCAGCATAGTATGCGAATGACACAAAGTAGTATGTTCCGTTTAAATTTACGCGCGCTATTGAAGGCGCATAAATATAACTGTCTTTGGTTTTATATCTTGTTCCCTGTGCATATTCAAGAAATTCAATATCGCATTGCGTACCTTCGCAGACGGCGGAGAATCCTGATACCTTTTCTGAATTAAACGCGGTTGTTATTTGAATAAGGCTTCCCTTGTAGTTAAAGGGAAACATGGCAAGAGTCCCATTTTGATTCTTGCGCAGGATAAAGCTGCCGTCTTCGTATACGACCGTAATTGATTTAAGTTTATCTGGTTTTGATGTCTCAAATGCGTCAATGGGTATTCTGGTATCCCAATCCGGTTCAAAAGCGACGCCGCCGCGGATTGCTGTGCAGAAGATTAAGCTTATTGCGGCAAAGACGGCTGACATTTTATGCGGATACTTTACGCGGATACTTTACGCAGACGGTTTAAGCCTTCAAGAGCGTCAGAGTACGAAGGGTTTATTTTCAAAGCGCGCTTAAACGCTTCTGCGGCGTAGGAAAAGTCTTGTGTAGATTCACGCACCGTTCCCAGACGGTACCACCATAACGCCATGCCGGGTTCAAGCTGTACTGCCGCGGTGTATGCTATATCGGCGTAGCGGTATTTTCTTTCTATGCGGTAAATCTCTCCTATGAAAAAATAGGCGACTGACGCTCTGTCTCCATTAGACATATTTGCCGTATAGATTTCCATGTTTTTAAGAGCCGCAGGAAAGTTTTTCAGATAGAAATGCGCTTCTCCCATTGTCTCGATTATCCGGTAATCATTCTGGATGCGCAGCGCTCTTTCTCCCCACATAACAACGTCGGTGTATTTTTTTTGACGCTGTAACGACCATGTAAGCACGGCGTATGTATCCATCGTTGCAGAGCCGCTTTGTATGAGTCTTGTGCATATACGTACCGCTTCATTATAGTAGTTTTCCGCTTCAGTTATGCGGCCGCTTGCTTCAAGGTCGCGGCCGGCGGTGTAGACATCACGCGCGCTGTCATTCTCCTGCGCGCAGACTGGCGCTGCTGTAAGAAAGGCGGAAAACGCCGCAAACAAAAATACTTTCATCCATTAAAGTATCGGCGTTTTTGCAGAATCCTCATAGTCTTTATAAAGAAACCGTTTTATTTTCTTCTGCGCGTTCTTTTCAAATTCGGTATTGAACAGCATCCAGTCGGCTATTTTTTTATAAACGGGAAGATTGCGGTTTACTGCGGCGATTTCTTTTTTAATAAGCGTTTTGACGAACTCTTTGTTATCGGCTTTACCGCCGTATTTTGCCTGTAGGGTTTCGTAATTCGGGTAGACAAGGGCGAATATGATTTCTCCTGTTTCTTCGGACTTTCTGCCGATAACGAGTATTTCTCCAATTACGCGCGAGTTATCAAAGCAGGCTTCAATTTCTTCAGGATAAATATTCTTGCCGCCTGCGGATACAATGAGGTTTTTCTTGCGTCCGTTGATGAAGATGAAGCCGTCTTCGTTTATGTAGCCAAGATCGCCTGTTTTAAGGAATCCTTCGCGGGAGAACATTTCCGCGGTCGCCTGCGGGTTCTCGTAATAACCGAGCATCAGAGACGGTGATTTGACGAAGATCTCGCCTTCCTCACCGGTCTTGAGATACGTTGTATCGTCATCTTGATCGGCTATACGCACGTCGGTGTATTTTACCGGAAGGCCGACGGAGGCGTTGTTCTTGTAACGCGGCGTACTTACGCTGATAAGCGGGCTGTTTTCGCTCATTCCGTATCCCTGCACGATATTGAAGCCGAGCGAGTCGAAGAAGTCGGCGGTCTTTACGCTTAAAGGCCCGCCGCCTGCCACCATAATTTGAATTGAGTCAAGTCCGGCCTTCCGGCGAAGGAAGCGGAAGACCTTTCTTCCAAAGTCGGGATTGCCTTTATTCGCTTCGGCGAGGGATATTCTGCGCAGCGTATCCAGCGGGGCGCGCACAAACACGGGAAGCTTTTTATACTTAGCGTCTATAGCCGCCATCATTTTGTCAAACAGGAGCGGCACGGCGATGACGAAAGTTCCCCGTGTATCCCGTATATCGTTGACGATGACCTGCCCGACCAGCTTTTCCACCACGACAATCTTTACTCCGTAGGCAAGCGGCGCAAGGAACGAGCAGGTTGTGGGGTAGGTGTGGTGCATGGGGAGGACGCTGATAAAGACGTCTTCTTTTTTAGGCTGGAGCATGATGATGGCCGCGCTGCAATTAGCGATTATTCCTTTATGGGACAGCACGACGCCTTTGGAGAGGCCTGTTGTTCCTGACGTAAAGACCATCGAGCAGGGGTCGGTTTCCTTAATAGCGTCTGCGGCGGGGAGCGGTTGGCCGTCCGCGTCTTGTCCGAAACGGGAAAACGACTCGTCTATGATGACGGTTGTAGTCAGGCTTGTATTTTTCATCTGGTCTGAAGCGGCAAACTGCGCCTTCAACGGAGAGAAGAACGCGGCCTTCGCCTTTGTGAACGTAATGATGTTCAAACATTCTTCATCAGAGATAAGGAAATCGACGGGAACTATAGTGCAGCCCGCTATGGCCGCGCCGAGCCAGATTGCCGGCCATTCAAGGCGGTTTTCCGACCAGAGGATAACGCGGTCGTGTTTGGTGAGTCCTGCGGCGAGCAGACCGCGCGCAACGCGTCTGCAATCTGCGGCGAACTGCCGGTATGTGCGGACAGTGAAGTCCTTTTGCTTACCGGCCCGATAGAGGAACGCGGGGTCATTCTGAAAACGAGCCTCTATATCATCTAAGAACGCAATAAAGTTCGGATACGGAAAATCATCGTAGTCCGCCATGTACAGTTTAGGATCAATCATAATACGTGAGTATACCCAAACCGAAACCGTTTGTCAAACCGGTTTAAGGCAAAAACAGGAAAGGGGGTAGGGGGGAGTATCTGACCACTCCCGCACGGCTCAGCGGGTTATTCCCCGTTTGTCCGCGTCAGGAACGCAGCGCCCCCGCCCCCTATGCTGCGCCCGCCGCATTATGGCGCGTAAAACCCGCCGCAGACTGCGAACCAGCCCTAAACGGGGTGTTTCGCAGCCTTTTTTCGGTATGGTAATTCAGTGTGGTTTAGCGGCGGGCGCAGTCTTGGACGGGACTCTAGCGCGAGACAGGAATCAGGTAGCGGCGCATTTCGGGTTTGATGTCGTCCATCGAGAGAATCGTTATCTCGCCCGGGTGATACGCGATGTCCTGTATCGTAATGGATTCGGGTACTTTGTAAAGCGCGCCTGTGGCCGCGTCAATAACGTAGAACACAACGCCTACTCCCACAAGCAGACAAAGCGCGTCTTGAATTATCGCGGTGGTATTTCCTTCCGCGCTGAACGAGTGCGTGCCTTCGCTGCCGGTCTTTTTATACTTGATGGTATACTTAGCCGGCACAAAACCGCTGCCGCTTTTAAGCTGAACGCTCTGCGGCGTCCGGCCTGCGGCAACGAGGTTTCCGCTGCTGTCGAACAGCTCAAAGTCAACGCTGTCCTTCTGCGACTTGATTATCGTCTCCGAGCTCTGCGCCCCCGCCATCGTGCCGCAGCCTGAGAGCGCCGCGGCTGCCAGCGCCGCCGCAAGCGCGCACATCAATAAACCCTGTTTCTTCATATAAACCTTCCTTAAGCGGGCTTGCCCCCGAACTGTGTTCAGAGTTCCCGCCGTCTTTATAGTTAACGCCCCGCTGCGGGGGCGCTCCAATCGCCGGATTTCTCCGGCGGTATCGGCTGTGTCGTTCAGGCGGACGGCTGCGGCTGCCGGCAGCCCGCCCCCGCCCTTAGCAAGCGGCGGCGTCCGCCCTTCGTAACGCGCCGCCCCGCTCCTTATTGGAATAAGACCCTATTCCTTATTGGAATAAAACCCTATTCCTTATTGGAATAAAACCCTATTCCTTATTAGAATAAAACCCTATTCCTTATTGGAATAAAACCCT
>JAITHJ010000041.1 GCA_031280035.1 Spirochaetaceae bacterium | reverse complement strand
AAGCGGGAATGCTCACCTGTTTCCGGTGTAACGCATGGATTTCCCTGAAGCGTATTCCTGCCGGGACAGTTATCCCATAAAGAAATAGCCCGTCCTCTTGGACGGGCTATCAAGCTCCTTCGCGCGGGTTCGAACCACGGACCCAGTGGTTAACAGCCACTTGCTCTGCCAACTGAGCTACGAAGGAAAGATAGTGGTAGTATGCAGGAAAAAAAAAAAAAAGTCAACCCTTTCTTTATAAGCTATAAAAATAATTTCGGCCTGTCTCGGCAGATATTCAGTCTTTTAATTTAGGCAGATATTTCCGGTGCGCCTCTTTAAGGCGGGAGGTGTCAATATGCGTGTATATCTGCGTTGTTGTAATATCGCTGTGCCCCAAAAGTTCTTGAACAGAGCGCAAATCCGCCCCGCCGGCAAGGAGTTCTGTGGCAAAACTATGCCGCAGAACATGCAGTTTTGAAGACGTTCCATTTAAGGCGGCAAGCGATTTATAGTTTTTCCAGATGCCTTTACGCCCGATACGCGCGCCTGTCCGCGTTACAAAGAGAGCATTTGAGTGTTTTAAGCCGAGTAATTTCGGTCTTGCCTCTGCAAGATATTTTTTCAGCAATATATCCGCTGTTTCGCCGAATGGAATAAGCCTTTCTTTGCTGCCTTTTCCTGATACCTGTAGTATCTTTTCGTCAAAAAATATGTCTTGAACATTTAATGATGACGCTTCTGATATTCTTAACCCTGAAGAATATATGATCTCAAAAAGCGCTCTGTCCCTCAGTCCTATTGGAGAAGAAGTATTGATTTTAGCAAAGAGCTTGTCTATCGATGCGTTGTCAAGCGTAACGGGAAGTTTTTTTGTTTTTTTAGGTGTTTCAAGCAAATTTGCCGGATTATCCTTGCGTAATCCGGATTCCACAACGAACCGGAAAAACGAACGCAGGACGGCAATGACCTTTGCGGCGGAACGAGAGCTGATTCCATCGGAATTCCGCCGTACGTCAATATAGGCTGAAAGATCGAGTGCATTGGTTTTTTCAACGGGAATTTTCGTTTTGTCAAGGAATTCCAAAAACCGGCGTATTTCAAAAGTGTATGTTTCAGCAGTGAGCGGCGCGGCGCGTTCAACGGTTAAAAGCCGTGCGCGGTACTTTTTAAGCAGCGTTTTCATTTTGTAATCTCAAGGGCGAATATTTTACTGTTACGTTTGCGGTCATAGCGTTGCTTTTTAAGCGCAGGTAAACTGTCAACGCCCGCTTCGGTAAAGCCGAGTTTTTCAAACCAGTCCTGCGTACTGGTTGTAAGAACAAAGACGCGGTTAAAGCCGAGTTTTGCCGCTTTATCAATAAGATAGCGAACAAGACGCCGTCCTGCTCCCATGTGTGAATAAGCCGGATCGGCGGCCAGCGCGGCAATTTCGGCCTGACCTTCACCATAATCATGAAGCGCGGCGCAGGCATGAATAACGCTGTCAATCACAAAAACGGAAAAGTCATCTTTTTTTTGCTGAATATCTTCCGCGGTGCGCCTGAGAAGAATACCTTTTTTCATCAGCGGTTCCATAAGACGGAGAATATCCGGTATATCGGAGTTATGGATACTGCGGATAGCGTCGTATTCTCCGGCATTTATCATGGTGCCTGCGCCGATATTTGAAAACAGTTCGCGCAATATTACGCCTTCTTTGTTGCCGTCGACGATATGTACGCGTTCTACGCCGGTTTTAAGCGCGGCAAGCGCAAGGTTGAGCGCAGCGCATGTTTTGACGTGCAGTAAAGACTCGTTGTCTTTGTTCATATTTAATACAAGCTGGGCTTCTTCCGTATTCAGGCGAAGAATTTTGCCGGCTTCGTTTTTCTCAACGGAGTCGGGGGCGGCAATATCGGCGGCGTTGAACGTACAATCGGTGGACACAACGACAAGTTTTACCGCATTAAGCGCCTCACAGACGGCCAGCGCTATTCCGTTACTGCTGACGTTATACGGTTTACCAGCCGGACTCCACGCGATGCAGGGGAGAATAGGCGTCATATTTGCGGCAAGGACGCGGGTAATTGATTTTACAAAGATTTTATCTACAACGCCGGTGTTTTCGTAATCGAGGCCGTTTACAACGCCATGTCCGCGGGCGCGCACAAAATTGCCGACGAGCGCGTCAACGCGGCTCGCCGAGAGCGCCGTAATGAAGCGGGTTGCCGCATGGAAGGACGACATTTCGACATACTGCATTGCCTCATCGGTGGTAATGCGTTCACCGTCTAAAAAGACTGACGCGATGTTATGTTCTTCAAGCACACGGTTAATATACTCTAGTGAGCCGGGAACGATGACGACTTTTATGCCGGTTTTTATCAGAAGCGCTATATCTTTCATTAAGTAGGGGAATCCGGCGGTTTCCGTAACGGGGAAATCTATTTTAAAGACGACCGTTTGTCCTGCAAAACGGTTTTGATAAAGAAAAGCTTCCCGAATAATATCCATGGAAGCGTCATCTTCATGATTCATAATTCATTTTTAATTGATTGAGCGTTCCAAAAACCGCAAAGACGGACGAATACGTTAGAATCAGTAAACGTCCGCCGTCTTTACAGTCTCAGATACTCATTTTTCTTATTAAGCCCATTTAATAAAGCCCGACCGGTATGGGTGAACCAAGGCATCATGTTTGGGAAGAATCCTTATTGTGTGTCCCTGCAAGCCTGTATTGGCGCATTCCACACGGAGCTGATAGCGATACAGGGAATCTTCTTTGCCTATGTTCTTCATTTCACAGCGGTTCGCGTTTATGATGAAGTTATCGTTGGAACGTTCGCCATAGTAGAGTTCAACAAGCACCTCGTCAGGTTTAAGGTCGCCCAAATCAATGCGCGCCGTTACGGTAAGGAAGTCTCCGCGCTGCATAATAGGCCGTGCGCTTGCGTCTATTGAGGCAATTCGTAATTTTTCCCACGATTTATTGAGCTTTTCAAAGTATGCGGCGATCGAGCGCGTATCCGCATAATCGTCTTTTGTCATGCGGCGGTGATTTTTGAGCGCCGGAAAATAGAATTTGTTTGAATAATCCATGAGCATACGGTGAGAAGACATGGACTGGCCTATTTCACACATACAGGTCTTCATCATTTTTATCCATTCGCGCGGTAAACTGTCTCTGCCGCGCTGATAGAAGAGCGGGATAATCTCACGTTCCAGCAAATCGTACAGGGCTTTGCTCTCGATGTCGTCCTGAAGAGGTTCGTCGGTGTATTCTTCGCCATGTCCTATAGCCCAACCCACTCCGGCATTGTACGCTTCGTCCCACCATCCGTCGAGTACGGAGCAGTTCAGTACGCCGTTCATGGACGCCTTCATGCCTGATGTACCGGAGGCCTCAAGCGGGCGGCGCGGCGTATTAAGCCAGACGTCGGCGCCGGAGGTAAGGTAGCGGGACATGGTCATATCGTAGTTTTCAAGGAAAATTATCCTGTTGGCGACGTCATATTTGTCGGCGAAGTGTACGATTTCGCGTATGATGTTTTTGCCGGGTATGTCAGCCGGATGCGCTTTTCCTGCGAAGATAAGCTGAACCGGATGGTCGTTGTCTTTTAGGAGGCGCAGGAGGCGTTCAGGGTCGCGCAGCAGAAGGTTGCCGCGTTTGTACGTTGCAAAACGGCGGGCGAAAGCCAGAGTAAGGATGTACGGCGAGAGCGCGTCTTCAGCCTGTTGTACGCGCCGTTGTGAAGCGCCGTTCCGTTTAAGGGTTTCTTTAAGCCGTGTGCGGGCGAACACAACGAGTCTTTCCCGCCGTCTTTCATGGGTGCGCCACAGTTCTTCGTCAGAGATCCTGTCCATTCGTTCCCAGACGTTGAGTTCCGTAGGATCTTCTTCAAAGCGCGGGCCAAGATAGCGGTCGAGGAGGTCGCACATGGGGCTTGATATCCAGGTGCGCGGATGAACGCCGTTGGTAACGTGTCCTATAGGAATTTCGTCCAGCGGCAGCCCCGGCCAGAGATTTTTCCACATATCGCGCGAGACAACGCCGTGCAGCGCGGCGACGCCGTTTGCATAGGCGGCGAATTTCAGCGCGAGCACGGTCATACAGAAAGTTTCTTCTTTGTTAGCCGGATTTTCACGGCCAAGCGCGAGGAAATCCTGCCATGAAATGCCAAGGATGGTTGTCCATGAGTGCATATATTTTTCGAGCAGCGTGATGTCGAAACGCTCGTTGCCGGCTGGAACAGGCGTATGCGTTGTAAATATATTGGTCGGCCAGATGGCTTCATGCGCTTGAGTTAAATTAAAGCCCTTTTCCGTCATAAGTTCGCGGGCGCGCTCAAGGGAGAGGAATGCCGCGTGGCCTTCGTTCATGTGGGTGGCTACGGGATTGATGCCGAGCGCCCGCAGAGCGCGTATGCCGCCTATGCCGAGCAGGATTTCCTGCCGGATACGGGTTTCTTTATCGCCGCCGTAAAGCGCCGCGGTTATTTCTTTTATGTCTTTGTCTTTGTTCTTGTCGGTGTTTGTATCAAGAAGGTACAGAGAGGCGCGGCCTACTTTAACTTCCCAAATCTGGGCGAAGGCTTCACGTCCGGCAAGATCGACGGAGATGAATAACGGGTTTCCGTCTTTACCTTTTTTGAGTTCGACGGGCATATTGTACCAGTCGTTTATCGGATAAATTTCCTGCTGGAATCCATCAGCGTTTATATTCTGAATGAAATATCCCTGCTTATACAAAAGACCGACGCCGACCAGCGGGAGATCCATATCTGAGGAGGTCTTCATGTGGTCGCCGGAGAGCATACCAAGTCCGCCTGAGTATATTGGAAGGGATACGTCCATGCCGTATTCCATCGAGAAATACGCTACGACTTCTCTGTGAGATCCCTTATACCATGCGGGCAGTTTTTTATACCGTTGGAAACGCGCGTAAACGTTGTTAAGCGCGGCGATGTACGAGTCGTCTTTGGATACTTCAATCAAACGTTTTTGACTGACCATGCCCAGAGTCTTAACCGGGCTCTGGTTTGATTTCATCCAAACATCGTAATCAAGACGAATGAAAAGCTGAACGGCATCGAAGTTCCACGCAAGCCATAAGTTGCGCGCGATTTCTTCCAGTGGCTTCAAAGAAGCCGGCAATTTCGGTTTAACCGTATATGTGGATATATTCATAATGCGGTCATTGTACAGGGTTTTTTAATTGCTGTCAACCACACGAGATGCCGTGTAAAAAAGCCGCTATACCGGCGTAAAGACCGAAATCTGAAATCCATTGACAAACAAGCGTCAGTCTCTTACTATAATTTCATGGACATCAATTTGCTTTTTACGCTGGGGACAATGCTCGTTACCGTAACGGCGTTTATTGTAACCACCTCCGTGCTGGTAAACGTAACCCGCGCCGACTTCAAAGACTTCAAGAATCTGGTGGAAACCCGCTTTGTTGAGATGGAAAACCGTTTTGAGAACCGGTTTTCCTCCGTAGAAAACCGTCTTAACCGGCTGGAAGTAGATGTCGCCGAAATAAAAGCCATCTGCCGCGAACGCAGCGGGCGCGACACTCCGGTATAACTTTCAGTTGTCAGTAATCAGTGGTCAGTTGCCGGTCTTTCCGCCGATAAATCGGAGCAGGACGGACGCGCTGTTTTACTCCGATATACCGGCTAAACAACTACCCGCTGTTCACTACTCACTGATTACCGGCAGCTAACCATTGACAAACAAGCGTCAGTCTCTTACTATAATTTCATGGACATCAATTTGCTTTTTACGCT
>JAITHJ010000011.1 GCA_031280035.1 Spirochaetaceae bacterium | reverse complement strand
TACGGCACAGACATACCCGGCGCAAAAAAATTGCTTTCCGGCTTTGTAATTACCGGGATTGACCGCGCAAAACAGGGCATTTTCTCCGCCCCCCTCCCCCGCAGGAGTTTTCAGTAGTCGGTTATCAGTTGCCGGCGTTTTGGGCGGGATTTCAGATTACAGGGGTTTCACGCCGAACTAGCTTACCTAACACAGACAGCATAGTTTACTCCGGTATACCGGACGCAAAACTGTCCACTGACTACTGTTCACTGTCCACTCAGCACACACATCTGAAATCAGAAATCCGAAATCTGAAATCTGCCACAGACATTCCGGCTGGGACAAAATACATGTATTATGAGTCAAAAGGTATACCTTTTGAGGTAAAAGGTATACCTTCTGGGACAAAAGGTATGCCGTCTGGGGTAAAAGGTATGCCTTATGAGATAAAAGGTATGCCGTCTGAAATAAAAGGTATACCTGATGAGTCAAAAGGTATGCCGTCTGAGCCAAAAGGTATACCCGCCGGAGCGGCGCGCGCCGAGGATATACCTTCGGACTATCAGGCGGGAACGAGCCGCGTCTACCATTATGCCGAGGCGGACTACGGCAAAGCCGCCGATTACGAGAACTCCACCGGAGCGCGCGGCCCGTGGTCAAACGTGGTGAGCCTGATTATCAGCGGGTGAGGAAGTTACCGGTTGCCAGTTATCGGTTGTCAGTCTTTGGGCGATAGACCGGAGTGCGGCGGACGCGCCGGGCTGCTCTGATATACCAGAGTAAAAACCTGACAACCGGCAACTGATTACTGACAACTGACAACCGATAACTGACAACTGCAAAAGCCATTTCCGCCGGAGACATCCGGCGTTTGGGGGCCGCTTCGTGGAGGCGGCTCGATATAAGACGGCGGGAAAGACCGCGAAGGAATTATTATGAATAAGTTTTGTCCGTCATGCGGAAACGCCCTGGAAGAAGGGCAAAAATTCTGTGGAAAATGCGGCAACCCCGCACAGGGTTCAGGCACAGGAGCGGCAGGGTCAGCGCAGACAGGAGCGCCCATTGCGGCCAATGCCAACATCACACATTTGCTGCTTTGTATTTTTCTGGGATGCTTTGGCGCTCATTGTTTTGCCGCCGGAAAGAAAAAACGCGCCATAACGGAACTCGTGTTGTTTCTTCTCTTTTTGATTATAGGTCCCATAACTTCCAGCGTAAAAGCGTTCGTCATGGCGAGGGATCCTATGAGTTTTTATGACTCCAACCCCGGCGCTTTTTCGGGGTATGACACCGGCTATGATTATGTTATGCAGTCAATGCTCGGCTCATATCTGCCGGCTCTGGCATTCCTTGCGCTGTTTTTGCTGTGCTGGATTCCTGATGTGGTCCGTATAATTAAAGGCACGTTTGCAAACAATCAGGATGAATGGCCGGAGATTCTCTGTTTGCCAAAATGGAAGTTTACCAAAAAGCATCTTATTGCCGCCGCCGCTCTTGTGGTACTGGACATTGCAACGAGAGGTCTGTCCGGCAAAATTCCCTCCCTGCTACTCACGATACTCAACATACCGGTTGGCTTAAGCGCTGTGTTTTTTGGACCGATTGTGGGAGCCCTCATCTCCGGTCTGACGACTCTGACGACCGCAGCGCCGGATATTATTACCAACTTTTGGAATATAATTACAGATATAGATCATTATGGAAAAAGCGAAATAATCATGCTGCTTTTTACAAACCTAAAAAATAGGTGCATAACGGCTTTAGCAACAGGATATCTTGTCTGCGGCATCCCAAAAATCCCCGCTTTGAAGGCAAAATTTGCGGACAACAAAATAATGCAGGGGATTTTTATAGGAACAATGTTTTTTGTGGTGAAGACAGCTTTTGTAATAGCTTCTCCCTACAATCTTCATATTCCTTCAATTATTCCTTCAATCTTGTTTAGCTCTACACTTACCGGCGTTGCGGGCGTTCTGCTTCCGTTCTTGCTTGCGAAAAAAGGTCTGCTCTTAGGCCCCTTTGTTAAAGAAGGGGACAGCGCCGCTGAGGGCATGGGAGCGGCACAGGAACGTGATTAACCCCTGCAATGGCGGGGCGCAGGCGCAAAGGATTGCCATTTCCGCAATCTGCGCCGGTGGAGGGCCGCACCGGATAAAAACACGCGGCCCTTGAAAATAATTCGAAATCGTACTACTATCATCACTATGATTTGTTCCGTCAGGACGGCCTTGAAAAAAGTTTTTATAACGGCGCTTACCGCGCTTCTTTTTTTGCCGGCATCCGGCTGCGAAGGCATTACCGGATCTTCAGAAAACAAGGCGGATTTAGACCCTGAAGAAGAATCTGTCTTTTCCTTTTGGGTGAAATTAAAGTTAAGCCCTGAAATACCTATGAGATATCAGGTAGTACGAGTCTATCTTTCCGGCGAAAACGCTGAAAAGATAGGCATATCCGCCGGCCCCTTTGACGGCAGCCGCTTCAAGATTACCGTCCCCCAAAAATACAAGAATACGGAACAGCGCTTCACTATCGAATTCACGCGGAAAACTTCTTACTTAGACCAAATCCCTGAAATCTCAAAATATCCGGTAGTAATGGGCATTCTCAAGGCGTTTTATTACACCACGCCCGATAAAGACGATGCCGGCGACCCCCTTCCGCTGGTCGAACTTCCCGATACCGGCGGCGAAATCGAGCTTCCTGACAACAATTTAGGCTCACTTATCACCGTCGACGAACTGAATATGGGTTACGGCGAACAAAGCAGAGATATTCTTGCCAATATCCCCGGCCTGCCGCCGATGTTTAAGGTCGAATTAAACCAAGCCGGCGTGCAGCAGTATACCACCGCCGGCTACCGCGCGTATGTCGGCCTGGCCGTTAAACCGGAAACGCCCATCGATAGAATTCTGGAGGCAAGCGGCGGTATGCATATAAACCCAAACGACTTTGAAGGATTCTGCGGCGGCGATGACTGGTACCTGATTCTAAAAGAAAATACCTCGCTGAAAAAAGGAGACCCCGTACGGATCTGGATTATTTTCACCCACGAAAACCTCCTTCCGCGCTTGTACTATGAAGACGTAGAAAATGGGCTTCCTGATGTGTTCAGCGTTATAACGCTTACGCCGGTGTTTGCAGGACTGCCCATTTCAAATCTGGTCTTCGCAGCGCTGCTCGTTCCAAGCGGCCCCTGGAGCGGAAAAAACGACTCATTTGTAATGATTTCACCCTGCAATTATTCATCTACATGGATACCCACTGCCGGCATATTCACCGGCTTTACAGGAGAATTCCGCGGGGCGGGGTTTTCCGTAACAGGGTTGAATTTTGCTGCCAGTTCGGACGATTATGGATTCTTCTCCAGCGTAACCAATGGAATTATTTCAGACGTCTCTATCAACATCGGTTCTTATACAAGCGGAGCGGCTTCTAATTTAGGAGGCGCGGCGGGACGCGCCAGCGGAACAACCCAAATAAGGAACGTCCACGTAACCGGCGCTTTATTAAGCGGTGCAAGCAACACCGGAGGTATAGCAGGATACGCCGAACCTAGCGTAACGGTAGAAGATTGTACCCAAACCGTCGCCGCCAAAGACGTTGGAAACAGATAGCGGTAAGAAACGGTGCGGCCAAAAGCCGCACACGCGCAGGAACGCGCGCCGCCGCCGGAAACCGCTTTACCGCGTTTGGAAAAGAGGCCGGATCAGCGGCGCGGGGAAACAGGCCGCTATTCTTCCCAAAGCCAGGTAGAAAGATAGCGTTCACCAGTGTCAGGCAATACAACAACGATTGTCTTTCCGTTGTTTTCCGGCCTTTTTGATACGGTTATCGCCGCTTCAAGCGCGCCGCCGGAAGATATTCCAACAAGGATACCCTCCTCCTTGGCTGCCCGCCGCGCTATTGTTGAGGCCTTTGTGTCATCAGTCTTGTAAATTTCGTCAATAAGGTCTTTATTAAAAACCTCAGGCACAAAGCCTGCGCCAATACCCTGAATTCTATGCGGGCCTGGATTTCCGCCGGAAAGAACCGGTGAAGCCGCCGGCTCCACGGCTATTAACGTAATTGAGCTTTTTTTGCTTTTCAAAAATTTGCCCGCGCCGGTAATTGTACCGCCGGTACCAACGCCGCCGATAAGAATATCGACTTTGCCGCCGGTATCTTCCCAAATTTCAGGGCCCGTTGTCCTTTCATGAATCGCCGGATTCGCCGGATTATTAAACTGCTGCGGGACAAAAGATTTTGACGTGGATTTTGCGATTTCCATAGCTTTTTCAATAGCGCCTTTCATGCCTTTTGCTCCTTCAGTAAGCTCAAGCCGCGCGCCAAGCGCCTTTAAAAGCTTGCGGCGTTCAATACTCATTGTCTCCGGCATAGTAAGAATCAGACTGTACCCTTTAACCGCGCACACAAAAGCAAGCCCAATACCGGTATTTCCGCTCGTCGGCTCAATTATAACGGTATCCTTTGTAATTTTTCCCTCTTTCTCCGCTGCCTCAATCATAGCCAAAGCGATTCTGTCTTTAACGCTATGCAATGGATTAAAACTCTCCAGTTTTGCGTAAATCACCGCATTACCGTCATTGATCTTATTAATCCTGACAAGCGGCGTATTTCCAATTAAATCCGTAACCTTTTCAACACAAGCCATAGAAACCTCCATAATTTATTATCTTAGTAATTTTATAGTAATTGTATACTATAAATTAATAAATGTCCAGTATGGCTGAATCGTTTTACGCCAGCGCAAAAAAATCCTTAATATCACGCAGGATTTTTGGGAAACTGCCAAAACTCGTTTTAGTCCGTGGAATGGAACGCAGAAAAATTTCACCGTAACGTTTTGTAAGTATCCTGCCGTCAAGAACAGCCACCACGCCCCTATCGCCTGAATGCCGCATGAGGCGTCCAAAACCCTGGCGGAATTTTATCACGGCTTCAGGGACGGAAATATCCATAAACGGATTGCCGCCGCGCCTTTCTATAGTCTCACAGCGGGCCTCAAATACCGGATCATCGGGCGTCTTAAACGGAAGACGGCATATTATAACAAGGCGCAACGTTTCACCCGGCGCGTCAACTCCTTCCCAAAACGAATCGGTAGCAAACAGCGTGCTTTTTTCATCATCAATAAAAGCGCGTAAAAGACGGCTGCGGTCATCGTCTCCCTGTTTCAGGCATTTTATTCCGGCGGCTTCTAAACAGGGCGCGGCGAATTTATAGGCGCTCTTAAGACTCTCAAACGAAGTAAACAAAATCAAAGCCGAACCTTCAGAGGCCATTACAAGATCCGGTATGGCGTTGTTGACAAAACCATTGAATGACGGACTTAAAGGTGAAGGCGCGTCAAGAGCCGCCGCCGTCAATACGGATTCGTCAAAAGGAAAAGGAGAAGGAAATTTTCCCGTCAAAACATCGCGCCGTCCGCCGTCATCATAAACGGCAAGCTTAATGCCCGAGCGGTCCGCCCAATAATCAAAACGCCCCACGGCTGCAAGCGTGGCGGAAAGACAAATAACCGTTTTATGTTTTTCAAACAGAGACGTTTTTAATTTCTCTGAAACATCAACCGGAGCGTTTTGCAGAACCGCCCAATCTTTTGTGCCGGTATGTCTGGAACAGCGTCTTTCAAGCCAAAATACATTCGCAGGATAGTCCTTGTATTTTACAAACGCACCGCAAAGTTCAGCAGTCTCAGCCAGACGGTTAGAAAGCAGATGCGTTTCACGCAGCAGCGTGTCCGCGCCGGACGCCGCCTTTTCATTACCGCTGAAATCTTTTTCTTCAACCGCATTCAAAACTGACTTTATCTCTTTTATAAATTCAACTATTGAAGTCTGAAGATCAATCAGAAACGGAACAAGATGCTGATTTATTATATCATCCCTTGGCGGAATAAAACGAAAAACGCTTTTTGTACCGCAAAGTTCCAGAGCGGCGGTGTCGAGTTTCGCAGCGGCGTTTCGAACCGCGTTAACAGCGCCGTTCCAGAGGGATGTTTTATCTTCACCGCCGGAAAAAGCAAACAGACGCAATAAAAGACCCGATCTTGCCGTACCGCGCTGTTTGAATAAACGTCCAAGTGTAAGATTTATTTCCATCTTATTCAGTTCAGCAGAAAAAAAACTTGTAGCGGCGCTTTCTATTGTATGCGCCTCGTCAATTATAATCCGCTGATATGCCGGAAGCACAACGGTACCGCCATATTCGCCAGCCTTGCCGCGTGCAGCAAGATCGGCAAATAACAGATGATGATTAACGACAAGTATCCGCGCCTCAGCCGCCTTTCTGCGCATTGCCATAAAAAAACACCGTCCGTATTCCGGGCAGCTCATTCCCAAGCAGGCGTCCGGCTCCGAGGAAACCCGCGACCAAACATCTTCCGGCGGCATAAACGGCAGATCCGGTTTATCGCCTGTTTTTGTAATTTCGGCCCACGCCGCGATCCTTCTTATCGTTTCTTTGTTGTCAAAATCAAACTCAGCTCCGGCTTCCGCAAGAGCGCCGGAAAGGCGCTCTAAACAAAGAAAATTCCTGCGTCCCGTTACAAGCGCAGTTTTTAAGTCAATATTAAGAGCCGCGCTTACAACAGGTATATCTTTCTCAAATAATTGCCGCTGAAGGGTAATCGTCGCCGTGGAAATAACAATACGTTCATCGTTCTCCGACGCAAAAAC
This sequence comes from Spirochaetaceae bacterium, assembly GCA_031280035.1. GTDB lineage: Bacteria > Spirochaetota > Spirochaetia > Treponematales > Breznakiellaceae > JAIRPU01. Next base: position 52,726 of record JAITHJ010000011.1, on the reverse strand, counting down.
AATGGCCGGCAGGAGGTAGGCAAATGATTTTCCAACTCCTGTTCCGGCTTCCGCCGCAGCAAGACTGTCCTCGTTAAAAGCACGGATTATAAGCCGCATTAAATCGAGCTGCGACGGACGCGCCTCGTAATAAGGCAGCGCCAAAGCTGTTGCGCCGCCTTTTTCCAGTTCAGAAATTATTCTTTCGGCATCCAGCGTCTTTTGCTTATCGCGGCCGTCTTTATCCATATGTATCTCATAGAACAGACAAAAAACCGGCTCTTGACTTTCATTAAAATAATTACTATCATAATCGCCAAAATATTCCTTAACGCCGCCGGTTGTTTTTCTGTATGCGATTATTGCATAAAACCGTAGCAGTGGGGAGAGGGGGTAAAAGGTTCGGCGCGTATTTAATTTTTATTATAAGCGTTGAAAATCATAAATATTATAGTGAAAAGTATTTGGCGGAAATTTCAGGCTGTAGTAAGCGTATTGTGCATGATCATTTATGTGATTTCTACAATTTACGCGTTTTTGCTCATATATGGGGCTGTCAGAGATCATAGTGACATAACGGCCCGTGAGTATATCGAGTTGAAAGACTTAGCTTCTTCCGCCGGAGTACTCGGCTGGAAGACGGCTTCATTCAAAGAGGACATTCGGGATACCGTAGCCAGCGCTAAGTCGCTGCAGGCAGTGATTATCTCAGCTCCGGGGGATTATTCTATTGCCGTTGAAAAAACGCATGGCCTTGTAAAATGGACGGGAAATTATCCTTATTTTAGCCGAGGCCTTTATCTCCTAAAACGGCTGGAACCTGCTCCGCTCCGTATCGAAGGTTTGCAAAATATTGTTATAAGCGCAGTGTCAACATATATAGATTTTGATAATCTCTTATTCATCTTAAGAAAAGTCCTTCTGGCAATTCTTATCGCCGTTGTTGTCTCATTCTCTCTGTTAATTACCGATATGGTTATAGTCAAAAAACAACCTGCGATCGATGAATTTACTGGCAGCGGACCGAATGTGGAATCACGAAAAGCGGAGCGGTATTATCCTGATGATTATGAAGAGCAAGAACCATTTATCGATGAGCGGCCGCAGGCTGACAAATTTTCCGGTAACGGTTTTACAACCGATGATAATGAAAATTTCATTCTGCCGCCGGAACCTGATTTTGCGCGCCACGACGCGCCTTTCGTTCCAAAACCGGAAGATATATTGTTTACTGAAGATGAATCCAAGTTCGAAGAAAAAGACCCGTTCCATGTAACTGATTCGTTACGCAACGAAGACGCTGAAGATGATTTGACTGCCGGCGGTCTGCCGCAGTTCGAAACGGATGATGAAAATTCGCGGAAAAATCCATTTCCGTCATCAGGCTTATATGAGACTGACCCGTTCGGTGATTTCTCCGGTGAACCGTCATTCGCCAGTGAACTTGCTCCGGAAATGGCAAAAGCCGAAGAAAACGGCAAGGATCTTTCGTTAATTACAGCAATGTGGACGGCTGAAAATGTTCTTTATAAGACGCTTGAAGAGGCTGCCGCCGGATGTTTTAAAAGAGGCAGCCGTATTTTTGAAAAAAATGTGCCCGGAATTTATATTATTGTACCCGGAATTTCGATTGATGATGCATTTGAAACGGCAAAGCGGTTTCACCGGGAAGCAATAGCCAAATTACCGCTGGAATCGGAATCGGAACTTCTTATCGGCATATCTTCTATGGCCGGACGTTCTCTTCACGCGGAAAGGCTCATCAACGAAGCGGAACGCGCGCTTGGCAAAGCCGGTGAGGATAGAAGATCTCCAATAGTCGCGTTCAAGGCCGATCCTGAAAAGTACAAGGCGTTCCTTGAAAAAAAAGCGCGCGCCAGCCGGATTTCAAACGGCAATAGTTAATTCATCGCCGGTTTTTATAAAACCGCCGCGCAAAACCTCGGCAAAAACGCCTTCACGCGGCATAATACAATCGCCCATCTTTTTAAAAATCGCGCAGTGATTATGGCATTCCTTGCCTATTTGAGTGAGCCTTAAACTAACATTGCCGCATTTAAAAACTGTTCCTATTTTAAGACTCGAAAAGTCTATGCCTTCCACAACAAGATTCTCTCCAAACGCGCCAAAATCAACGGCGGCGCCTTGCGCGCGAAATTGTTCGATTTTCTCAAACGAAAGCAGACTTACCTGTCTATGCCAGTTTCCGGCATGAGCGTCCCCTTCGATACCGCTTTGTTCGACAAATAACGCTTCACCAACGTTTCTTTTTTCCGTACCCTTTTTTTCACTCACGCATACAGCCGTTACTCTGCCCATACATACTCCAAATGTACCGCTATCCGCCAATTCTATACATAAACCGCCTCTTATGTACATCAGCATGAATTTTGTTATCCGCGGTAAAATTATGCGCCGGCGGCTTTTCAAATATAATTTTTTTTATGGCGTCCTTTATTTCAAAATCACCTGCGCCGCCGCGCAGCATCGATTTTATATCTATATTTATATCACTTGCAAGGCATGGCTTAAGCATTCCGGCAGACGTTAAACGAACTCTGTTGCATAACGCACAAAATGTATGCGTAAGCGCGCTTATAAAGCCAATCTTTCCGGAAAATCCGCTTATGTTAAAATATTCCGCCGGGCCTGCGCCTAATTTATCATTACAGACCAAAAGTTTTCCGAATTCTTTTTCCAGCATCATAAAAATTTCCCCGGGCGAAATTGGATTTAATTCACAAGCGAATCCCAGCGGCATCAATTCTATGAACCGTACATGAACACTATTTTTTTCAGCAAGCTTTGCAATTTGAATAATATCCGTGTTATTATATCCCGATATAGGTACGCAGTTTATTTTTACCTGAATTCCCGCATCAAGCGCCGCCGCAAGACCGTTACATACCTTTGCAAACGCATTCGTCCTTGTTATCCTGCGGAATGTTTCTTCGTTGAGCGTATCAAGACTTATGTTAATCGCGCTTATTCCGGCTAAAATCAATGACGAAAGATGATCATCAAGAAAAATCGCGTTCGTGGTAAGGCTTACTTTTTCTATGCCGCTGATTTTTGTTAAACGCTCTATAAACGGAATAACTCCGCGTCTTGCCAAAGGTTCGCCGCCGGTAACTTTTATTTTTTTTATCCCAAGCTCCGCCATAAGCGCTGATATACGAAGCATTTCCTCAAACGAAAGTATTTCACTATGATGCAGCCAATTCACGTTCGCATCCGGCATACAATAAATACACCGGGCCGGACAACGGTCCGTAACAGAAATACGAAGATAATCTATCGTGCGCCCAAAGAGATCCTGCATAACAACATTATACTATAAAGAGCCAATTGAAGCAGCCATACAGCGCGGACTAAAACACAGGTTAATCTCGTACTATTTTCTTTTCCATAAACTGCGAAATTGAATATAATAAAAGCGCCAATAACGACGGCAGTCCGATTAGAGCGGTCTGTGGCGCGAAATTCTGTTTTTGCGCGTCAATACAGACGTGTTCCGCAGCAGCAAGCAGTACAGATGCGGCAATAATTCCGCGTATTTTCCGAAATCCCAAAAAAACAGCGGCTATCGCAAGCCAGCCGCGGCCTGAAACACCGTCAGGCGTATATACGCCAACTCTGAATGTCAGCGCCGCGCCGGCCGCCGCGGCAAAAAAACCGGCAAATGCCCAGCTTATTGTACGATAACATCTGAAATCCAAACCGCGCTCAAGTGAGGCCTCAGGCGAAAGACCTGCGGCAATAGTCCGTAATCCAAGCGGCGTCCGCCTTAATAACCAAGCTGATATCAACGCGCCGGCAACCGCAGCATAAACAAATGACCACGATACCGCTATTCCAAAGGAAAACAGTTCACTATTTGCCGCGCCGGTAAAATCAAACGGGCGTAGAACGCCTTTTGCGCCCAAAATCTTCGACGAAACAGCCGTTATTCCGCCTGATATTCCTAGATTCAACGCAAGACCAACAATAAAAGGATCGGCGCCGGCGCGGATTACGAACCGGGCGCACAGCCAGCTTAAAAACGCCGCCGCAAGCGACGCTATTATCACAGCCCAGAAAACAGAACCTGTATATAACGCGATTATATAAGAAACAAATCCTCCAAAAGACATCCATCCTTCTATCGATATTGAAAGAAAACCGGCAAGTTCCGTCCAAAGAACCCCTGTTCCCGCAAGTAAAAGCGGCACTGCCTGAAATAATATCTGCAAAACCATTCTAAATTCCAGCTTTTCCAATAGAGAATATCCGGCGCGCAGTTACAAAAAAAAGAACAGCAGCCTGTATCAGCGCTGACGATTCAAAAGCCGCTCCTGAAACAAGCAGCGCCGTATCCGTTCCTGATTTTAAATACGCATAAAAAAATGCCGCTGGAATTATAACTAACGGATCACCGCGGGCAATTAACGCTACGGCAATACCCGCCCAGCCTAAACCGCCGGTCCAATTTTGATGCAGCATACCATAGGTTCCGGCCACGCCGAAAAACCCGGAAAGCCCGCCGAGCGCTCCGGAAAAACTGAACGCCGGAATCCAATAATGTTCGGCGTCTATGCCGCCATAACGGGCAAAATCCGGTGAATCTCCGGCAAGACGAAACCGGTATCCAGAAACTGTTTTGTTAAAGAATACAAAAGCAAACAGCGGTAAAATGAGCGCAATAAAAAATGAGACGGAAAGAGATGACGGCGGTAAAAGCCGGTCAAGCATAAAATACCGGCCAAACGGTCTGGTTGCAAGAAGATTTCCAGACGTATCGCGCAATGGGCCGGTAATAAAATAGTTTACCACCGGAGTAATACCCGCGCTAAGTAAAAAAGATGTAATAAGCTCATTTGTCCCCGTAACTTTTTTTAAAAAAGCGCAAAAGGCAGCAAGCAGCGCGCCTGTAAACATAGCGATCAGAGCGGCTGTGAACAACAACGGCGTACTGAAAAAATCATAGCGCTGCATTTGTATAAGGAACACGCCCGCCATAAAACCGCCCGCATAAATTTGCCCTTCAAGCCCTAAATTACAAAGTCCTGCACGAAAGGCAAACGCCGCCGCAAGCGACGCGGGCAGCAATAACGCCATATAATCAAACATATTCCCCACAAAAAACACGCTTGACCACGGCGTAATAAAAATTGTCTGAAGAATATTCATCAGGTGATATTTACCATCCTCTATCCTCCGACTAACGCCATTTTTATTTTTTTTGAGATAATTTCTACATCTGAATTCCGGTTTTTATCATTTAAACACAGTAATTCAGCGCATTTTCCATTTCTAAGAACCATAATTTTGTCCGAAATTATAAAAAATTCATCAATGTCTGAAAAAAAAATGATTATTCCACATCCTTCCGCTGCTTTTTTGCGTAAATAATGAAAGAATCTTTGCCGTCTATTTCTATCAAGCCCCCAAGCAGGTTCAGTACACAGAACAAGAGACGGATTTTCTGCAAATTCCCGTATGCCAAGTAATCTTTGCCCCATGCCGCCTGACAGCGTTCCCCATTTTTCCTTTCCATTCCGGTTGATTTCAGCATCATTCATAACGCCGGAAAGCCAGTCGTCCGTTTTATTTTTATCAAAAAATTTTAATATTTTTCCAAAACCTTGAGTAAGCAGCCGTTTATGAGCATAAATCAATAGATTATCCCGAATCGAAAGGCATGGATCTTCCGGCATAATGAATTTTCCCGCGGCAATTTTTTTTCTTCCCGCGCTAAAATGCGCGCCGCCATTTTTTCTGAAAACTGCGGTTCCTTTTCCGGTTACTTCAACACCGTTCAGCAAAATGCTTCCTGAAATTCCGTGTTCTATAAAACCGGCAAGGACAAGTTCAAGAGTCTCAATTCCGCTCTCCCTAAAACCGGCAATTCCAAGAATCTCACCTCGTTTTACCTTGAATGAAAGATTCTTTAGCGCCGGAAATAACGTTTCTGATACTGATAGATTTTTTACTTCAATTACCGGACAATTTACATCAAAAACGCATTTTGTTTCGTCTTTTTGGACGGTATTCGTTTCCAAATCGTCTTCCAAAATCATTTTCCGGCGCGGTTTTACTTGCACAGGCTTTTCTTCACCAAACATCGCCTCTATGATACGCTGTTTGCTGCAATCCTCCGCCGTACAGGTAAGAGCGGTTTTTCCATTGCGCAATACGGTAAACCGGTCAGCCAGCGTCAGTGTTTCCTCAAGCTTATGCGATATAATCACAACTCCCTTGCCGTTTGCAATAATTTTACGCCACAAATCAAAAAGACGCACACTTTCCTGCAAACTAAGCATAGCCGTCGGTTCATCAAATACCAAAAAAAGCGTACCGCGAAGCAGCAAGGCAAGGACGGCGGCAAATTGCCGCTGGGCAATGGAGAGCGTTTCCGTCCTAGCGTCAATAGGAAGAGCGAAATTCAATTGCTTGTTTAATAAATGCACCCGTTCTCTGGCAGACTTCCGGTAGCCGGCCAGCAAACAAACGCCTTCAACGCCGAGGGCGCAATTTTCCCAGATTTTTAGACCCGGAGTAAGCTCCGGTTTTTGTCTTACCATGCCTATGCGGCAAATAATAGCATCCTGAGTCGAGCGGAACCGTTTTTCAACTCCATTTATGGTTATCTTTCCCGCATCCTGTGTAAGAAATCCGGCAAGAATTTGCATCAATGTTGATTTTCCTGCGCCGTTTTCGCCTAAAAGGGCGTGGATTTCGCCGGATTTGATATTAAAATTCGCTCCGTTAAGCGCTGTAATGCCATTTACAGGGAAATATTTATAAATTTCCCGCATTTCAACCCTAAAATCCGGCATTAATTTTCATGAATGACTGGAATAATATCTCCATTTAGAAGTTTTTCAATCATTGCCGCTTGTTTTTTTCTGATATCTTCGCTCACCGTAGAAATATAGAGAGGATCATCATCTATAAAACCGGTATAACCATCCCGAAAACCAACGGTCTCCGCATGACCAAACGGTAACGTTTTATTGAAAAATTCATTTAATTTATCTTCTACAGCTTTGTCTTGATATGTCGCACAGCAACCAGCTATAACGCCGGGACGATAAGCGTAAGCATTGCTGTCAAACCACAATACTTTGGCGTTTTTTTCAGCGGCGGCCTGTACAACACCGTCATTTCCACCGCCGGCAATGGTTAAAATCACCTTAACTCCGCTCTCTATCATATCACCGGCAAACTCAAGGGCTTTTACAGGATCTTGCCAGCTTCCAGTTATGCGAAAATCAATACTTGAAGAGCTGTCCGCATCTTTCGCTCCGGCAAGATATGCAGGCGCAATAATATCATCAAGTACCGGATAATGCTGTGCGCTTAAAAGTCCTATAACGCCGCTTCCGCCGGCTTCCGCCGTCAGTAAAGCAGCAAGATAACCAAGCGCATAAGCTTGTTCTTTTTTGTCATAGTTCAGCGTGTATACCGCCGGATTCCCATCAAGCATGCCGTCCATAATCATATACCGTGTCTGCGGGAATTTTTCCGCCGCTAAATTTGCTATATCCGGCATAGACGGATTTGACGACACGATAAGATCGTATTTGCCGGAAGCGGCTACCGCAGTAATTTTTGCTTCCCATTCAGACTGAACAGTTCCCGCTTCAATCACCGTAACTTCCGCGTTTTGAGCGCTGCCTGCCGCCTTTCTTGCGCCGCCGGCAAGCATTTCATAAGTTGGACTGCCGGAAAGAACTCCAGGAATAAAAACCGCAATTTGCGTTACGCCGGTATTTTTCACGCCGTCTTCTTTTTTACACGCAGCAAATGACAAAGCGACCATAACGCATATAACAAATTTGTTTCTCATGATAACGCAATTTTAGAATAAATCCGGATTTATTTCAATAGCGGAAGCGTTGACAATGAGGAAAAAAGAGTTATACTACGTGTATGAGGACGAGTTTCGCCGTTTTTTTGTTTTTTATTTTTTCAACAGGCATTATGTTCCCGCTTGGAAAATCCGAGAATAAAAAACAGGACATCCTTAATACTAAATGGGCGCTTTGTATAACTCAATTTGATGTTTCAGGACTTCCGCCGGCGCAAGCCGCTATTGGCAATGTCGTAATGCGTAAACTTGTAAAACACTTTGCCAGTCTGGAATTCAAATTAAGAAAAACAGCGGAATATGACTATTACTGGAAGGCGGCATGGCTTCGTTCGCAGAGTGAAATGGCAAAAAAAATTGTCGATAAACAGGCCCAGCGGGATCATCTTCTCTACCAGAACGCGCTGAACTGGAACACAAAACGTAAAAGAAATAAAATAGATAAAGAAATAAAAGAATTGCGGGCAGTTTTTGAAGAAACTGAAATTCATTCGCCCTCTATTTGGGAAAAACCGGTTTTTTCAGTAGCAGATGATAATCTTATGAATAACTTTCCCGCCGCGCCCGCCGCCGGTGGAGAGTACTATCTATGCTCGGACAAAAAAGCCGACGGACTGCTTTTGGGAAGAGTATCTATCTACCATGAACGTATCCTTGTTGAACTGCGGTTATGGACAGTCTGGACGCGTTCAGTTTCGTATAAAGACAAAATCCTCTTTTCTATTGAAGATATAGATCTAGCCCTTGACGAATTTTCGGCGGAACTTATAAATTCAATAAGCGGCATGATTCCGGCATCGATTGCCGTAAGCGCAAAACCGGAAAACGCCGTCATCATCATCGACGACTATCATGCCGGACGCGGTAAGTCTGAGGTAATGGAGCGCACTCCAGGACCGGTAGAAGTTACCGTTTATGCGGAAAACTATGTTACGTCTACAGAAGAAATCAATCTAACCGAAGGCGAGTATGTTGAGGCCGAATTCGATTTAAAACCAATTCCTGTGGAAACCGTTATCGTTGAAACAACAAGCGGAGAAACGGCAAATGTATATTCCGGCAGCTTGTTCGCCGGCGTAACTCCCATTACGCTGAGCGGGCCTTTAAACAAGTATAAACAAATCAGCGTAGAAACAGGAGCCGGAAAAACGGCGCAGTCTTTATTTAAAATTGAAACCCAAGATTCCACTCTAAAATTAAACCCTGTGATACCGCCTGAGATTGGAAGAACGGAAAAAGCGCGCAAAGGATTTTACGGCGCGCTTGGAAGGCTTTGGTTAATAGGGCCGCTTGCGTTTTTAACGGCGGGAATTTCAAATTCGTATACGTTCTCGTATAATCTTGCGCAGAGTAATCGTACGCCCGATAAACTAAACGCTCAGAGGATGTGGTTTTACACCGCCGGCGGCCTTGGCGTATTAACCGGCATAGTTGTTGTTGAATTTTTTGTCCGGCTCGGAATATACCTCTATCAGGGCAGTAAAGAAAGCGCGCTATTTAGACAAAATCAAAATAATGCCATTTTCAAGCAGCCGGAGAACGACGGAACAGAGCCATTCGATATGTCTGAAGAGGCCGGCGGCAGGATAAATGAGTTAGATAATGAATAAATGGACTGATAAGATAAAATTGTTTTTGGGAAATACCTCCGAATTAACTGAAGATTTTTTTGAGCAGCTGTGCGATCTGCTTATTGAAGGCGATTTTGGAGCGGCGCTTGCCATGAAAACAGTTGAAGATTTGGAAGCCAGATGCAAAAAAGAGAAAATTAAAACCGCCGTGCAGACAAAAGATATGTTATTTTCTATGCTCAAAGAGTATTTATCCGCCGCATCTGCCATACCGGCTGCTGAGCTTGAAGGGACGGTACTAAATGTAATTCTTATACTAGGCGTAAATGGCGTCGGCAAAACGACAAGCGCGGCAAAACTCGCAGCGCTGTATAAAGACAAAAACAAGCCGCTGCTCGCCGCGGCGGATACCTTCCGTGCGGCGGCTGCAGATCAGCTAAAAATACACGGAGAGCGGCTTGGCGTTCGTACTGTAGCGCATAAACAAAATGCAGACGCCGCCGCTGTAATCCACGACGCGCTTGAGGCCGCGTATTCCGGCGGCTACAATCCTCTTATAGCCGATACGGCAGGCCGTATGCACACAAAATCCGCTCTTATTGAAGAGCTTTCAAAAATTAACAGAGTCATTGAACATTTCACGGCGAAAAATAACGGCGGAAAAATTCTCTACAAAAAATTTCTTGCGCTGGATGCGACAACAGGAACTAACGCGCTTTTCCAAGCCGAAACATTCAATAACGCCGTATCTATTGACGGCGTTATTCTCACCAAATTTGACTCCAGCGCCCGGGGCGGCGTTGTCTTTCCGCTTGCCGTAAATTTTCATGTACCTGTCATTTTTATATGCGACGGAGAAAAATATGAAGACATACACCGCTTTAACGCCGAGGAATATATAAAAACATTTTTAAAATGAAAGGTATAACTTTTCTATATGAAGATAAAGACTGCGTTGCTCTGAACAAAGATGCGGGGATTTCCGTACAAGGAGGCCGCGGCGTAACGCTGAGCCTTGATGCGGTTCTCTCAGCGTCATGCGATTTTAAGCCGTACCTCGTTCATCGGTTGGACAAAGACACATCAGGTGTTATGATTGTTGCTAAATCGTCTGCCGCAGCCGCGTACTTTTCAGCGGCGATTTCTGGAAAAAAAACGGTAAAACGGTATCTTGCCGTGTGTGGACGCCAACGGACGGCAAAAAATCTTGTAAAGAACGGTATTATAGAAAGTTTTCTGTACTATAAAAACGGAGACAAAACAGCCAAAACACGATACGGAATTATAAGCACTATTAACGATCCTCTGGGAATCTGGACATTTTTTGAGCTTGAACTTTGTACGGGCAGAACACATCAAATTCGCCGTCATTTGTCAGAAAACGGTTACGTCATTTTAGGCGATGAAAAGTACGGCGACTGGGCGTTGAATAAAAAACTGCGCAAAGAACGTGCGTTAAAACGGCTTTTACTGCATTCATCACGGCTTATCATGCCGTTGCCCGGAGGCGGTATACTTGATACAAGCGCCCCTCTGCCTGATTATTTTATCCCATTTGTTCAAAATGCCGATTATAGAAGGACACCATGAAACAATTTATACTGCCTGTTCCGCCAGATCATTTTGGACAGGTGAGAATTACCGGAAAAGACCATCATTATCTGGTTAATGTCCGCAGAATGAAAAAAGGCTCTGAAATTCCAGCGCTGCTGCCTTCCGGCGATCCTGTCCGCGTCATAGCGAATACTATAACAAGACAGGAAATCGTGTTCAGCGTGAAACCGCATATTCAAAGCGAAGACCGTACCGAAATACCGCGTATTGTGTTAATGCAGGCTATTCCCAAAGGCTCGAAAATGGATATGATAACGCGGCAGGCCGTTGAATGCGGTGTTGCAGAAATCGTGCCGTTTGTATCGCGTCATTGCGTACGCCGCCTGTCCTGTACCGGAAGCGCCCAGATTGAGCGCTGGCGCAGAATTGCCCGTAACGCCCGTCAGCAAAGCGGTTCATCTGTTCCTACGGAGATACGAAATCCGGTTGAAATGGACGGCCTATTTACATTATGGGAAGAATTTAAAGCGGCGGGCGCAACAGGTTTTGCGCTTCACACCGAGCCCCTTGTATATTGCGCTCTGCATGGGTATCTTAAAGATGTTACCGCATTCGTGGTTCTTGTCATAGGACCAGAAGGCGGATTCTCACCAGTGGAGGCAGAAGAATTTATATCACACGGATTTAAGCCGTTGTTTTTCCGCGGCTCGGTTATGCGCGTGGAAACCACCGCGCTTTATGCAATCGCCGCGGTCCGTGTTTTGCTATTGGAGAAGGATTCATGGGTTCATATTGCGAAAGAATAGAGTTGTTAAAAGTTCCTATAGACATCGTTTCAAAAGAAAAATTCGATGATGTCATAACTGCGCTGATTGATGGAAACGAGGGAAAAAATATCGTGCTGCTTTCACTCTGGGATCTGTTAAAAGCGCGGCGTGCCGGCGAATACCGTGATTACGTCCAAAATGCCGCGCTGGTAATTCCGATTTCAAAAAGTATTGTAAACGGAGCAAAATTCCTGAACGGAAAAACGCCCGAACGGTATATGCCGTTTAATTTTATCATTAACCTTTTAACAATCCTTGAGCGCCGTGAGCGTACGGTCTATCTTTTGGGCGCTAAGGCATCTATTCTCAACAAGGCTGAAAAACATATCCGCGAAACATTTCAAAAATTACGAATTATAGGAAGATTCCCTGGAGGATTCAAAAAACAAAGTGAAGACACGCTGATTCAGGTTATTCGCAAATCCGCGCCTTCTCTTTTAATGGTGAATCACGGCGTACATGGATCTGAAAAATGGATTTTACACAATAATTCGAAGCTTAATACCGGACTTCGTCTTTGGTGCAGCGACATTTTTGATATATTTGCCGAGCGCCGCCGCCGGCCCTCAAAAGTGTTGTTTGACAGCGGACTGGAATGGATACTGTTCTGCATGAGAAATCCTATTCGTATTTTAAGAGTCTTTCAATATTTTTATTACGGCATTCTGCTCGCCGTTTACAAACTCAAAAAAAAGTAACCTGCTCTATGGCTTCAAATTTTGCTAAACGGATAATTCCATGCCTTGACATTGATGACGGACGTGTTGTAAAGGGAGTTAAATTCAAAGGCATTGTAGATGCGGGAGACCCTGCCGCTCTTGCCCGCCGCTATAATGACGACGGCGCGGATGAGCTTACCTTTCTCGATATAGGCGCTTCTTATAAAAGCAGGGCGACTCTGCTTGAACTTGTAAAGACCGTATCCGCAGAAATATTTATTCCGCTTTGTGTCGGCGGCGGCATACGTTCTGTTGACGATATGCGCGCTGCGATGAAAGCGGGAGCGGACAAAGTATCGGTATGTACATCAGCTCTGGAACGTCCTATCCTGCTTACCGAGATGGCGCAGGCATACGGAAAACAGTGTGTAGTACTGTCAATCGACGCAAAACGCATAAAAAAAGACCCGCATGAAAAGCCGTGCTGGCACGCTTTTTCACGAGGCGGGAGAGACGATACGGGCATTGACGCCGTAGAGTGGGCTGTTCACGCCGTTACGCTGGGCGCCGGTGAAATACTTCTCAATTCAATCGATGCCGATGGTACTAACACGGGCTACGACCTAGAACTTATTGCGGCAGTAACCCGTGTAGTTTCTGTTCCTGTTATAGCATCCGGCGGCGCAGGTACGCTGGAACAAATTGTTGCCGCCGCAAAAATCGCCGATGCAGCCCTTGTTGCATCGCTGCTTCATTTTGGAAAAACAACGATACCGGATATAAAAAAACACGCGGAATCACAGGGGCTTTGCATCCGCTGGTAGCCGGCGTGTTTAAAAAAAATCAAAACCGTAAATTACCACATTGCGGATGCCGTAGCCTCATCAGTTCTTTGCCAAATTGACGTACGGCCTACAGGCCCTAATCCGCCGTAAACTTCGAGTGTATCTACTTTATACTTCTTTCCATCGGCAGCGTGAAAAGTAATGGTACATGAATAACTGGCTCCATTTTTACTTTGCGGATCAATTATAGTACCGCCGTCCCAGACGCCTGTTTTGCTCATTTTCAAGCCGTAAACCCATAAAACTTCGTTGAATATCTTCATTTTAGACACATCGCCTGACAGGGGATAATTTTTATAAGACGATTTGCAATTCGATGCAACTTTATCTTTGGCGGATCCTGGCGAAGAAAGCATTTTTCCATACAAAACACTGTCCTTTACATAAACATACCAACCCGCATTAGGTTTATTTGTCTTAGAATCCAGACTTAACCAATATCCTTCAGCAGGATCGGCAAAACACAGAGCCGTAATACATAAAGACACGGCAAACAATAAAAATCTTTTCATAAAAACTCTCCTTGTAATTATAAAATTTATTATTTAACTTTCTGTTTGTCAACATCTGAAAATTACCAGCTGATAACGGCCTTCAAAAATTTATAAAAATATATTGACAGCTCTTAATCCTTCAGGATATACTTTTCATGCGGGGTTGTTCATTTGACAGACTACGGCCGTTTTTATAAAGCGGTCTTACCCCCTTTAATTAAAATGAAACAGGATGCAGGCCGATAAATTTTATGGACTAAAATGCATTGAATAGCTTCCAGAAAAAAAGTTACAGACGGCGAAAGGTATTTTATGAAAATATTAGTTGTAGGCGGAGCAGGTTATATAGGCAGCCATGTGGTACGGGAACTCCTTGATACGGGAAATAATATTACTGTATTTGATAATTTTTCCAGCGGATCAAAGACGAATTTATTTTCGGAATCGAATTTTATAAAAGGCGATATACTAAATTATTCAGATATATCGAAAGCCGCCGCCGGCTATAACGCGATTATACATCTTGCCGCCTTTAAAGCTGCAGGAGAATCTATGATAGCTCCAGAAAAATATTCGGTTAATAATATCACTGGAACCATCAATATACTGAATGCCGCGCTGGAAAACGGAATAAAAAACATAGTATTTTCTTCAAGTGCGGCTGTTTATGGAGAACCGGAATACACGCCGGTAGATGAAAAACATCCGGTAAATCCTAAAAATTATTACGGCTTTACAAAACTTGAAATTGAACGTATTATGACATGGTATGATAAATTGAAAGGACTGCGTTATGCAAGCCTGCGTTATTTTAACGCTGCAGGTTATGATATAAACGGACGTATTATGAGTTTAGAAAAAAATCCGGCAAATTTAATTCCCATTGTTATGGAAACTGCAGCCGGAAAACGAAAAGAACTGCAAATTTTCGGCGGCGATTATGATACGCCTGACGGTACTTGCATACGTGATTATATTCATGTAAACGATCTGGCTGTAGGACACAGGCTTGCCTTAGATTATATCATTAAACAAGATAAAAGCATAACAGTGAATTTAGGAAGTGAGACGGGGCTTTCAGTGTTAGAAATAATAGAAACCGCCCGTAAAATTACCGGAAAAAAAATCAATGCAAATATCGTGAAACGGCGGGAAGGCGATCCTGCGACGCTTGTTTCATCGGCAAAAAAAGCGCTGGAAATCTTAGAATGGAAATCAACATATTCAGATGCTTCAACATTGATAACAACAAGTTGGAATGTATACAGGAGACAAAAATGAAACCGGCGTTGCTTGTTCTGGCCGCAGGCATAGGAAGCCGCTATGGCGGTGTAAAACAAATTGATGGAGTAGGACGGCATAACGAAACTTTACTTGATTATTCAACATATGATGCAAAAAGGGCGGGTTTTGGCAAGGCTGTATATGTTATAAGACCTGAGATAGAAAAAGAATTTTGTGAAAGATTTTTTAATCGTGTATCGAAAAATTTTGACGCAGAATATGTATTTCAAACCCATGATAAATTTCTTAACAGTATGCAATTAACAGCGGCAAAAGACCGTAAAAAACCATGGGGGACAATTCATGCCGTTATATGCGCAAAAGATGCGGTAAAAACGCCCTTTGCCATAATTAACGCTGATGACTATTACGGCCGAAGTGCATTTGAAATTATGGGAAAATACCTTTCAAGCATAACAAATGAATCAACAGAACATGCTATGGTAGGTTATATGCTCGGCAATACATTGAGTAAATCCGGCATGGTATCACGCGGAATTTGTGAAATAAAGAACAACGAACTTGCTTCAATGAAAGAAAATAAAGAAATAGGCTATGAAGGAAACCGCATTATCAGTATAATAGACGGCAAAAAAATTGAGTGTACAGGAAATGAATGGGTTTCAATGAATTTCTTTGGATTCTCAATTATGGTAATGGAAAATTTTGTACAATACTTTGAAAAATTTATTTCTGAAAATGCCGAAAATGAAAAAGCGGAATGTTTGCTTCCTTCAGGCGTAAATGAAATAGTATCTTCAGGCAAAGGAAAAATAAAATTCTTTACTTCACAAGATAATTGGTTTGGAATGACATATCCGGAAGACCGCGAAAAAGTACGCAAAGAAATAGAAAAAAAAATCAATGACGGTTGTTACCCTGATATGCTATGGGAAAAATAACCGCATTTTAATAAATACAATGATGATCGCAGCAAAAAATCCGTCAATGAAACGTATATAAATATAGTTTCAACGCGCCGCATATTATTTCACGGCATGAATCAGCCTTGCCGCCAAAATAAGATTCAAATCCTTCATGATCCGATAATACAATAATATGCCATCCGCTGAAACGGTCTTTAAAAACCGCCATCTTTTTGTAATTTTCTTCAGCGGCGGCAGTATCGCCAAGTCTTATTCCATAGGGAGGATTTGTAACTATAAAGCCATTATTTTCAAAAGTCTGTGTGTCTCCTGCAGGAAGTGTATAAAATTTAACTGAAGAAAAATTATCCGGCGGATTTTTTATATTAAACGCGCGCCTAAGATTTCGTTTTGCAGTTTCTATTAACGTGTTATCATAATCGCTTCCCGTTATACAAACATTATATGAATAATCAATTTTTTGAAGAAAAAATTCGCGCGCCGTAACAATATCTTTTTTACTGATGAATAACAGTTTCTCAAGAAAAAAATTTCTTCCCAAACCCGGTGCAATATTATAAGCATATAACGCGGCTTCTATTGCAATTGTACCGGATCCGCAAAAAGGATCATATAATGGATACTTACGTTTCCATCCTGACGATAAAAGAGCGGCAGCTGCAATTGTTTCTCTCAGCGGAGCAATGCCGCCTTCCGTTCTGTATCCGCGTTTGTATAATGGGTCCCCGCAAAGATCAAGCAAAATTTCGGCCTTGTCTTTTTCAATATAAATACGCAATGCTGCTGGGATGCCGTTTTCTGCAAGACGCCGCAAACCATATTTTGTACAAAGCCTTGATGCAATGGCCTTATGCGCAACTGATTGAATACTGGTTTTTGCAGAAAGAGATGAACGATTTGTTCTAACTTTTTCTATAATAAGCGGCATATTCTTGGGTATATAATCTTCAAAAGGAATATTATGTGCAAGCTCAAACAGATCGTCAAAATCATGAACAACGGAAGAAGCGCATTGCAGCAATATTCTATCAGCCGTACGCAAGCCTATAAGCGCGTAATATAATCCTTTTATGTCAGTTTCAAATCGTAGTTTGCCATACGATAAATCAATAATTCTATACAATATACCACTGTTAAGCGCAAGTTTTTTTATTTCAAGCGATAATGTTTTTTCAAAACCAACAGGACATAATGCGATTAATATCATTTATTTTATTCTTCCCGCATTGCTGACATTTTTTTTAATTCAAAATAAATCATGAATGACGTTAATACAAATGCAATACAATCAGCCGCCGGAAATGCCGCTATAACTCCATTTAATCCCCATAATTTTCCAAATATGATCATACATGGTATAAGAGCTATAACTTGTCTTGTTAAACCAAGCAATATTGAAGTTTTTGGGCGGCCTGTAACTACAAACATATTTGTAGCAACTATTTGAAACCCATTGAGCGGCAGAAAAATCAGTACAATACGCAAAGCCCATGGCGTCCACAAAAGAAATTCACGGCTGCAGTTAGGATCAAACTGCATCACAATTAAATCAGGAATCGTCTGCACAACGATAAAACCGGAAATACATATTCCTGTAGCCGCAAATATGGCAAGCATGAATGCGTTTTTAACACGCTTAAACTGCTTTGCTCCGTAATTAAATCCCAATAGAGGCTGTACCCCTTGATTTATCCCAAAGACCGGCATCAATATAAGCATTGATATTGTCCCTACAATGTTCATGCCAGACTGAGCTATATCGCCTCCATTCTCTACTGCAAGAGCAGAAATGCCGTACCATCCCATGCTATAATTTGCCAGAAGCTGAACAAAAACTATTGCAAACTGCAACAAAGACGGAGATGAACCAAAAAGCGTAATAGATTTTATTATATTAAGAGAAAGTTTAAATGATGAAAGCTTCAGCCGAATGACAGCCTTATTACTTCTGCTAAAATATATCATCCAGACCACTGCAAGAAATTGCGATATTATGGTGGCAAGCGCGGCTCCCTCAACATTTAATTTTAAATAAAATATAAATATAGGATCAAGTATTGTATTAATAACGGCGCCAATAACATTGCCAATCATTGATATTATCGGAAAACCCTGTGCACGCGCACAGTGTGAAAGACCAAATCCTACTATAAAAAATAATTCACCAGCAAGAGTTATTCTATAATAACGTTTTGCATAATCCAGTGAAAGACTCCCTTCCTGTGCCCCAAGCATCGAAAATATTGGATTAAAGAACGCGAATTCTACCACAGTTAATATAACGCCTGATATAACAAGCAGTAAAAATCCATGATTCAATGCATTTTCAGCATCATTTTTTCGCTGCTGTCCCAAACGCATAGATATCATATATGCCGCTCCAATACCAAATAACATCCCAAATGCCATTGTAAGCGTCATTAATGGCATAACAAGTGAGAGACCACCAAGCGCAATTTCACCTACGCCACGACCAACAAAAATCCGATCCACTACAATGTAAAGGGCGTTTACAAGCATTCCTGTTATTGCCGGAATAGAAAATTGCAACATTAATTTGCCAACAGGTTCTGTACCCAGTCTGCTTGCCGCGGTAGGAAGCACCGTTTCTGGTTTCTTTTCGCTATTATAAGACATCTTCATTTGAATTATCACTTAATTTTTAAATTTCGTCTATAGTATCCTAAAATATATTAGTTGTATAAACTTAAATTGTCAAATTTTAATTAAGCGCCTATATCTTCCGTCAATATTTCAACATGGTCTTCAAATATAGCAACCGTATGTTCCCAATGAGCCGATAATTTACCATCAGAAGTTACGACCGTCCAATTATCATCAAGTACTTCAATATCACCGGTTCCTAGATTGATCATCGGCTCAATTGCCAGGACCATACCCGCGCGCATTCTTGGATTTGGCCCTTCGTTTGGACAATTTGATACTGACGGATCTTCGTGCACATCAAAACCAACGCCATGCCCGCAGAAATCGCGTACAACGCCGTAGCCTGAAGCAGATGCATGTGAATATATAGCATGGCCAATTTGATGCAGGCGTTCGCCTGAACGAACTGCTTCTATTCCTTTGTATAAACATTCACGCGTCGTTATATTAAGCTTATGCGCATCAAGACTTACTTTCCCTGCTTCAATTGTAACTGATTTATCGCTTACAAAACCGCCTAGTACAATACCGGAGTCAATACTAACCAAATCACCATTCTTAACCTTCCGTTTTGATGGTATACCGTGAATAACTTCATTATTTATAGAAACGCAAAGCGTACATGGAAAAGGATGTTTTGCCGGGCCATAGCCCAGAAATGCGGGTTTTCCGCCGGCTTTTTCAATCCAATTATACGCCCATCTATCAAGGGCGATTGTTTCAATTCCAGGTTCTACTATTGGTATCAATTCTTTATACATCGCGCTTAACATTCTGCATGATTCACGTATTCTGTTTATTTGGTCTATATTTTTATATCTAATCATGTCGTTCTCCACATTTTTGATCGGATGATTCACACTTATGTTTTTTCATGCTGCTTATAAAATCTGAAATAGTGTGTACTAGAATTTTTTTTGACTCAGGTTTCATTTTTATAAATGTACGGATTAAACGTCCGGTATTATGAAACCAGTCTTCAGCAAAATCAGGAATTGTATTTATATCTGTAGTATTAACGGCTTCATAAAGCGTCTCAATGAATTTTTCCCTCTGGCTTATATCCATACTATTAATCCACGACATAACCGCCTTATTCAAGGCTAATGCTTTATCTGTTACATCATGCGCATATACAAAGTCATCGGGACAAACCTGCCACGTATACATATTATGCTGCATAAATCCCTGTACAGAACTCTCAATAACATTTATATTATAATCACGTTCAAATAAGAGGCCGATGATGGAGCTTTGCGGAATAAACGCTTCTATTTTATTTTTTATTCTCTTATAATTTATATCTTTAAAGAAATTTTGCTGAAATCCAGGGCCGTCATTACTGAATATTTTTACTATTCTTCTTTGTATTTTAACAGGAACGCATGTGGCGGCGTATATTGCAAGATTTCCGCCTTTTGAATGACCGCCCACATAAAATTTCCCCCATATTTTTTTGCTTGCATTACTTACATAAAGTTTTGCTTCGGTTTGCGCCGGAATAATATCGTTTAACGCCATATTAAAATCTTCTTTCCAGCCTACAAGAGTAGAATCAGTACCACGGAACGCTATATATGGATGAGCGCCTTTTGGGAATATAGTTACAGCAGAAAACTGCATTTCACGTTCCTTATCAAATTTATTTACAAAACCCGCTATACATATATCTTTATATCTTGAAGAAGACATAAGTTTCTTGAAAAACTCGCGTTGAAATTCTTTAAAGCACGAAGAAGAACTAAAAAAAATATCGTTTTGCTCATCTTTCACCATTTTATATAGTTTCTCCAAACTAATATAAGGCTTTTTAAAATTGTCCGGTACAAACCCGTCAAAACTGAAATACGCAAGTAAAGAAAAAACAATATTATCAAGGGAATTAAACGGCCGCAATTTAAATGTTATATCACCGCGCCAAAAAATTTGATCAATTATATTTGACATATACTAAAATTCACTTACATTTTTTTCTATATGCAGATGCGGACAATTCAAACTTATATTATTCTCTGCAAATTCCGACTGAATATTCCGGTACAAATTCGTATATATTTTTGGAAGAATATTAACTTCTTTTGTATAGACATTTAATTCATATAAACAGTAAAAATCATCAAGTTTTAAGTGATTAATGAACGGAACCGGCGTTTTTTCAGTATTTTCAGTTTTACCAGCAGCTTTAAGAAGAATTTCATGCACCCTTTCCCATGGAATATCATAACCAACTGAAACCGGACAATGTACTATAAGGCCGTTCAATTCTTCCGATGCAGGCGATGCAGGCGTAGAATAATTTGTTATAAAATTATTCATTACCATTTGATTCGGCATTGAAACAATTTCATTTTTATGGGTACGAATACGTACAACCATAGGCCCGCGCTCTATTACAAATCCTGTTATATCATTTATTTTTATTCTATCGCCAAGCTGAAACGGCCGCATATACGTCATAACAATACCAGATATTAAATTGCCTACGATTGAGCTTGACCCCAAAGAAAACAGAATACCGACTAATACAGAAACCCCTTTAAATACATCTGACTCTGAGTTTGGAAGATGCGGATACACCATAGCAACTGTAAACGCAATAAGCAATACACGTAATATGTTAAATGTTGGCAAAGCCCATTCTGCGTAAAATCCGGGAATAATCAGTTTTCCTTTTTCAATATGATGTGTAAAAAATCTTAATGCGCGTAATGTATAATGCGCAATGAATATAATAACAATAATTGTAAAAAGATTCGGAATATAAGAAATAAATCCGATAGCAAAATTCTTTATAGGCGTAAATATGTATCCAAAAAGTTTTGACGCAATATTTTTTGTAGGTTCAAAAAGATTAAAAATTATAGGAATTGTAATAATAAGCTGAAAAACAGCCAGAACATATTTTAAAACATTTATAGTAAAACAAAAAACGGCTACAATTTGTTTTGATTCCAGTAATACTATAGATTTAAAATGAACATTTTTAAATTTTTTTCCGCCGAAAAACTGAACTTTCTTTTTAAGAATTTTCGAAAAATGAAAGACTATCCATATTAAAAGTATTTGCAGGCCAAAGATGGTAAGCGTCATTCCCAGTTTTAAGAAAACAGGAAAATCTTGGGTAGCTTTTTCTACTCCGCTTGAAACTGCGGAATTCGAAAAAGACCCTACTGCCTCAATAAGGTTTTTTCCAGCTCCGGCTGCGGTGGACGCCGCTCCTTCAACAATAGCTGTTTCACTTTTTGCATTCTCTTCTATCGATTGGATAATGCCTGATTCTAAATTATCTGTTTGTTCAGCGCCTGAATCCTCATCATGTCCAGTTCCCGCCTGCTCTATTCCACGCGCTTCCGAATCATCAGCAAATACAGACTGAACTGTAACCGATACAATCAACAGAAAAAAAATAACATGGTGTATTTTCATTCTTTACTTTAATTTATCTTTTGGCAGCCGCTTTTATAATGTTCACTAATCCTTCTTTATGTGAACTTTCATTGCTGTTCTTCATTACAGTCAATTGTCCCGGCATTCTTGCCATATAGTCTGTAAAATCACGCAATCTTATATATGTATAGGATTTTCCATCAAGCACAACCGTTTTAAGGTAATATTCAGTAAGCATATTTTTCATTGTACCGTCTCCCTCACCGTTGATTTCTGTTTTTATGATATAATGTTCGGAAGATGTATTTATAGGCTCTTTCTGGAGATACACATAGGTGCTTGTTACACCCAATTTACCGGCTGTTGCTTTTATAACGTTACCTTCGTTCGTCTTGCGAATCACTTCAACTTTTTTGCTTCCACTGAAATTCTTTGGATAGTCTGCGTAATCGTTTAATACAGCGTAAATAGTATCAATCGAAACTAAAGAAACAATATGCGTATCACAAAATAATGAAAACCAATTTTTCCCATTTGAGTCTTTTGGAAGCTCCTTGACATTTGCAGTCAGTACGGCGGGGTTATCAATAAGTTTTTTTAAATCATCGTTATTCAAACCCGGGGCGAGCGTTAATCCTTCAGAAGACTGCGAATAGGCTGATATGCATAGAACAGCAACTACAATAAAAAAAAATATTCCACGTTTCATAATTGTACCAATGTAACCGTTTTCAAAAAAAATGTGAAGCCTCCGTTCGGTTTTATTCAAAACCGAACTATTGCATATTTTGCGTGATCAGCGCCGGTTTTTGTCTATTACTTTCACTTCAGAGCATAATAGACTGCCGAAAGCGCTATATCCGAGGCAATACACCAAATGAATGCTACGCCAACCGCTTTAAGTCCGGCGATAGGTACTTCGGTACTGGAATGTTCTACGGAAAAACCCGCGCTTATAGCAATAATCGAAATAAGTACGCCAAATACTATACTTTTAACGAACGAAATAATAACGTCAAGAACATGCAGATTACTGAACAGGCTGGCAAAGTAAACATTTGCTGGCAACGGATATATAAATTTGACAACAAGAAACGATCCTGCAAGTCCTGCAAGCGAAAAATATACATTAAGCAAAAATGATGAAAATGTTACAGCCAAAAGCCGCGGAACGGCCAAATGTTCAACCGGATCAACGCCGACAGAAATATACGCTTCAACTTCATGAGATATAACAATAGTTGCAAGCTCCGTGGCTATTGCTGTGGCGGAACGGGCAATTATAATGAACGCTACAAGAAGAGGTCCTGCCTCCCGCATTATTATCGTAATTAACAGCGGATAGATGAATTTTTCCTGAGAAAATCCGGCAAGCGCCGGCATACCAATAGCAATTACCGCCGCGCCTATACCAAGAGCAAGAAAAACAGCAATGCCAAGCGCTTCAACAAACGTGAATAATACCTGCATTACAAATATTCTATGAGAATGTTTTCCATTCATTATAAAATAAGGCGCGCTTCGTACGGCGCGTACAAAAAAACCAAGATTATATAATAGATTAGATCCGGCAAAAAACCGCATATTTTTATTCCTTGTTTAAAAATTTTATTATATTTCCGCAGAATATCTGGAACAAACCATATCCTGCACGGCGTGAATCAATCAGGTCTTTTCCGGCAAACCGCTTCGTATCGGATGAATTTCGACCTCGCTGACTGCGTTAGGGTCGTTTATACCGGCTGGAAGCTCGCGCCCTTCTTCAGGCTCAACGTCTTCCTCCACAAATTCTCCAAATTCTCCGATAACAGGCGGCGGCGAATTTCTAACTGCCTCTTCTTCATTCTGGAGCTTAACGGCAATAGTTTTGGTGATGCCTTTTTCCTGCATTGTAATTCCCAGCAGAGTAGACGCCCCAATAACCGTTTTTTTATTATGAGTAATTATGATAAACTGACTTGTACTGCCGAATTCATGAAGAAGCTGTACAAAACGCCCGACGTTATCTTCGTCCAGCGCCGCGTCAATTTCGTCAAGCAGGCAAAAAGGCGAAGGCTTTACCATATAGGTGGCAAATAACAATGCGACGGCGGTCATTGATTTTTCGCCGCCGGAAAGCAGGGTAATATTTTCAAGTTTTTTACCCGGAGGCTGTGCGAATATTTCAATACCCGATTCTAATACGTGATTGTTGTCGGTAAGCCTAAGCTGCGCCTGCCCGCCTCCAAAAAGCCGGCGGAACATATTATGAAAATTCTTTTTGATTTTGTTATAGGTCAGCATGAATTTCTCTGAAGACTCAGCGCGGATTTCAGCCACAATTTTTTCTAAATCCGCGCGGGCGGCGCTTAAGTCGTTCATTTGGGATGTAAGATGATCGAAACGTTCTTTAACCTCGGTAAATTCTTCAGGCGCCATGAAATTTACTGAACCGAGTGATTTAAGCGTCTCACGTATTTCAGAAAGTTTTTCACGCAGCTCCTGTGCGTTTGAAGTTATTTGGTACATTCTTTCTTCAAATTCCAGAAGATCGCGGGAGTGCGTTTCACGGAAATTATCCTGAATATTTTTTATTTCCGTATCGGACTGGAGAAGTTCAAGATGAATACGCTCAAGGCTTATGTTAATTCCTGAAAGTTCTTCGTTCTTTTTTGTTATTTCGTCCTGTTTACCGGAGACGTCGCTTGACCGTGCCGCTATCTCTTTTTCGAGTTTTTCCCTATTACAGGCAAGCCGGCTTTCTTTCGCTTCGATTTCGGTTATATCGTGTTC
The DNA here is from genome assembly GCA_031280035.1 of Spirochaetaceae bacterium. Classification (GTDB taxonomy): domain Bacteria; phylum Spirochaetota; class Spirochaetia; order Treponematales; family Breznakiellaceae; genus JAIRPU01. Next base: position 27,948 of record JAITHJ010000011.1, on the reverse strand, counting down.
GGTATTCTCGATTCGTTCAATGACCTCTTCAAGCCGCTTCCGCGCGAGAAAAAGTTCATCTTCAATATTCTTAAGCTGTCCCTGCTGACCGGTGAGTTCCCGCCGGATAAGTCTGGCCTGTTCTTCCGCCGCGCCGGATTGAGCGTTCATTTGTGCACGGCTTACTCTTTGATCGTGTAGGGTAGTGCGATACTGCTCGATTTTTACACCAAGGCCGCCGTTTTCTTCCCGCAGACTGAATATTTCGTTACGTTTTGCGGCCACCGTATCTTTTGCCGAGTGGATTTCACTGTCTATATTTCGTTTTCTTGTTATAGTTCCTTCAGGCGCAAGGAATTCGTCTAGAAAAGACGGCGTATTTTTCCGGTACGTGGTAAAAAAATCCAGCGCACGTTCAGATTCCGCGGCGGCGGCGGCGAGTTCTTCGGACAGATTCAGCGTGATACGGTGTATTTCTTCCGGTTTAGGCAGCGTTCCTCCGCTTGACGCGCGGTCGGCGGCGGCGGCAAGATCTTCCAGTATCGCTTTTCTACCTGCAAGCGTTGTTTTTATCTTGCTAAGCGATTCTTCAAGGGCTGTTGCCGCGTTTTCACGCTCTGAACGTGAATAGTTTGCGTCCTTAAGTCCGCGGTCAAGCTCTGTAACGAGCCGACCTGTTATACTTTCAAGTTCTTCTTCAAGAACGCGCTGCCGTTTTTCGAGCTGTATGATTTCTTCTTCATTGAGACCGATTTTTTTTTCATTTTCGTTGATTTGGGAGGAAACCAGATTGATATTCTGTTCAAAGGAAGCTATTTGCTCTTCCATGGCGGCGACTTTCTTTTTTATATCGAGGACGATGCCGTCCTGTTCTTCAGCGCCGGCGCATAATTCTTCGATTTTAAGGCCGGCGGCGGTTTTACGGTTCTCATTGGAGGTGATTATATTTTTACATCCGTCGCGTTGTTCGCCGAGCAGCTTTATATTATCGTACAGCCCCTGTTTTTCTTTAGCCAGTCCGAAAATCTCAACCTGGGCAGCGTTAAATTGGGATTGGAGATCATTGACTACATCCATACTTTCTCCAACGGCCTGAGTAACGGCATCGAGTTCGGCTTTAACGAAGTCGCGTTCTTCTTTACGTTTTCTGAGTGTTTCCTCGCGTGCATTATGTTCATTACGGAATTGTTTGAGGCGTAACAGCTGAATATCGCGTTCAAGAACAAAGGCCTCATCTTTAAGGCTGCGGTATTTCAAGGTTTTTTCGGCCTGGACTTTAAGGCTGTCGTGAGAATGTTTTACTTCTTTAAGAATTCCCTCGACTTGGCGCACATTTTCTTCAGTTTTAGCGAGTTTTTGTTCGGCATCTTTACTTTTCACCTTAAATTTGGTGATACCGGCGGCTTCTTCAAAGAGATAGCGGCGTTCTTCTGGCTTTGAGGAGAGGGCTTGGTCGATTTTTCCTTGTTCCATGACGGAATAGGCGGCTTTACCAACGCCTGTATCCCAAAAAAGCTCGCGGATATCTTTAAGTTTTTTCTCTTGGTTGTTGATGAAATACTGACTTTCACCCGATCGGTAGAGGCGGCGTTTAATTTCGATTTCGGCTTCTTCACGCGGGAGCAGGCCGTTATCGTTGGCAAGAACGAGGGCGACTTCGGCTACGCCGAGGGCGTGGCGTGATTCGCAGCCGTTAAAAATGACATCCTCCATTTTTTCGGCGCGCATGGCGGCGGATCTTTGTTCGCCGAGCGTCCATTTTATGGCGTCAACGACATTTGATTTTCCGCAGCCGTTAGGCCCGAGAAGGGCGGTAATTCCGTCTGAGAATTCGATATGGGTTTTATCGGCAAAGGATTTAAAACCAAAAATATCAAGACTTTTAAGAAACAAACTACAACTCCAAAACAGCGCTCTATTTTACAACGGCAAGTCTATCATAGAGTCGCAGGCATTGCAAGTTTATCCGCAAGCCCCACAGTGCGCCTCTATGCGCCGGCTGCCTAAACCCAACAAGCCGTAATCTAAAGTTTTTACGTAAAAAGCTCAAGATTTAAATCTAATAGATATATATCTTATTTTTATAGTTATATATTTGCAAGAATAGCTAAAATCCGGCAACTGACAACGGACTATTTGATACCGGTTGACAAACTAAATGCCGCGCTGATATACTGTCTACCATGAATAATGGCGGTATAGTACATGGCGTAACCAACAGCAAAAACTTGTACAATTCGGCGCGTCATTTTATCTACCCCCGCGTGTTGCGGATATATTTTCTCAGGTTTCCTTATATTTCCGCACTATCTCAGTAACAAGAGCGGTTTACGGCTCATAGCGCGCAGACACCCTACCTTCGGTAAGAAGGCAAGATTATCAGATTAAGGGGACTGAAATGACAGAAAAACAAAACCGCGTATATACCTTAATTAAAGATGTAGTTAATGGTATCTGTACTACTCGAGAAATTGCACAAAAACTTGGACTAAGCGTACGGCGTGTTCAACAGCTTGTTTTATTATTAAGAAAATACGGCAAAAAAGCGTTTATTCATGGTAATACCAACAAACATCCGGCAAATTATACCAGCGAAGAAACACGAAAGAGGATCATTGGACTGGTGCAAAGTGATATATACGCCAATTGTAATATCAGGCAAATCAAAGAAAAGCTAAAAGAAAACAATATTCTTATTTCATACAATACATTACGCATTCTCCTAAAAAACGCAAATATTGGATGTTCGCGTAAATATAATATAAATATGATTTACAAGGATGCTGATTTAATAAAAGGATTTCATGTATTTTATACTTTTACTATGCAAATTTCTTTTTTTAAAGAACGCGCATTCGAAGTACTTTATGTTATGTATGATGCAGAATCAAATGTAGTAAGCGGGCTTTGTTTATGTGAAACACAATGTATAGAAGGCTTTCGCTCTGTACTCGATCAAACATACAATGAATATAAAATTATTGAAGATGTTTATGTAAATAAATACAAGAATAAATACGCTAAAGCTTTTTGTGAAGAGATCTATAATGAAAATATTGCTTTATTTCCTGTAATGCCGCTAGACGTAAAAAGAAAAATACGCCTTCTTCGTAATTCATTGGAAAAAGAACTTGCATTTTACTTTGCGCTATATGGCATAAAATCTTACACCAGCGCAAAAGAAAAGCTTGTCAAGTTTAAAGCTGCATTTAATTTTAAGAATATTTATGTACATGTTTCTTGATAGCGAAATAATCCCTTGTACATATTATTGTTAATTGGTAAAAAACCTTGACAAGTACGCAAATACAGCGCACTATAAAAAATCTTAATAAATAGGAGGAAATAAATGGAAAAAATCACTGATGAACTTGCTCCAATTTTAGCACCTGCACTCAATCTTTGCAATCTTTGTGAAGCTGAGTAAATTTAAGAGAGATATCTCTCTTAAATTATCAATGTGGTTGGAGCAACTGCAAATCTCATTGATTTGCAATTATGCTAATGATAGGGACAATATGCAAATATTATCCCTGTCTTTTTTAAAATGGCGGTAAAGATGTTTCTTAAAAACATAAAATGGGATATTACCAAACAATGTTTCCTTGCATGTTCTTTTTGCATCAATAAAAAAGAACGTGAAAATGATTTTTATAAGGACATTGATACAACGGATATTTATACTATTCTATCAAAATTAAATTCTATAGGCGTTACTCATATTCAGTTTCTTGGCGGAGAACCCACGCATAGAAAAGATTTTTTGGATATTCTTACTTATATAGAGAATAATACAAGCGGAATAAAAGTCGGCATCAATACCAATGGCTTTCTTTTAAAAAAACAATATATTGAAAAATTACGTAAATTATCCTGTATCGATTTAATAGTAATAAGCATTGACGGTATTAAAGAAACGCACAATAAAATACGCGGTGGAAAAGTTTACGATGTAGTTATTGATAATCTAAAAAATCTATGCAAGAATAATCCTTATAAAATTTGTGTCAATACTGTTATTACAAAGCAAAATATCGCTGAATTAGGATACTTAATAACCTTTCTTGATGATATTGGCATTGATGAATGGATAGGACTTGAACTGATAACTGAAAAAGATAATAAATATATTCAAGAGTTTACACAAGACGAATTGTTTGAACTTGTAAAATGTTTGGGCGCACTACAAAAAAATGTTAACTGTCAATTAATTCCAAAATTTTCTTCACCTCTTATTGTTGATTATATTAATAATAAATATGGATATAATCTTAAATTACCTGTGCGTACATGCAGTGCTGGTTTTGGCTATTCTTATATAGATTGGAAAGGTTTTATTTATCCATGTGATAGATTGACGGAGAATGAAAAAACTGTAAAAATCTATAAAGAAAAACATCTCGAAAAAATAAATCTTTCCAGCACTGATATAAGCACGCTTATACAAGCACCGCTTTTCAGAGAGTTTAATTATGTGTACAGTGTTGGTTTAAATAATATTTACTCTGAATGCAAGAATTTATGTAAATTCTTTAAAAAAGAATGTACTCCATGCACAGTAGTAAGACTTAATAAAAATGATAAACAAAGCGCGCCGGCATCTTGTAAAAAAATATTTTTTCTTGAAAAAGAACGAATACAAAATGAATTGCGAGATAAATTACATGAGACTGAAATCATAATATTAAATAAACTTGTTACGTATGATATAATTGAAAATGTTATGTATCTTTATAATCACGAACAAACAGAAGTTTATAAAATAACTGACCTATACTTTTTTTCAATACTATTAACATTGCAAAATAAAGTTGAAGGAATTACTGTTAAAGATCTGCTAGTTGAAAGCATTGATTTTGTTTCTTTACATCAATCATTATATTTATTTTCTATAGATACAATACTGGCAGAATTTAACAATGCATTAACCGTTTTGAAAAAAGAAGGTATTCTTCTACGTGAATGATTTTTGTCTTTATATGCCGCCGTTGGTGGATTAAAGAACATTCAGCAGCATTATTGTGCAGTTGAATGGAATAAATATTTTATCAATGATAAAACTTATAGAGGAGTTTCTTATGGAAAAAACAAAATTTTTTTTTGCGGTTCTTGCGGGCGCGGCGTTCGTCTCATGTTCGTTGAATGTTATCAAAGGAAACGGCGTTGCGGCGTCTATAGAAAAACAGATTGCGCCTTTTTACGCAATTGAATCAACGGGAAGCGTTCTTATTCGTGTGCATAAAGGCGCGGAGAATAAAATCATTCTTAATACCGACGCCAATTTGCAGGAATATGTTGATCTCTCCGTTAAAAACAATGTTTTATATACCGGCTCAAAATGGCAGTTTAACAAAAATATCCAGTTCACTATCTTTACGGTTGATGTGTGGACGAATGAATTAAACGGCATTTTTATTAAGGGCTCAAGCAATGTAGAAATACTTGATAATGTCTTTGCCGGTAAAACGTTGAATATTGATGTTTTAGGCTCTGGTAATGTTATAGCAGATGCGTTTCCGGTGGAAACAGCGCGCGTTAAAATTACCGGCGCGGGCACGGCGCGTGTATGGGCTGAAAACAATCTTTCAATTGAAACGCTTGGACAGGGAAACGTTATCTGTAAAGGTAATCCAGAAATAACCGAAAAAACACGCGGCGGCGGAAAAACCATACGCGGCAGTGGCGTAACAGAACTGGTTGAACAAACGCTTCCTGAATTTACCGGCATTGAATCAATGCTGGACGGTGTAACCGTTCGTGTGCATAAGAGTGCGGAAAACAAAATTACGCTAAACTGCGACGCGAATCTTAAAGAATATCTTGATATAATCGTCAGGAAGAATATGCTGCGTATTGGCACAAAAGGATTGTTTGGTAAAAAACTTGAGTTTACCGAATGCGTACTCGATGTATATACGCCAAACATCTTTGTTTTTTTGATGGACGGTTCGGGCGGCATTGAAGTTATCGACAATGTGTTTGACCGAATGCAAGAAGTACGCGTTGTATTAAGCGGCGCGGGAACGTTTGACGCAAACAACTTTCCCGTCAGTATGGCAAATCTTGACATAAGCGGTTCCGGCAGAGCGCGCGTGTGGTGCAAAGATAACCTTGTCGTACACATTTCCGGCGCAGGTGAAGTCGTTTACCGCGGCAATCCGCAGCTTACCGAAAAAATTTCCGGCAAAGGAAAGGTTACGCGCGAAATCTAACTTTCTTAACAGCCGGAAAACCGCCGTGTAATTGACTATAAGCCGCTTACCATATAGACTAACTTATGTCTTCGGTTTGTCTGCATAACGGAACAATATTTACAGGTTTTTCAACTATCGAAAACTGCGCTGTCCTAATAGAAGACGGCGTAGTTTCCGATGTTTTCACCCAGAAAAGACTCGCTCAAAAAAGATTTACAAATAACACGCGCATTATTGACGTAAATAAAGCCTACATAACCCCGGGATTCATAGATACGCATATCCACGGCGCAGGAGGTTTCGGTACGGACGATGAATCTGCAGATGCACTGATTGAAATGTCAAAGTTTCTTATAAAATACGGTGTAACAGCCTTTAACCCAACGTTATATCCAAGCGCCGATATGGTCAGTGTAATAAAAGCTCTGCTGCCTGCAATCGGCAAAGAAACAGGCGCAAAAATTATGGGATTTCATCTTGAAGGACCGTTTCTCTCGCCCAAATATCTGGGCGTACAAAAGCCTGAGTTCCTGCGCTCCGTCGACATACCATTTATGGAAGAGCTTTGGAACGCCGCGCAAGGACATATCATAAACATGACTGTTGCACCTGAACTTAAAAACATGCATGAACTTGCGCTTTACTGCGAAAAAAAAGGCATCGTCCTTCAAGCCGGCCATACAAACGCCAGCTATGAAAATATGGTCGAAGGCATACTCGCCGGCATTTTTCATACAACACATTTATTTAACGCAATGAGCGCAATGGAACACCGGAATCCCAATGCAGCCGGCGCCATACTAATTCATCATGAAACAACGTGCGAAGTCATAGCTGACGGCCTGCACGTACACAAAGCGCTGTTTCAGTTTCTCCTGCGCGATAAAAGTGCGGCAAATATTGTACTTGTTACAGACAGCCTCAAACCTACGGATATGGAGTCCCCGCCCTACTTTGCTAACAGTGAAGAAGTCGAATTTTCCGGCGGATTGTGGCGGCGAAAATCGGACGGCGTAATCGCCGGCAGCGCGCTTACGATGATAAAAGGCATTGAAAATCTGGTTGAGTTTGGCTTCAGTCTGGAAGACGCTGTCCGCGCTGCGTCAACAAATCCGGCGCGCATTATGAGATATTTAAATAAAGGCGCGCTGGTACCCGGAGGGGATGCGGATTTAACCGTGTTTGATAAGAACTGGCGTATCTTGACAGTTATAGCCGGCGGTGATATAAAATTTAACATATTGTAAGATATTATGAGACTTATTATAAAAGAGAATTTTGAAAAAGCAAGTTACTGGGCGGCGCATTATATCGCGCAGCGCATCCGTTCTTTCTCTCCATCAGCAGACCGGCCGTTTACGCTTGGCCTTCCCACAGGTTCAAGTCCGCTTGGCATCTACAAAGAACTTGTCGGTATGTACAAAACCGGAAATTTAAGTTTTAAACATGTCATTACATTTAATATGGATGAATATACCGGACTTGACGGCCTTCATCCACAAAGTTATAGATTTTTTATGCATGAAAATTTCTTTCAGCATATTGACATACCTGAGCTGCAGACTAATATTCTTGACGGTACGGCGCGCAATTTGACCGAAGAATGCAGCCGCTATGAACAAAAGATCGCTTCATGCGGCGGCATTGAACTTTTTTTGGGCGGCATGGGTGAAGACGGACATATCGCATTTAACGAGCCCGGATCATCGCTTACGTCACGTACGCGGATAAAGACGCTTACAAAAGAAACCCGTGAAGTAAACTCCCGTTTTTTTGACGGCGATGCAAACAAAGTACCGGCGACAGCGCTTACGGTCGGCGTAGGCACCATTATGGAAGCGCGGGAAATAGTGATAATAGCGTGCGGACGGCGAAAAGCGCGGGCGCTGGCCGCCGCCGTGGAAGGACCTGTAACGCATCTTTGGACGCTTTCCTGCCTTCAAATGCACCCGCGCGCTATTATCGTATGCGATGAAGATGCAACGGATGAACTCAAAGTAAGAACCGTCCGTTATTTTAAAGACATTGAAAGTAAAGAAAATGAATTGCCCCGCCGCGGATAAAATGCCGCATTGTAGACCGCGTGGGTATATAAAGAGGAGATGAGTAAAGAGATATGAAAGAATATGTTAAAACCCTGATAGTATGCGTTTCAGTGGTTATCTGCGTACTAATTTTTTCAGCCAATCTTATTTCGTTTAAAACCGCTCAAAATAACTATATAACCGTAACGGGTTCGGCTACAAAATCATTTACTTCAGATTTAATTGTTTGGCGTGGATCTTTTTCAAAAGAAGCAAAAACTTCAAAAGATGCTTATGACCAATTAAAAAATAACGCTTTTGCGGTAAAAAGTTATCTTATAAAAAATAATATTAACGAGAATGAAATTATTTTTTCTTCGATAAGGATTCAAGAAAACTATCATCATGAATATAATTATGAAGGGAGATTAACTAATACTATATTTACCGGATATACCTTAACACAAAGTGTTAAAATAGAATCCAATGATGTTGATAAAATTGAACAAATATCACGGGATATTACAGAATTAATTGATTTAGGCGTTGAATTTCTTTCTATGGCGCCTGAATATTATTATACAAAACTGGACGAGTTAAAATTAAATTTGATTGTTGAGGCTACGGAAAATTCCAGAATACGAGCGGAAACCATAGCAAAAGAAGCCGGAGCTAAAATCACAAAGCTGAAATCCGCGAATCTTGGCGTATTCCAAATAATCGCTGAAAATTCACCGCCGGACAGTTACAGCAGCGGCGGAGCGTTTGATATTTTTTCAAAAAATAAAACGGCGTTTATAACAACAAAATTAGAATATTTATTAAAGTAAACAATAACGTCTAATCGTATAGGCGCATTTTGTGTAAACTATGAATGTGTGCAGTTAAGAATATTATAATGAACTACCGCTGGTCTTGCCCAGCGGTATCAGCCCCTTTCTGCTTTGGTATATTTTTTGTTGTAACAGAAAGGGGCTGTCGTTGGGTAGGAAATTTTTTTAGTGTATCTGTTTTAATACCAATCTTTCAAATGTTTTTGAATTTTACAGCCGCGGCAAAGCCGTGGGGTATTAAACCAGATACAGCCAATAAAACCACGATTATATTTTGTTCAAATATTCACCCCAAAGCGTATTCCCGCGCAGCTCAAGCAGCCGGACTTTAATAAACGAACCTATCAAAGAACTATCTCCTGAAATAACGGCCATTTCATCTTTCTCCGTCCGGCCAAGCAGTTCCGACTTGTTCTTACGGCTGATTCCTTCAACAAGCACTTCCTCTTCACTGCCAAGCCGTGAAAGCAAATATTCTTTAGTATGATGTTTTTGCAGTTCAATAACTTTGGCAAGCCGCGCCCGTTTTATACTTTCGCTTATTCTGCCAGACAAGTTATAAGCAGCCGTACCTTCTCTTGGATTATAATGATACATATAAGCGTAAAGAAATCTAACTTCTTCCATTAAACTGAGTATCTGCTCAAAATCTTCTTCGGTTTCACCGGGAAAACCCACAAGAATATCTGTTGAAAATGTTACGCCCGGCATCATTTTTCGAATTGCATATATAAGATCAAAATAAGTTTCCCGCGTATAGCGGCGGTTCATCAGCTCAAGCATGCGGTTTGAACCATGCTGAACGCAAAGATGTATATGCCGGCAAAAAACAAGATTACGGCTTAATGTCTCGATTATCTCCGGAGTAAAATCCTTTGGGTGGCTTGAAAGAAACCGCACACGCCGAATTCCCGCATTCACCGACAGACGCGCGACAAGTTCAAGCAGTTCGGGAAACATAACGCTGCTTCCGTTTTCAGTATACCGGTATGAGTTTACATTTTGTCCAAGCAGGGTTACTTCACACACGCCGGCAGCGGCAAGCGCTGTAAGCTCATTCAGAATTTCCGATGGTGAGCATGACCGCTCCCGTCCGCGAACATACGGTACTATACAATAAGAACAAAAATTATCACATCCCTGCATTATTGGCAGTAACGCACGGAAATTACGCCGCACTACACCGCCATTAACAACACTATCATGAGTTATTCGCCTTTCGCAGACTGTTTTATCCGCAGTAAAAAACTGCGGCATGTTTAGCGTGTTTATAATACTGTCGAATTTGTCTTTTGATTCAGGCGGCAGAACAAAATCAGCGCCTTTTTCCAAAAGAATATTTCCGAGCCGCGCCGCCATACATCCTGTTACAAGCAGATAAAACCGGCGTTTCTTTTTAAGCGCAGCATAATGCGCGAGACGTCCGAATACGCGCTGTTCAGCAGTTTCACGAACCGAACAAGTATTAATGATAATAAGAACAGCATCTCCGGCGCTGTCTGACGCCTGCCAGTTTTTCTCATCAAGCATACGGCGCAATGTGTCAGATTCCGCCGTATTCATCTGGCAGCCGTACGTCTCAAAAAAATATTTCACTATGAAGAGCGTCTTTTAAATCCAATCAAAAAACGAATTCCATTCCAAACCCCAAAAGCAAACGACATAAAAGCGCCAGCGGACAGCAGGTATCCGGCAAAAAATCTTACCGGACCAAGCTCTGCTGCTATGATAACAAAAAGCGCTCCGGTAACAAATACGGTAAGTCCGTCCCGTCTATCGTTTTTATCCGCTGAAAAAAGTCCGGTTAGGCCTAAAATCGCAGCAATGCCTCCTATCACCATACCCACCGGCCCAATCAGCACATTTATAAAAAATTTTGCGGCTGCAAAAATAACGCATCCGCTTATTCCAAAAATCGCGTTTGTCGCAAACCGCGCCAATTCTGTTGTTGAAAGATAGTGCTTACTCATTTTTGCATCGTCCGTACACGGACAACTCCTTCTATTTTTTTTAGCCTTTCAAGTACATTATTAGAAATAGGCTGCTCAGTATCAATAATATTATAAGCGTAATTTCCTTTATGGTGATTAATAAGATCAGTAATATTAATATTTTCACCAGCTAGTGTGCTTGTAATCTGTCCTACCATGTTAGGAATATTTCTATTTGCAACCAAAAGCCGGTTGCACTCATTGCCTATAAGATGGCAATCAGGAAAGTTTACCGAATTTTTTATCGCGCCAGTCTCAAGAAAATTTTTTAACTGCGTCACTGCCATTTTTGCACAATTTATTTCAGCCTCAGGCGTAGACGCACCTAAATGAGGAATACACAGTACATTTTTATGCGCGATAAGATTCGACGACGGAAAATCAGTAGCATAATACGAAAGAGCACCTGAATCCAGCGCAGTCATAATGGCGCAGTCATCAATAAGCCCGCCGCGCGCCATATTGATAAGCCGCGCGCCTTTTTTTATAAAAGGTATATTATTAACATTCAAAAAACCTTTTGTGTCGCCGCTAAATGGGATATGTATTGTAATATAGTCTGACTTTGCAAGCAGCTGTTCAAGAGAATCGGCGCGGCAAACCGAACGGGAAAGTTTCCAAGCCGCATCAATTGAAATATACGGATCGTATCCAATTACTTCCATACCAAGCGCCAATGCATCATTCGCAACAGCCGCGCCAATGGCGCCAAGTCCGGCAACGCCTAGAGTTTTACCATGAATTTCCGGACCACTAAATAGATATTTATTCGCTTCAACAATATCTGCAAGTTCTTGCTTGCTGCCGGAAAGACTTTTCATCCATTCCACGCCCTCAAATATTTTTCTTGACGAAAGAAATAACACGGCAAGAACCAGTTCTTTAACGGCATTTGCGTTTGCGCCCGGTGTATTAAAAACCACAATACCGCGTTCACTGCATTTTTCTACTGGAATGTTGTTATAACCCGCTCCTGCCCGCGCTATAGCAAGAACGCTGCTTGGAATTTCCATGCCGTACATATCCGTGCTGCGTACAAGAACAGCATCGGGATTTTCAATATTATTTTTAGCTTCGTAATTTTCGCTGTCAAAGAGCGCCATTCCTTCCGCTGATATTTTATTTAATGTAAGAATTTTAAACATTACCGTTTCAAACTACAGCGGAGAACTATTTTTGTCAATAGATTATCAATAAACCGCACGGCAGAACCGCGGGGTATTAAACCAGATACAACCAATAAAACTGTCCTGCAATAATCTGCAGGGCAGTAAAGTCAAATACGAATTGATATAACCACCGGCGAATAGTAAATGCCGTACAAATAAAAATTAGAATAGATACTTTAGAATGATTTTGGCAAAGCAATTTTTATAATACTGGCCGAGTTCTCCTTTATCATCGCCTCCAAAAATGCCTCCTGAACATTCTACGCTTGCCGAATCTTTTGTCCAGACAACCGCCGGTACTATAAAAAAGTCATTATCTTCTATGTCCCAAAGAACAGCGGTGCGCAGTTCAAGCTCATCACGAAAAAATTTTTTTGAAAGAGCTGCCGTAATTCGGGTGTATGTTGCATCCTTGCCTCCCTCGATATCAAAATCGGAAGCCATAATATCGGCACTGCCCGTCTTATTATTCATCAGTCTAATACTTTCATTTGCTTGAATATTCAGATTAACGCTCCAAAAAATATCACGATCAAACCCAAGCGACCACGCTATTGACGGATTATAAACAGAACCATCATCACCTTTGAAATCACTTGTAATATTTGCGGCGGTTTCCGCCCGGATATTAAAACCGGCAATTACACGCGCCCAGTCAATTCCAATCTGATTATACTCGTTATATAAAATTTCAACTGACGGAGGAGAAGCCAGCGTTATTTTATACGCCGGCTTGTTAATTCTGCCATGGTAGTATTGTATGCCAATATCAGACGATCCTACCGTTGCTGTCAAACGCAGCCCTTCCTGAGCGTATGCAAGAGTTGAAGTATCCGCAAAAATAATAGAGATGGGGATAGGAGACTGTGAAAAATCCATTTGTGATGGTTTCCAGCGTCCGCTTGTATCAAAACGGCTGCCTTCAAAATACGGAATAAAAAGACCTTCAATTTTTGAGAATTCTCCCAAACGATACGTTAGATGAACAAGCGGTCTAGCGATTTTCATTTCCAGCAGATTCCTTAGATTGGTAAGCTCTGTATAATCATAAGGATTTGTTATATCAAGCGGTCCAAAACTGTCCGCCTTTCCCCATGTAAGCTTACGCAATCCGGCCTCGACTTCAGCCCCGCCAATATACATACGGACAAACGCTTCGTCAAACGCAACAGGAAAAGCGGAAGCAGGCACAACGGCCTGTGATTGAATTGTCGATAATTTAAGACTGATAAGCGACTCGGCAAATGAATTCTTCGCGCTAAAATTAATTTTACCGGAAAATAGATCGCCGGATTTTACTTCAGAAATATTCTCCAAAAAATCATCGGTATATCCTGTAAATGAAGCTGACGCTTCACCGCTTACCGAAACGGACTGCCCGTTATCTGGAATTGCTGCAGCAGCTTCATCACCAAATCCAAAATCCTGTGCAGCAAGACGTACTGTCATCAGCAACAACAGAATAGAAATACGTATTCTCATTTTGATCTCCCGGTTTCAAGATACGCTGTAGTAAAAACAGATTCAGGTATTGGATCATCATATTTAGTGATCTCTATATAAATAGTTGTATAAGTCCCTGTATTAACTGTTGATATTTTTATTTGCGACGGCGTTTGTCTGCCTTGAATATCCTTAAATCCGGACATCTCCATCACTTTTACCAATGTACCCCGCTTATCATATAATTCGCTCTTATATATGAAACTTTTATTCTTATCGATCCATGTAATAATTTTTGAATATTGATAAGAGGTATCTTTTGGAATGGACTGAATTACATAACATGCGGCGCCGTTTAATGTTTCTTCCCTCAGCATTGTATGAGTATCAAGGTTTGCTTCTCTGTCACTCAATGATATGTCATCATAAGAAAAGTCAGTTCCCATAAAACTGCCTCCGCTTTCAGACGCGGCAATACGGCGGACTTTACCAAGGCTCGGCAAGAATATCCAGCGGTCAGATCCGCCCGTTTTATTGTCCATTGTCAAAAAACGCGTGCCCGCAACATTTGCCGGCTTTTGAAACACAATAATTATACGCGCTCCATTTGGCCCGTCTTTTGAGTATTGATCAATAAGCCTTTCTGATGTTGAACCATCCTTCGCTGTAATTACCATACGCGAGCGTGAAGAAAGAGTTTCTTTCTTAATGCGATTTCTTGCCGTATCCATAATAGAAGCGGCATCCTGCGCATTCGCAAAAGAACCTGCTAAATAACACAACACAACAAATACAACAATTTTATTATATTTCATTTTACTTCCTCCTGTAATTTCTTATTGTAAATAAATTTCGGCTTAAATGTTATAAGCATTGCCGGAATCAATGTGAGGCTTATAACTGCTGTTATCAGCATACTAAGTGATACAAGCAAACCAAGCTCAGCAAGAATTCTAAAACGCGATGCGGCTAAAACGCCAAAGCCTGCGCCGACAGATATTGCGTTGATCATTATTGACTTTCCGCAGTTCATGAAAGTCCTACGGAGAAAATCGCCGCCTCCCTCATTATATTCGCGCTTAAAGAATTCAATAAAGTGAATTGTATAATCAATGCCGATGCCGACAGCAAGACTGGAAATCAGCGCCGTACCAACATTTAATTTTATTTTAAGAAAACCCATAACGGAAAAATTACACAGCATGACCAGCGTAAGCGGCGCAGCTGCTATAATACCCGCTACAAACGAGCGGTTAGACAGCGCAATTATAATAAATACCATAATCACAGAAATAATAATCGACACAATTTGCGAGTTTACTACCAAACTGCTGATTGCGCCTTCTATAGTTGCGCCGCCGCCTATCACCACTTTGACATTTTTTGGAAAATTCGAACTTATATACGCATTTATAATATCAATTATGCTTTGCGTATCTTTCTGTCCTGTTGTACGAAGCTGTATTAACGTTTTAATGGCCGTAGGCTCAAGCGGATCATTTGAATATTCCAGATTACTGTCTCCGGCAAGCAGTACAAGATAATTTGAAACGAGCGCCTGAAGTTCTTCCGCACTTTTTTTACCATAACGTTCAGGGTCGGCAGGTATTTCATAATATGCAAAACCATTATAGTTTGTAAGGCGCTCAAGTTCCCGGACAAGATCATTGCCGTACATTTTTTCACGCTTACTTGCAGCAATATCAAGCAGCTTAATAATATCGGCGGCGGTATACTGATCTAAACCTGCTTTATCCGGAATATTTTCCGGTTCGGCAACTGTAGAATATGAACTGCTGTCGTCAACACTGTCAAAACCAAAGCCAAAACCGTCGTCACTTACAGCAGTGTTTTGTACAACAGGACGCAGGCCATCAGGACTTTCATCAACATTAAAAACCTGATTTATACGTTTTATAACGTCTGTAAAACCAACTACTTTACCTACTTCAGGAATACGGCTGGTAAGATATGTTGAAAGGCCGTCTACAGCGCTCAACACAGCCGGATTAAGCAGTTCTTCTGTTGTATCGGCTTGGACAACAAGAACTAATTCTTTTGAACCTCCAAAATATTCACGAATAAAGCGGTCAGACCGGCTTATATCGGTATTGTTTTGAAAAAATTCTAATAACACATTATCAACGACTATTTTTGAAAGACCATATACTGAAACTGCTGCAACAACCAGCATAAAAGCAAACACCAAAATATTCCTTTGCGATATAGCGTAGAATAAATTAGTTATAAAGATACTTATTTTATCTCTCCGCTCTGCAATGTTCGTTCTGAGCGTTTTTGGAATGGAACGAGGACCGCGCATCAAAATTAAAGAAGGAATTAAAGTTACCGCTACAATAAATGATATGATTACGCCAAGACTCGAAAAAACCCCAAACTCACGCATTGGAACAATCGGCGTAAAACAAAATGATACAAAACCGGAAAACGTTGTAAGCGCCGCAAGAAAAACCGGTTTTATAATCTTTCGCAGAAGCGCAAATACAATCGTCCGGTGTTCTTCAACTGTCAAAACGGCGCCTTTTACATCATGCATATAATGAGTTACAATATGAATGCCGTATGCGCTTCCAACCGCAACCAGTATTACCGGCAAAACAGTGGAAAGAATTGAAAGCCGTATGCCAAAAAACGGCATAGCGCCTATCGTCCAGATAACAACAACAATTACGGTAATTAACGGCAAAAGAACAAAACTCAATCTTCTGAACGAAATTAAAAGAATAGCCAATACTACAAGTATAACAAGCGGTATAAGCACTTTAAGATCCGTATTCATCGATTCATTTATCGTACTGCTTACAACCGGAAGACCCGCAACATAAACATTGGCAAGGCCGTTAAACATTATTTTAGCGCTGTCGCGTATTTTTATAAGGCTTGCGTTTACCCTTGGATTTCCTGCGTCTTCTGAAGGAATATCAAGTGAAATAAGAATTTGAGTAGCCGAAAGATCCTCAGAAACTATAGCTCCTCTAAAAATATCCCATGACGCTATCCGCTGTTTTAGTTCTTCAATTTCAGAAGGAGTACCCGAAAAATCTTTTGAAACAAGATCATCAACAATTATGCTGTCACTGTTTCCGGTAATGTACTGCGTTGACATAATAGAATTTATATTTTTAACATACTCTATCGACTCTGCCGCATTGATATAATCTTCGGTGCGTTTAAGAAATTCGGCATCAAAAACTGTTCCGTAAGGGCGTTCAAGACCAACAAGCACCAAAACCGAACCACCAAATTCTTCCTCAATATAATCAGATACAACACGCGCAGGATCGTTCTTAGGCAGGAAACGAAAGTTGTTATTATCAAGCTCAACCTTTTGAAGTTGAAATGAAAAAAACACGGTAACTGCCGCAATAAAGCCTACAACGATAGACGGATGCTTGAATAGCTTTTCCATAAATATCCTGAAAACCTCCACTTGATATTTTTTATATTATAGATTATGAATACATTGAAAATTAAATTCAATATACATTTTATTTTAATATGTTCTGTACTGAACAATACTGTGTATTTTGTTCAGTACTGTGCATTTTTTATTACAATGTAGGAGTATTGGTCGTCTTTTATGGAAAACATTACAATAAAAACAAACCGCAAAATTTCCTATACAAAAAAAGTTTTGCGGGATAGCCTTATAGAAATCATGAAAACAACGCCTATTACAAATATTTCAATAAAGGATATATGTACGCTTGCCGATATAAGCCGTTCAACTTTTTACACGTATTACAAAAACCAGTATGATTTACTGCAAAAAACACAGGAAGAAACATTTGCTTATTTTGAAGATATATTAAATAAATATAGCAACAGAAACAGTAATTACGAAATTATTCAAAAAATCACCCAAATGATTGAAGAACTGCTTTTATATATCGCTAACAACAACAACTTTATTCAGATATTATTAAGCGAAAATGGCGATGTTAATTTTCAAAAACGGCTGCTTCGCCGTTATTACAAACAGGCTGAAAGGCTTTTTCATAAAAAGACGCTAACCGATAAAACAAGGGAATATTATTCTGTCTTTGAAGTAAACGGTACAATCGGTCTTATACAGCACTGGCTGAAGAATAATATGGATGTACCTATACACGAACTTGCCGTAATACTGACAAAACTTAGTGTTCCGGCTGATCTCTAGCCGTTCTGCGCTTTGTAAAGTTCTGCGTATACTCCGTTTGCAGCAATAAGACTATCATGACCGCCCTGTTCACGGATGCCGTTTTCATCAATTACTATAATGTTTTCGGCGTTTCGTATCGTGGAAAGCCTGTGCGCTATAACTAGCGTCGTACGTCCTTTTGATAATTCTTCCAGCGCGGCTTGTATACGAATTTCCGTTACGCTGTCCAATGCTGACGTAGCTTCATCCAAAATAAGCACCGGCGGATTCTTAAGAAATATTCTGGCAATAGCGATACGCTGTTTTTGTCCGCCGGAAAGACGCACTCCGCGCTCACCCACTATAGTTTTATATCCATCCGGCATTTTCATAATATCTCTGTGAATCTCAGCCTTTTTTGCAGCATCTACAATTTCTTCAACGGCCGCGTCAGGTTTTCCATAGCGTATATTATCTTCTATTGTGCTTGCAAAAAGAAATACATCCTGTGAAACCATGCCGATTTTTTCCCTAAGAGACTTAAGTTTTATTTTTCTTATATCTACGCCGTCAATAGTTATGGTACCATCAATAATTTCATAAAAGCGCGGTAAAAGCGCGGCAAGAGTTGTTTTACCGCCTCCAGAAGGACCTACCAACGCAAGCGTACTTCCTTTGGGTATGGAAATATTAATACCGGCAAACACACGCTTTCCTTTATTATATGAAAAGCTTACATTTTTATATTCGATTACGCCGTTAATATGATCAATTTCTACCGCATCCTTGTTATCCGCTATATCAGGTTTAACACTCATAAGTTCCAGATAACGTGTAAAACCGGCTATGCCAACAGTGTAACTTTCTACAAAATTTTGAAGGCGCCGGATTGGCTGTAAAAATGACGCCATAAAAAGATTGCACGTAATCAGTTCTGTTAATGTCATTTTATTTTTCATGATAAGAGCGCCGCCGGCGGCAAGTACGATTACATTCATGACATTTGTCATAAACTCAGTCCGGCAGCAAAAACGCGCCATTGACTTAAAATAAACTATACGCGATTTTTTATAATCTTCATTACCATCATTGAATTTTTTATGCTCATATTCTTCATTGGTAAAAGCTGCAGCAACACGAAAGCCTGAAATACTAGATTCCATGCTTGAAAGAATTTCTCCTGTCTTTTGTTTTACGGTACGTGCAGTTTTTAATAATCCGGCGCGGCTTCCAATAATATGTAAAACAATCAATGGAATAAAAAAAAGAAGTATTAAAGCCATTTCCGGCCTGAAAGAATAGATCAAGATAAACGAACCGATCAGTGTAATCCCCGCTATAAACAAATCCTCCGGACCATGATGCGCAAGTTCAGTAATATCAAAAAGATCCGTAGTTACACGGCCAACCAATTGTCCTGTACGCTGCGAATCAAAAAAGGAAAATGACAGAGTTTGTATATGTTTAAAAATGCTGTTTCTTATATCAGCTTCGATGAATGCGCCGCAGCTATGTCCCCAATAGGTAATAAAATAAACAAACATAGCGCGGAAAACATATAACAATAAAAGCCCCGTAATAAATATAAAAAAGAATTTCCAAAGACCTTCTGTCAAAAGATTCTCAATAGACCACTTTGTAAACATGGGAAAGCTTAAATCGATAAAAGCAACCATAAGCGCGCATGTCATATCGGCGGTAAAAAGCGCTAAATGCGGCTTGTAAAATGAACAAAAAATTGTAAACTTTTGAAAATTACTCATAAACGCCTATTATATGATAGTAAATATACCGCATTTAAGATAATGCGATTCATCATAACCTACAAGTATGGGATGACACGGAGACTGTGTTCGGAATTCAGTTTGTATAATTCTTTTACCTGCATCCTGCGCCGCAGCATGAATAATTCTTTTAAAATTTATTTCACTCAGCGCAAAACTGCATGAAGACGTTATAAGCATGCCTCCTTTATTAAGCATTAAAAGAGCTTTTAAATTGATTTCTTTATAGCCTCTTATTGCTCCATCGAGCGCTTGCCGTGATTTTGCAAAAGCCGGCGGATCAAGAACTATAAGATCAAACTTTTTTTTAGCGCATTCATATTTTGTAAGAAGCTCAAATACATCGGTTTCCACTGTAGTTATTGTATCCGCAACATTATTTAACACAGCGTTACGTTTAAGCAATAAAATTGCATTTTTTGACGAGTCTGCGGCAATAACCTTTTCCGCACCGCTGCGCGCGCAGTGTACGGCGAATCCGCCTGTATAGCAAAACGCATCTAATACGATTTTTTTGCCCTGCGCATATACCGCCGCTGCACGGTGATTTTCGGCCTGATCCAAAAAATGTCCTGTCTTTTGTCCACTGAAAAATTCAACTATGAACGGATAGCCGTTTTCAAAAATAACTATGCCGTCTTCAGGAACCGTTCCGCTGATAATGCCTTCGCCAGGCGGTAATCCTTCCATTTGACGCGCGTTTATAGATGATTTCTCAAGGATAAACAATGGTTCGCCATAAAATTGAAACAACATTTCAACAAGCGCCTTCAAAATTATTTCACGCCGTGCTTCCATGCCAAAACTTAGAATTTGTACTACAACGCATACTGACGGTTCGCCAAGAATTTTATGTATCTTATCAAATTCAAGCGGCTTTTGTATATCGTTTGTTTCTATATCACGTAAACTCCAGCCGACAAAACGATCTATTATAAGGCCGGGTAAAAAATCAGCTTCGCCAAAAACAAGCCTTAAAGAATCATGTTTGTCCCGATAATTTCTTCGTTCAAACGCTTCCCGTAAACGCCGCTTGAAAAAACCGCTGTCAGCACCTTCTTTTGACGGACTATATATCCGGGCAATTATTTTTGAATGCGGATTTACAAACGCGCGGCCTAAATAATGTTTATTATAGGTCTCTATATCAGCGCATTCTCCCGCATCAAGTCCGCATGGTTTTGCATTTTTTCCATCAAAGACCGAAAGGACTTCATTGTTGTAAACCCACGGATGACCTGATTTAATGCGGTGTTCTTCACCTTTTTTAAGCACTATACGTTTCATGCTATTATAGTACTGATGCAGTCCAGTTTTTTTTGCCATTAAAAAGCATATATTCTCTATAACCGGAAGCAAGAAGAGAAACGCGCGCTTTTTCATAAAATCCGCCAAGATGCTCAACGCTATGCGCATCGGCGTTTATTGTTACAGGAATGTTTTTCAGCATAAATATTTTTAGAATATCGTCTGAAGGATACAATGAAGTTGTACTGCCGCGATTTAATCCGCCGGTATTCACTTCAACAATGATATTATTTTTTTCCGCAAGCGTATCCGCCAGTTTATAAACACACTGTTTGTACCATCCGCTTTGTGTTGAAAAGAAAATATCATTCTTGTTGTTTTTTACAATAAGATCGGCATGACCAAGTATGTCAAATCCTCCTGCGGTACACATTGCGGATAAATCATTATAGTATGCTTCAACAAGCGCGCGCGAATCTCCTTCGAATTCTTTATTTATAATTAACTCAAAATCTTCACGCGTACCGTCTATACACAGCAGCTTATTTTTATTTTCCGGATTTTTTGCCCAATCATTTTTTTTATCCAAAGGCGGCACGCGGTGTACAGAACCGATAATATAATCAAGGCCTAATTTTTGCCAGCAATTATCAGACGGACCTGCGCAGCCTCTTATAAAATCAACTTCAAGTCCAAGATATACGTCAAGTTTACCGCGCCATTTTTCTTTTGCATTATTAACCGCATCAATATAAATATTTACATCATCGGCGTTTAAATGCCAATCACTTGTTGTTCCAATATCTTTCGGCAACGGAGCGTGCGCGCTAAAACCTAAAGACACGAAGCCTTTTTCAAAGGCGTTTTGGCAAAAATCTTCAACCGTTCCATTTCCATCGCAAAACTCAGTATGTGTATGCAAACAAGAATACTTCATAAAATGATTATACCTCCTTAAGCACGCCGTCTATCAGTGTCCAGCGGCATGCCGCGCGTTCTGCAACCTGATTATCATGCGTTACAATAACAAGCGTTTTACCGTGTCTGGCGGCGTTTTCATAAAGCAGCTTTGACACAATTACGCTGTTCTCTTCATCAAGATTACCTGTCGGTTCATCAGCAAGAATTATTTCCGGATTGTTGATTAAAGAACGCGCTACAGCGACACGCTGACGTTCGCCGCCGGAAAGTTTTGACGGATAATGGTGTAATCTGTTTTCCATTTGAACTTCTTCAAGAAGAAGTTTTGCCCTGTCAAGCGCCGTTTTCTTTTTTTCTCCGGCGATATATGCAGGGAGCATTACATTTTCAAGCGCGGTAAAGTCGTTTAACAGATAATGAAATTGGAATATAAGGCCGACAGTTTTTCTGCGGTATTCTGAAAGTGTTTTTTCAGGAAGAATCCCAAGATTCCTGCCGTCTACAATACAAACGCCTTTATCGAATACGTCAAGGCCGCCGAGTATATTCAGAAGCGTGCTTTTTCCGCTGCCTGACGTGCCGGTTATAGAAACCGCAATGCCGCGTTTAATTTCAAAACTCGCGCCTTTTATTATATGTAGAATCTCCGGTCCGGTTTTATAATCTTTTATCAATCCGCTGACTTGAACAATATTATCACTCATGTGTATCTCCTATTCATTGCGCAGTATTTCCGACGGCTTAATTCTGCTTATACGGGCTGAAGCGAACCACGCAGCCATAAACGCCGACAGTACGGCAAAAACATAAATAAACAGTACTTCACCTGCGATAAGCCGTGCAGTATATTCATGTATATAAAATATATTTTTTGAAAAAAAAGCAAAATTATCACTGCCGTAAAATATGCCCCTTACCGCATAGGCAGCTTTTATTACAAGCGTAATGATTGATTCTATCAATGAAAAAAAGCCTTGTATATGCGTTGATATTAAAAGGGCAAAAAACATGCCTCCAGAAGCGCCTATAAGTCCGATTACAAGCCCCTTTAGCGCAAAAGTCAGCCGAACTGAAAGATCCGGAGCGCCAACCGCCCTCAGCAAACCGATTTCTTCGCTGCGCTCAAGAACGGATCTGCGCTGCGCCTGATAAATATTCAACGCCACAACAATAAATATAAGACCAACGAGTACAAACATAAGAAGCTTTTCCGTACGCAGCGCGTTAAAAAACGATTTATTGTAATCACGCCACGAACTTATTACAATGCCGGATTTACCCGGTTCATTTTCTGTAAAGGCATTGTCTATTATGCTTTTTATTTCAGGCATTGTAATTATGTCGTTGTACCGGTTTTTAAGTTTTATGCCGATTGTACAAACTTCTTTATCATTTTCAACAGCGGCGGCGTCTTCAATATTGATAAACCCCCAGCTTGAATCGTATTCATAATATCCTGTACGAAACACGCCTGTTACAGTGAAAGTACGCAAGGACGAATCTTCATCAACGGAAAAAATATTTGAAATAGAAAGAAAATCTATCTCATCGCCTGTTTCTATGCCAAGGTTTGCCGCCAATTCCGCGCCCAAAAGCAGCGAATGCGGCTTTTTAACGTCAAAGCCGCCTTCAATAAATTCAAGATGACCACCCATGCCGCGATCTTCTTCAACTGCGTTTTCAGGAACTCCGCGCAAAACAACAGCGCACTGCATATCTTTAAATTCCTCACGTACAATGCCCTGTGTTTCTATAAACGGAACAGCGGATACTATTTCCGTATTTTTTTTGAATTCACCAAGCAAGGATAATTTATCTTTTGGAAAATTATCTATACGGATATAATACGATGATATTTCAAGTATGTTTTCAATAAAGCCAAGCTGAAACCCATTCATCACGGCGATGATTACCGTAAGCGCAAGAACTCCCGCGCCTATTTCAAAAATCGAAAGAACAGATGAAACATCACTGCGGTTTTTCTTTTTTGAAAGGGAGCGCATGACTACAAAGAAAATCCATTCAAAGCCGGAAAACATTTTTTTTCTCATCGTTCTACTCTTCTGTTCAAGATCCTTTCCTCGGATATTTTTTTTCCGTCTTTCCAGACGGCCCTGAGCGCGACATTATTTTCAAGATAGAGTTCTTCTATTTCCGTATCGCCATTAACGGTTACCATTCTTTCAAGCGCGCTGTTGCGATAATCTTTTTCACTTATCCTCTCGCCCTTTCCATTATAGAGGAATTCTATTTTACGTTCATCATCTTTCGATTTCCACACGATTGACGTTACCCTGTTATTATCCCATTCGTACGATATTTCGCCTATAATCTCTCCGGTTTCATCTTTTCTGGTTTCGGAGAGTATTCTGCGCTTATCATCCGTTAAATAGGTGATGGAAGCCGGCGTTTCATCATAAACATCTTTAAGAAACTCTGAGGCAAGAGACGCGCCCGGCCTTACAAAGTCTTTATCTACGGACGAGCCTAAGACAAAGCGCGGAAATAAAACACGCTGCGCTTTTTCAGCCGCTTTTGGATCGTAATAAACCCGCTCGATGGCGCGAAGGCTCAGGTCGCGGGTGTAACGGTAATTATCCGTCCAGGCCCTGCCTCTTTCCCTGCCTGAGGCTGCAATAAAGTTTTCGGGAAAAGCCATCGGCCCTTCAGGGTTTCGCACCCGTTCAGCCTCCGATATTTGCGGCGGCGGCGGCTCCGCGTCATCCGGCGGCGCGTCTGACAAAGCGTCCTGCACGGCTCCGGTCTGCGCCGTCCCGTCCGCCGCGTCATCCGCCGAAGCGTCTGATAAAGCGGTCTGCGCGCCGTTATTCGCTGCGCCGCTCGCCGGCGCGTTTGACGGCGCAGTCTGCTTTGGCGCGTTCTGTGCAGCCCCGTCCGCCGCGCCTGTCTGCGCGCCGCCTGATGGGACGGCGGCTTCGATGAGGTATACATCGGCTTTTAGAAGGTACGTTTCGCGGTAGGTATAGGAAATAAAAAAACCCGAACCGTCGGCGGCGAGTCTTTGTTCTTCAACAACATAGCCGTTGCCGTCATGCCATTCGATAAAGCCGGATCCATCGTTGCTTATGACGGCGATAAGGTATGTCGTACCCCCAGTATCTTTAAAGATCCATTGAGTTCTTACCCTCCGCGCTTTTTCGTAAAGAACGCGGCATTCTATCCGCCACGGAGTTGTGTAGAATCTGCGAAGTCCTTTGGGGGCGTTTTCCGGCTTTAAATTTTGAACGGAGACGGCGTAAGCGAATCGCAGCGCGCGGACTCTATCTACTTTTTCAAGCAGCATTCCCGAACCGTTGGCGGTATACCATTCGATGTCTGACGGCGCGGCGGGCGCGGCGGCGCCTATTATAACAAAGGCAAACAGCGCAAAAAAAACCATTCTCTCCGCGCGGTGTTCTGGAATAGTACGCGCAGGAGTATTACGCTCTGGAACGTTAGAAGACGCTCTGTTACTGACCGGCATTAAACTGGTATTCCTGATAATCTTCGGCGCTGCAGTCTCCTGTCTGTACTTCGATTATTTCACACGGCTCGGCGGTATTATTTGCGACATGATGTATAAATCCCTTTTCAATCAGAATACTTTCGCCTTCACCGAGCGGCCTGCTCTGCGGCTGTGTTTCCGGGAGGAAGCAGTCAACAATGACCGTTCCTTTCAGTACCGTTAAGTGGCCGGAACTGTTACGGTGATAATGGAACGGTATTTCTTTTCCGGGGAGCAGTATTATGCGTTTTATCTGGTAATAGTTCTGTTTTTCAAGAAACTCACAGGTTCCCCATGGCTTGTTCAGTAAAGCGGACGCGCTGCATCGTTCTTTGGAAATCCGCTGAACAACGGCGCGTATCTCCTGCGAGGCCTGCCGCGGCGCGATAAACAGCGCGTCATTTGTATCGACAATGACGATATCTTTCAGGTTGACGGCGGCGATGAGTTTTTTTCCGCCGTGGACAAAGACGCCTTCGCAGTTATGCAGACACACATCGCCTGAAACGGCGTTGTGGTTTTCATCATGCGGGGAATTTTCCCAGACCGCATCCCACGAGCCTACGTCCGACCATCCGGCGTTTAATTCAATGCAGACGATATTCTGGGCGTGTTCCATGACGGCGTAATCGATTGAAACCGGCTTTACTTTCAAAAAGGCCGCTTCCGCCCGCTTACGGCTGGCGGCGCTTTCATTGAAGATACGGGCGCCTTCGGGAAAATAGTTCCGGTACGCTTCAACCATATCTTTTATACGAAAGCAAAAGATTCCCGCATTCCAGAAATAGGCGTTTGACTCAACGTACTTTTGCGCGGTTTCCAGATCCGGTTTTTCAACAAACGATTCAACTTTTCGCCACGATGAATTATTCGTTTTAACGGTCTTTACGTATCCAAAACCCGTCTCCGGCTTTAGCGGCACAACGCCGAATAGTACGATATTGCCCGATCCGGCGGCGCGGACCGCTTTCTGCACCGCCTGCCGGAAACCCGACTCGTCCCTGATAAGATGATCGCTGGGCAGCACGATAACGGTATCCTGAGACGGAACGTCCTTCTGCAACAGGCGCGTCAGCCCCAGCGCGATGGCGGGCGCGGTATTGCGCCCTTCCGGTTCTTCCAGCAGGAGGTCCCCGTCAATAGTGATTTCGGCCATCTGCTGAGATACCAGGGCGGCGAACTTCTTT
This sequence comes from Spirochaetaceae bacterium, assembly GCA_031280035.1. Lineage (GTDB taxonomy): Bacteria > Spirochaetota > Spirochaetia > Treponematales > Breznakiellaceae > JAIRPU01. Next base: position 1,529 of record JAITHJ010000011.1, on the reverse strand, counting down.
GCCGCGATTATGTGAAGCGTTCCGCCGGTCTGTTCCGAAAACTCACGGATTCGCATGACGGTTTGCTGGAGCAGCGAAGCCTTTCCGTCAAAAACCGAAAGAAACTGCTTGGGGACGTCTTCACGGGAAAGCGGCCAAAGCCGCGTTCCTGAACCTCCGGCAAGTATAAGTACATGAATTCCCATAGAAATATTTAAGCGGTATGCGGAAAGAAAAGTCAAGCGGTCAGGATGAACGCGGGCATTCCGCCTTGGGCACTGACGGCGCGCGCGGCCTCTTGACGTTTTTTTTAATCAGGAGTAAGATGCCGCCTATGAGTGAGGCGGCGTTTACCTGTTTGAACGATTCCGGTCTTGTACGGGGCCTAAACCGCGCCGTTTTAGCGCGCCGGCTTAAGCCCGCGCGGCGCGGAAATTACACTCCCCCCCCCCCGCGCCGCTCTCTTAAAAACCCCCTTTTACCGCGTTCTTTTTTGTTCCTGTTTTTCTTCTTTTCGGGAGACTGCCGTGGATAGAGCGGTATCCGAAAGCCCGCAGAAAAGCGCGCGCGCGGACAGACATTCCGCGCACGGCGGATTACCGTCCGCATTCGACAAAATACACTTCCTCTACAACAGATTATCCTCCGCGCGGCGCGGATTTTCGGGAGCGCGCTGTAGACTTCTAGAAATGCGCCGTAGAACTCCAGAAGCGAGCCGTAGATTTCCAGAAGCGAGCCGTAGATTTCCAGAAGCGAGCCGTAGATTTATAGAAGCGAGCCGTAGAACTCTAGAAGTGAGCCGTAGATTTATAGAAGTGAGCCGTAGATTTATAGAAGCGAGCCGTAGATTTATAGAAGCGAGCCGTAGATTTATAGAAGTGAGCCGTAGATTTATAGAAGCGAGCCGTAGATTTATAGAAGCGAGCCGTAGATTTATAGAAGCGAGCCGTAGATTTCCAGAAAGCCGGAACGCGCGCGCGGACTTTCGGCTCAAACTTCCTCAAATCATCCCCGCGCGGCGGGGTAAAAATAAAAAAACATACCTTACAAGGAGCAAAGTATGATTAAAAAATTTATGGTAACGGCGCTGCTGTGCGCCGCTGTTCTGGCCGGATGCGCGTCTTCTCCGGCCTCTTCATTGTTTAACGGGCCGCATCCTACGCTGAGTAACGTAAACGGCGGGTCGTCAAAGACGGGGTTCGCTTCGTCTAAAGTGTGGCTTTCTTTTTTTGGGGACGTCAGCTACCCGACCATTTCCGAAGCGGCGAGTAACGGACACATAACGAAGATAGCCACAGTGGAGTATTACAATAGGCCGGGCATTTTATTTCTCTGGACGGAATACACGACCATTGTAACAGGCGAATAATCACAAAAAATCAGGAGGATAGTATGAATAACAAGTTTTTTCTAACGGCGGTTTTTGCCGTCTTCATCTGTGGCGCGCTGGACGCCCAGCATTCAGGAGGGCAAGGCAATCCGTTTGCCCCAGGCGCGCAGTCTCAGGCTCCCGCCGGTAAGACGCAGGATTCCGCAGCCGGCGCAAAGAC
>JAITHJ010000071.1 GCA_031280035.1 Spirochaetaceae bacterium | reverse complement strand
TTAATTTTATTGACATGGATTCTCCTTTCTAAGACAAGATTGCACAATTATAAGAGGAGGATTTTTTTTTGTCAAGCGAGTTGGATGGATTTCAGGGAAGAGCGGGCGGATGACTGGACAGCGCGGGAAGAGGGCGGGGCGCGCGTCTGAAAAGCGGCGGGCGGGCGGCATCGGCGTGCGTCAAGTACGGCCACGCCAAAGCGTGCGTAACCGGCAGCCACGACCGCCCGCTGACCGTCCGCCGCTTTTCAGACGCGCGCTGTGTAGACGGCCTTCGACTCGTTGGGCGGCGCAGCAAAATCACTGGGCGGTTTTGCAAAATCATTGGGAGATTTTCTCACGAGATGCGGGAGATTTTTTCAAATCTCTGGGCGATTTTTTCACGAGATGCGGACGAAGTTTTCAAATTCTCTGGGCGAAGTTTTCGGTTCGTTGGGCGGACGGCCTCGCGCGGCCTTTCGCTCTGAAATCCGCACGCTGGAATCTGAAATCCTTCTACTCGGCAAACAGACTGGGCGCGCCGTATTCCGTGTTGTTTTCTTCCTTAATACTGCGCTCTTTTCCGGTTTTCTTTTTTACGGGGCGCGCTGGCTCAGGCGGCAAAGCGGCGGGAGCGTTCCGGCTTCTCTTCAAATGCAGCATTATCTGCTCAGCGCGTTTTAGAACGGCCTCATCAACGCCCGCAATCCGCGCAACGTGCAGCCCGTACGACTCCGCAGCCGGCCCGTCAATCAGCTTTCGTCTGAACACGATGCGCCCGTCAACCTCATCCACCCGCATCGACTGCTGAATAAGACGCGGATTCTCCATCTCCGCAAGCTCATGATAATGCGTGGCGAAGAACGTCCGGCAGCGCACGCGCTCAATCAGCGTCTCGCACACCGCCTGCGCGATGGAAAGCCCGTCCAGCGTCCCCGTTCCGCGCCCGACCTCATCCATAATCACAAGGCTGCTCTCTGTGGCGGTGTTCAAAATATAGGCGGTCTCGTTCATTTCAGTCAGAAAAGTCGACTCGCCGCGCGCCAGATTGTCCGATGCGCCGACACGGCAGTATATCCTGTCGGCAATGCCCACTTGTGCAGAACGCGCCGGCACAAAACTTCCTATCTGAGCCATGATGACTATCAGCGCATTCTGCCGCAGATAGGTCGATTTACCAGCCATGTTCGGGCCGGTAATCAGCGCGAAAGACGCCGGCGCGGGAATCTCATCCGCGCGCGCGCTCCGCCCGATACCATCGCCCTGTTCCGCGCCCGCATTAGTTGACGCGCCGGAGTCCGCAGCCTGCGAATAGACGCCGCCGGCGCTCTGGCCGTCCGGCGCGCCGTGCGCGTCAAGCTCGGCGTCATTCGGAATAAACTCGCCGCGCGGAAGATTCGCCTCAACCACAGGATGACGCCCCTCGATAATCCGCAGCCGGTTCTTGGTATCCACGACAGGCCGAACCCAGCCGCGCGCTGTCGCAGCGGCGGCGCACGACTGCGCCACGTCAAGCTCCGCAAGAGCGCACGCCGCCGCCGCCAGAACCGGAATCTGCGCCGCCGCCGTATCCCGAAGCGCAAGGAACAGGTTCTTCTCAAGCTCGATTATCTTATCAAGCGCGCCGTTAATATCAGATTCCAGCGCGGCCAGCCGCTCCGTACTAAAGCGCGCGCCGCCCGTTACGCTTTGCCGCTTTATGAAATGCGGCGGTATCTTGGTTAAATTGACGTTCGTTACCTCAAAAAAGTAACCCATCACCCTATTATGCCGTATTTTAAGGCTTGCAATGCCGGTCGCGCTCCGTTCTTCCTCAAGATATTCCTCCAGAACGCCCCTGCTGTTGTCCTGAAACCTGTGCAGATTGTCCAAATCCGCGCTATATCCCGCCCGAATCAGCTTGCCCTCCGTCAAAAGAGTCGAGGGTTCATCGCAAAGCGCGCGCTCCAAAAGTTCCCTAAGCTCCGCAAGAGCCCGAATCCCCTGACCATCCAACGCCCTCGCCTCAGCCGCTTCATACGCCTCCGGCTTCCAGCCGCACAACTGCGTAATCCGCTCAAACTGCGACAGCGCGTTCATCAACGCAAGCAGGTCTTTGCCGTGAGAGCGCCCCATCGCCAAGCGCGAACACTGCCGCTCAATGTCCGGCGTCTTTGCCAGCATATCACGGAGCGCGGAAAGCCGCCCCTGATTGTGATACAATCCATCGACAAAATCATGACGAGCGCGTATCTTCTCCGCATCACGCAGCGGACGAACAAGCCGGCGCTTCAACAAACGCCGCCCCATCGCCGTCTTTGTCTCGTCAAGTATTTCAAGAAGAGAGAACCGGACGCCGCCGTCTGAAAGGTTTCGTACCAGCTCAAGGTTCTTAAGAGACGCTTCGTCAATTCCGGCAAATTCATCAGCGGTCTGCGCTCTTATCTTCCTGATATGCGGCAGCAGAGACTTTGCCGTATCGGAAAGATATTCCAGCAGCGCCCCCGCCGCGCTTATTTCAGGAGCATCGCCGGCAAACCCAAATCCCTTAAGGCTTTCCGTACCAAATTGCCGCTTCAACCGCTCAAGACTTTTCTCGCCGTCAAATAACCAGTCCATCCAGCGGTTTATCACCATGCCGCTGCGCCCATTCACAACACGCAGAAGAACGCCGGACTCCTCCAAAAGAGATTCCTGAATAATCAACTCTTTTATCTGAAGACGCTCAAATTCCGCACGCAGCGCAAACGCGGCATCTTTTAATTCAAAGGATTTCGCCTCAAACTCGCCGGTTGAAAGCTCGATATAGGCAAAGGCAAGCTTGCTCCCCCGTGCACAGACACAGGCAAGGTAGTTGTTGTCGCCTTTTTCCAAGAAGTCTTCATCAACAGTAGTTCCCGGCGTAATCACTTCTACAACATCGCGCTCAATTATCGCTTTGCCTTTCTGCGGCGCGGTAAGCTGTTCGCAAAGGGCAACCTTCTTGCCATGTTTTAAAAGGCGCGCTATATAAGGGCGCGCCGAATGATGAGGAACGCCGCACATGGGCAGACCATTGCGGCTCGTTAGGGTGAGATTCAGAAGCGCGGAGACTTCAATCGCGTCTCCGGCAAACATTTCATAAAAGTCACCCAGCCTAAAAAAAAGTATGTCGCCGGAATACTGCTGCTTTATGCGCCAATATTGCGTTAAGAACGGTGATTGATCTGTCTTAGGCACGCTTAAATCACAACCGCACAAATATTGTCAGAGTATTGTCCGGCAAACATTGTTATTGCGCCGCCGCTTTTGCCGGCAGAATCTCGGCCAAAAGTTTCCCGTATAATCTGTTTTTTACCGTGGTCGCCCGTTCCGCGCCCTTTTCTTTCTTCGGCGAAAAATCAAGCTTCAAATTATACCGGAAGCCGCTTTTCCTAATTTCAATGTAAATGACCTCGCCCTGAAGCGATTTTTCTTCTCCAGTGTCCTCTACAACTACAACATCGTAAGGCAGCCGGTTCATTTTCACAAAAGTCGGCCTGTTATCATCGGTCTTTTCAGCCAACAATACATGAACCCAGCTAAATTTATCAAAGTTGCCGTCTAAAACCTTGAACACATCGTCTATCGTTGGATTGTTTTGAGAAAACACAAAACTCCCGCCAATAAACAACAAAAGGAAAGATAAGATTAGTTTTTTCATTATAATACTCCATAAGTTTTTATTTGATACAGCGTACCCCTAACAAGAGAATTTTGTCAATCCAGCAAAATGCCCTAGGATTGAAAGACGCTGCTGGAGCGCGGCGGGCAGCCAGCATATATAAACTGGCATGAGCGGGTTTGCCATCATTTAATCTTGTTTGTTCGCCTGTATTAGTTCTGATAGTTTCACATGAGGATTTATGAACCGCTTATCGCTTCTTTCATTCTTCAGGTGAATTGCGTTTTTGGGACACAGATGAATACAGGCAAGACAAAATTCACATCTATGCTGATATTCAGGCTTTCCAGAGCCGGCAATATTACCGACAGGGCAGACGTTACGGCACGTCCCGCAGCCATTACAAAGTTCACTCACCGTGAAATTGTTATCGCGCTTATTCACCATCTTTTTATTTCCCCACAACGCGGAAATAATATTCGAAATAGATTTTTGAAACCCGCCGTGCTTTACACAAGACTGCTTTCGCTCTTTTATATCACTTACAATATTATTTATTTTTACTTCAATACTTTCATCTTTGTTCTTTTTTAACTGACTGGAAACTTCAAAAATCGGCAAATAGTTATCAACCATTCTTATTTGATTTGAGTAATGCAGTTGAACGCCCTGTTTCTCAAACGCTTTTTTCATCTGAGTAAGCGCCGCAATTGAAAGATTTCCAAATGTCATAATAGAAAAAACATATTCCGCCTTGATTGTCGCCTTTTCTAGGTACTCTTTCACCAAATTCGGCAGGGTAAATCCGTAAACAGGACAAACAATTCCGACAACATCGCCGGTAATTTCATAAATGCCTTTCTTTTGAAGCTGTGGAATTGACAATAATTCCCCGCCAAGCCTTTTGGCTACATAAAGACAGTTTCCCGTAGCGGAAAAATAAAGTACTTTCATAAAAATATCCTCAATAACATGATGATTATTGTAATTCGTTTCTACGCTTGAGTATAGACCGCCCGTCAAGAATCATTTCTGTATTACTATTTTAACTTCTCCAATATTCACGCCGGAATAAAAGTATCATTGTCCAAAGCTCCAGCCGGCCTGCAATCATTACGACAATATAAAACCATTTTATGTAATCTGGAAATATAGAATAGCTGCAACCAGGACCTATAGAGCCAAATCCAGACCCTACATTTCCCAAGACGGCAAGTGCCGCGCTCAGCGATGTCAGTATATCAAATCCTGCTCCGGCAGTTACTAATGTAGTTATCGCTACGATTGATATATAGAGAGAAATAAAACCCGCAACACCGTAAACAACATCTTTCCTGCCCACTTTGTGATCTAATTGTATGCTAAAAACACCACGTGGATATATCATGCGGCGCATCTCGTTAGCCATTTGCTTGTAAAGCACTATATGCCGTATTATTTTTATTCCGCCGGCGGTAGATCCTGAGCAGCCGCCAGTGAACATTAATAAAAACAAAACTGCCTGTGCAAGGGGCGGCCAGCGGGAATAATCTGTTATTACGCTTCCAGATGTTGATAAAAATGATGATACCTGAAATACAGCATCATGTATTGCTGCGCCTGCCGAGCCATACTGGGGATATGCGCTTATCGTAATAAGCGCCGAAGCCGCGATAAAAATCCCAATGTAGCCGCGCAGCTCCGAATTATAAATAACTTCACGTATATTGCCGCGCATTATTTTGTAATAAAGATTAAAATTTACTGCAGCAAGAAGCATAAATAATGCACAAATCATATTAAGATAACCGGAATTATAATATGCAAGACCGTTATTCTTTGTTGAAATACCACCCGTAGCAAGTGTTGTAAATGCATGGCATAGCGCATCAAAAACATTCATGCCTCCCGCTGCATAAAGCGCAAACGCAAACAATGTAAGCATACAATAAAAACACCAGAGCATTTTGGCAGCAGCGCGTATCTTTGGCGTAATTTTTTCCTTCTCGGGGCCTGAAGACTCGGCTTTAACAAGCTGAAACCCGCCTACACCCAAAAGAGGCAGCAGCGCAACAGTCAGAAGAATTATTCCCATACCGCCAATCCAGTGTGAAATAGAGCGCCAAAATAAAAGCGCATGCGGCAAAATTTCAACATTGTTTATTGTTGAACCAGATGTAGCAAAAGCGCATGCACTCTCAAAAACCGAATCAGTAAAAGTAAAGCCTTCTGATTGAAAAAAATATGGTATCGCTCCAAAAAATGCAAGAAAAATCCACGTAAAAGTTACAACAAAAAATCCATCGCGTATATGTATTTTTGGCGGGTTTCTTTTTATTGAAAAACACGCTGGAACGCTTAACAAGACCGCTGTTACGGCTGAGACAGCAAAGACAGCGTATGTTCTGCTCTCACCGTAAATTAACGCTACAACAAATGAAAATACTGCCGCTGGAAAAATGAACACTAACGCGGCAAAAGGAAGACGCAAAAGTTTTATGTAGTACATAAACATTTTTATATCAACACAAAATAATATATTCTGTAATAAAAGAAATTATTACCCTACAGAAAGACGTTCCATTTTTCTTTTTTCAGAGAACTCCATAAATTGTTCAAAACTGCTGTTCACTATTTGCTCATGATGAACGCCTATTTCGGTAATTACGCCAAGCGCCCGCGCAAAATTCCCAACATCATCACAATAATGGGCATCGCTGCCGCAGCTCAACATAGCACCATACTCACGGGCAAAACGGGCAACATTACGGCAATTTTCTTCGCTTCCGCGACGTACAACAAACGAACTGTTATTTATCTCAAGAGCTTTTCCATAATGTACAGCGGCTTTTACAACTTCTTCAATGTCAACAGGATATACCGGATTCCCCGGATGAGAAATACCATCAACAAGAGGATTTGCAATAGCTGCTATCATCGCGCTGGTATTCTCTTTTACATTCTGCGGAGGAAAACATGCTTCATGAAAACCAGCCATAACAAAATCAAGATTTCGTAAATATTTTGAACTCAGGTCTACGCCGCCATGCATATCCATAATATTTAATTCTACGCCGCTAAACACGCGTACGTTATAGAGCGTTTTGGGCAAAATACGAAGATTACCAAAGTAATAAACATGAGGGAATCCTTGCAGCGCAGGCCCATGTTCTGTTATTACAAAACCTTTCAGCCGCTTTTTCTTTGCAGAACGAGCGATTTCATCAATAGTAGAATAGGCGTGTCCTGACGCTATTGAATGAGTATGAGTATCAATTACTATTTTCATATACTATCTCCCTCTTATACGCGCCGGTAACTCTTATCGTTATATTGATAGTTTGTACAGGCAACAGTTCAGCGATACGTTCACTCCATTCCACAATACATATTCCTTCACCAAACAGTATTTCCTCACCGCCTATTTCAATAAAATCCGCACAGCCAGAAAGCCGGTAAGCGTCAATATGATAAAAAAGCCCGGTTTTTCCTTGATATTCGCTGATTATCGTGTAGCTGGGACTGGTTATTGTGTCCTCCACACCAAGCGCGCGCGCTATTCCTTTAACAAATACCGTTTTTCCTGCGCCTAACGGAGCGGACAAAGCAACGACATCGCCTTTGTTCAGCATTAACCCGATTCTTTCACCGGCAGCGATGGTTTCTTCCGGCGAGCCGCTTATAAACAAAGAGGTCTCAGAGGGGAAGCTGCCCTTCTGCATCGAGAGCTTCAATTTTTACCTTTAGTTCTTTTATAAGCGGTACAAGAGGATAATCAACCTGATCCAAAATGGTAACGGAAGTTTCTTTTGTTCCAAACGGCGATGTTTCTATAATCCAGTCTATTTTTACATCTTGGGTAACACCAGCGCTTTCTACAACGGCAATTCCTGTATAAACGCGGCGATAATATATCGGAACATCTTTTCGCTCACAATCTTTTATTTCAACAATAGTCATAAGCCTCCGTGGTACATTCTAAATATCATGCGGCGAAGAAGACTTGAACTTCCATACCTCTCGGCACCAGCACCTCAAGCTGGCGTGTCTACCAATTCCACCATCGCCGCAAATCTGCTTTATTTTACAGACGCAAATCCTGTTTGTCAACAACGGGTGGCCGACGGGACTTGAACCCGCAACATCCAGATCCACAATCTGGGGCTCTAACCATTGAACTACGGCCACCATTATCTGTTGATAATTATCCATAATTCTTGAACCAGCGTCAAGGCCGGAGACAATTTATATTTTTGCAATACGCAGACCTTAGGTAAATAACGCCGCTCTTTTTCTTTGACAATACATCAATAAAAAATTCAATCGTAGCGAGGTTGACGAAAGCTCTGCGTTTTAATATCATATTTCCAATCAGTGCGAATTGAGCCCGAAAGGGTAAAGTATAGAGAGGAGAATGTTCATGAAGCGGACGTATCAACCCAGTAAAGTAAAGCGGAACCGGAAATTTGGGTTTCGCGCAAGAATGAAAACACAGGGTGGACGCTTTATTTTGAAGCGAAGACGCGCCAAAGGACGGTTAAAACTAACTGTATCTGACGAGAAGAAGCCTTATTGAGAAGGTTTGCGCCGAAATGACAAGGCGAACTTTTCCGTCTGCTGAACGTCTAAAAAAATCCTGTGAAATAACCGCAGTTTTTAATAATGGCGTTTCAGTTTCGTGTCCGGGAGCCAAGCTGTTTTTTAAGCAAAATGAACTTGAGTGCAACCGGATAGCCTGTGCTTTTTCACGGAAATTTGGAAATGCAGTAAAACGAAACAAAGCGCGGCGGCTGGGGAGAGAGGCATATAGGCATATTCGTCAAAGGCTAAAGAAAGGATACGATCTTGTTTTGCTGGTTTATCCTGATGAAAATGCTTGTTATGATAAACGGGCTAAACAGCTTGAATTTTTACTGGACAAGGCGTTGCTTTTAGGACAAAATATTCCGCATGAAGAGGCCGGAATATTATTGTGAGTTTTAAGGAATAAAACGTTGTCAAAAGCGATGGTTTTTCTAATAAAGCTTTACCAAGGCGGAATTTCACCGTACAAACCCCGGTGTTGCAGATTTTATCCTTCCTGCTCTGCTTATGCTATGGAGGCGATACAAAAACATGGTGCGGCACAAGGGTTTTATCTTGCAATAAAAAGGTTGCTCCGGTGTCATCCATTATGCAAGGGCGGATATGATCCGGTTCCGTAAAAGAGGTTAAATGGAAAAAAAAACAATTTTAGCAATAGTTCTTTCTATTGTCGTAATGGTCATATATGCCGCAGTTATGCAAAAATTCTATCCGGCAAAACCGGCTGGTACAAAACCTGTTGTAGAGCAGTTAGTACAAGAGGCCGGAGTTACAGACTCAAATAAAACCCAAGTAGAATCCAATACGGCAGTTCAAAGTATTGCGGCAAACACAATGGACGAGCCGGCGGAATTTGAAGAATTCGTTACGATAAGTACGAATTATATTGATACAACTCTCACAAATTTCGGCGGCGATATGGTTTCGTTCAAACTAAAAGAGCACAAAGACGGACAGGATTATGTCGATATGATATTCGCCGGAGAAAATGATCCGCACGCTTTTAGTATTGCATTCGGCGGGAAAAATATGCCGTATATAAAAAGTCCTTTTCACATACGGCGTATTTCGGATTATCAAGTTGAATTTTATCGTGATTTTTCACTGGAAGAAAATGAATATTTTACCCTGCGAAAAAAATATACTTTCGTACCAAACGAATATATGTTTGAGCTTGACATTACGATTGACGGAGGCGCGGCCGTTCCCAAACTCAATTTTAACTCAGAAGTAGGCAGTTCGGCTTATACGCTCGCTTTTGGCCCGCAGTTGGGACCTAAATTTGAAGCGCTTGATGAAAGACAAGATTACAGGCATTATTTCACGTACATAAACGGCAAACGAAAAGATTCAAAAGTCAATGCAAATCAGGATGCGCTAGTAAACACAAGTATATCATGGGCAGCAATAGCGGGAAAATATTTTACGCTTATTGCCTGTCCAGATGCAACACGATACAGCTATATTTTTTCTACAAAACCTGATGAAGCGGGAGTTCCAAGCGCATCGCGTCTTTTTATTGAACGTCCACCGTTAACTTCTTCCACGCAAACAGACGTATTCAGGTTTTACCTTGGGCCTAAAACATCACAGGCTTTAGATGTTTACGATACAAATAGAAGCTATTGGAAAGATTTAAGCGAACTGCGTCTCTCTGATGCAGCAAGCACAGGCGGGTTTTGGTCGATCCTTAATCCGCTTGAATTTATATTAAAAAAATTATTAACATTATTTTATAAACTCATCCCCAATTACGGTGTTGCCATAATTCTTGTAACATTGCTTGTAAAATTACTTTTATTTCCTATTACAAAAAAAGGATCTGAAGGCACATTACGTATGCAGGCTATTGCTCCTAAAATCAAGGAACTTCAGGAAAAATACAAGGACAATCCTGCCAAACTCAATGTAGAAATGGCTGCACTTTATAAAAAAGAAGGTTATAATCCCGTATCCGGCTGCCTTCCAATGCTTATTCAGATACCAATATTCTTTGCTATGTACAATCTTTTTAACAATCATTTTGACTTACGCGGCGCAATATTCATTTCAGGATGGATTCCTGACTTGTCACTGCCTGAATCGGTATACAATTTTGCGCCGGCAAAAATTCCACTGCTGGGCTGGAGTGACATTCGCATTCTGCCTTTTATCTATGTTGGATCTCAGCTTCTGTACGGCAAAGTAACGCAAACGCCGGATCAACAAGGTAATACACAAATGAAATTTATGCTTTATGCAATGCCGGTTATATTTTTCTTTGTGTTATACAATGTTCCGGCGGGACTTCTTGTATACTGGATTATGTCAAATATACTAACGATGATTCAGCAGGTAGCTATTAATAAATATCTTGCAAAAAAGAAGGCGGCGCATAAAGACACAGAAGAAAGCGTCCATAAAATAATTGCTCCGCCCAAAAAGAAGAAACGGAGGTAATCTCATGACGTACGAATTTGAAGGAAGGACAGAAAAAGAAGCTATTGAAAAAGCGGTGTTTGAATTAGGTATTGACCGCGACAGTTTTGATGTTGAGATTCTTGAAGCGCAGCGCGGAGGTTTATTCAAGAAAGGATATGTTCGAATATTGCTGCATACCGAAGAATTAGTTCAACAAAAAGAGACCGGCGCTAATACTGCCAGTTATACTGAGAAAAAAATAAAGAAACCATTTCAAACGCCTCCAGACAATGAGTTTGAAGCAAAACTTATTGAATTTATAACAACGATACTTGAGCGGATGGGAGCTTCATGCACAATAACCATACAAGCCCGTGAAAGAAAAAAAATATTACTTGATATTACTACTCCAGACTCCGCTATTATCATAGGGAAAAAAGGAAAAACGCTTGACGCTTTACAGCTTCTTGTTACATTTTATGCAAGAAAAATTCGTAAAAGCGAGGTGCGCGTAATACTTGATTGTGAAAATTACCGCTTAAGCCACGAAGAATTTCTTGTACGAACTGCATATTCCGCTGCTAAAAAAGTTCGCAGCTCAAAGCACTCAATTTTGCTTGAGCCGATGAATCCTTACGACAGAAGAGTTATTCATACGGCTATTGGCGATGACGGCGATGTAATTACAAGAAGCGAAGGCGATGGATTGTATAAACAAATTCGCGTTTTGTACAAAAATTCACGCAATTAAATATATGTATTTAAAAACAAGCGGGTTTTTTTTATCTTTCATTTTTATTTTAAACACGGTCTTTGCATACGCGCAATTGGATAAATTACTGCCGGCTGATCTAGAAACCCGTCTTATGCGCGAAAAGATTTTGTCCTCCGCTCATTTTGAAAACATGAATTCCGAGCTATCTCCAAAATATGAACCGCTTTTAAAAGCCATTGATGCTTTAAAAAAAGAGCTTAACCCAAGCGTAATGGTAGAAAGCATCTGCTTTTACAAAAAACCAGACGATTGTATACGCCTTTGGACAGATAAAGAGAAAACGATATTATTTAACGGCATACTATCAATCAGCACTCTTACCGGATTGACGTACTATTCAGGAAGCAGAAAACAAACGCGCCTTTTTTACGAATCATCTTTTGCTATTGACTCGTATGAAAAACAAAACAAGCTAAAAGATCCGGTTTTTACATCCAAAAATTTGCCGTCATTCTTAACCATATACGCAAAACAAAAAGATTTGACATTCGGGGAGAATATTTACAAACTTGAATTTACGCTCAAGAATGACGCTATAATGTTTAAACAATTAAATTTAACAACAATGTATTATGGTATCATTCCTGTTCTTGGTAAAAAAAATTTAAATTCATTGGCCTCCGTAATTGATACAAATGAATACTTACTTATTTATATTATTTCGATGGCGGATGCCATTTCATTTCCCGGAATGAAGAATAGGGTCGGCGCGTCTTTTGCCGCGCGCTCAGAAGCGCTTCTTAAATGGTTTTCTGAAAAAGCAAGCGCAGCTTATGCTTCACCGGAGAATAACAAGTCAGACGGTAAATAGACAGCGCTTCATCTGTTACAATCTTACAATTGATAGAAAAAGAAAGACTGCCGGTACAAATTATGTTCTTATTCATTACGGATTAAAGGCCACTTTACTTTTTAATTCGCTTATTACATCCTGAATTTCCGTCTTATTAGTTTTTATAACGCGATCGTTTTCCATGAGCGTTTCAAGCGCATCTATTTCACTAAATCCGTCCGTTACAGCGCCCTTTAACTCAATAATACCCGCTTCATTTTCCGGATCTGCAATTAAAAGCAATTTAGCAAGTTCAAACCGAACGGTCGCTTTCTTCAATGACGCCGTATCGTCTTTCATTTCAGCTAAAGCTTCACGAAGCGTTTCCATAGCGCGGGCGTAATAACCAGCCTCTTCAAGAACAAGCGCATATTCATAACTGACAAGCGGATCTTTATTCTTCAATAGCCATGTTGTATAAGTGTCTATGGCCTGAATTTTTTTTTGCATGTGTTGTGCGCGCGCAAGCAACAACAAGGTATTTTTATTTTCAGGAATATTATAACTGAACTTATCAAGAACGGCCTCTGCTTCAGGATATTTCTTCATTGCATATAAAACAAGCGCATGATTATATCCGTCATCTGCACTTTCAGGCTCAATCTGAAGAACACGGCTGTAATACAAATCCGCCTTTTCAAGATTATCAAGCATAATTTCTGTATAGGCCGCGGCTTTTAGCGCCATAACGTTGTTTGAATCACTTTTAAGCACACGTTCAAAATGTTTTAACGCATCATTATAATGGCCATTTTCATACAATATACGGCCTAAATTGTATTCTGATGCATGCATTGTTTTTTTTACGCTGCTCGCTTTAGCCAGCCATTTTTCAGCTTCCTCGTATTTGCCTATCTCATAATACGCCATACCGATAGAATAATATTCTTCGGCGCTTGCCGCACTTGAGACACAACTTTGCGCCAAACCGGCAAAACATACTACACACAGGCTTATAAGAAATTTACGGTTCTTCATAAACTAAACCCTATTCATTATCCTGCTTAATTTTATACTTCCCTTTACAAGGGACGCTTTAAATTGAGAACCTTTTGGGAAACGCCTGCCAAGAATATAAAGTGAAAGCGGATCTTCCAATTCTTTTTGCAGTACACGGCGCAGAGCGCGCGCTCCATACCGCGTACTTTCAGCTTTTTCAAGCAGATAGTTTTTTATCGAATCAGAAACATTAATTGAGAAATCAAATTCAGATTTTAAGCGATTGTTAAGATCGCTGATAAGGCCGTTAAGTATTTCCTTCAAGCACAAGCTGTTAAGAGGATGAAATACAATCAATTCATCCAGACGGTTAAGAAATTCCGGATTAAAGACACGTTTTGCCTCTGAACGCGCGGCATTTTGAATCTCTTTAAAATTCAAAACCTTTTTGTTTTCACTAAAGCCAATCCGCTCGTGTCCTAAAATTTCTTTTGCGCCGATATTACTTGTTAAAATAATAACGGTATTGCGGAAATCAACTGCATGCCCAAAATTGTCTTTAAGTTCGCCTTCTTCAAGGATTGAAAGAAGAATATTAAACACATCACGGTGCGCTTTTTCAATTTCATCAAAAAGCACAACGCAGTATGGATTCCTGCGTACTTTTTCCGTAAGCTCTCCGCCGTCTTCATAGCCGATAAAACCAGGCGGAGAACCGGTAAGACGGGATGCGTTATGCTTTTCCATGTAATCAGCCATATCAACACGAATAAGCGATTTCTCTCCGCCAAACAGAGCATCTGCCAAAGTCCGGGCAAGCAATGTCTTGCCAACGCCTGTCGGCCCCAGAAACAAGAATGAACCTGCCGGACGGCGCGGATCAGAAATGCCCGTGCGTGAACGCCGGATTGCCGCGCACACCGCACGCACCGCTTCATCCTGACCAACCATTGCTTTATGAAGTTCCTGTTCTATAGTAGCAAGCCGGACGAATTCTTCGTTTTCAAGACGGCCTACGGGAATTCCGGTAATATCCGAGATTACAGTTCGAACACATGCCGAATCGACCTCCGGCATACCGTCTTTTTCTGAAAGCCGCCACGAACTGCGCGCCGATTCAAGAGCAAGCCGCAGCACCCGCGCTTTTTCCGCAAGTTCAGCGGCAGCGTATTCATCGCCAGCGGCACACATGGCGTTCTTTTCTTCTTCCAAAGCGTTTATTCTTGTCTCTATATACGAAACTTCATTGGGGTCGTCAGCGCCGTTAAACTCAAGTTTTGCCATCGCTCCCGCTTCGTCAATAACGTCAATCGCTTTATCAGGCATAAATCTTCCTGTTAAATACCGCGCGGCAAGAAACGCCGCATCACGTATCGCCTCGCCGGTGTACTGCACATGATGATACTCTTCGTACCGGCGTTTTAAGCCAAGAAGAATCTTTACTGTGGTTTGTGCATCCGGCTCCGTAACATTTACGCTCTGAAACCGCCGCTCCAAAGCGGCGTCTTTTTCAAAATATTTGCGGTATTCAGCAATGGTCGTTGCGCCGATAACCTGAAGCGTACCGCGCGACAGTTCAGGTTTGAGCAGGTTACTTGCATCGAGCGTTCCTGAAGCGCCGCCTGCACCGACAATCGTATGAATTTCATCTATAAACAAAATGACATTTCGGGAAGATTTAACTTCGTTTAGAAGACGCTTAATCCGCTCTTCAAAATCCCCGCGGTAGCGTGTACCTGCAACAAGCGCGCCCATATCAAGCAGCAGCAACCGTTTCTTGGCAAGAAACCGCGGCGCGTTTCCTCGCGCTATTTCCTGCGCTATGCCTTCCGCAATAGCCGTTTTACCTGTTCCCGGGTCGCCTACCAGCACAGGATTATTTTTTGTACGGCGGGCAAGGATACGAATTGTTCGTGCAATTTCTTGTTCCCTGCCAATAACAGGATCCAGGCCGCCATTGTGCGCAAGCGCCGTGAGGTCAGTAGTAAATGCATCAATCGCGGGTGTTCCCGTTTGAAAATCATCCTTACGCACCGACGATCCGCGCCCTTTTCCACGCAGCGCAATAAGAATCGCGCAATCGCCGATCGGTATCTGAGAAGGTTCATCTTTATTCGAGCTATTTTCTGCCATAACGGTCTGAGTATACTACAAAAAATCAGACAAATGAACTACCACCGCGCACGTTATACCGTGCCAACCGGTTCTTCAATGGAAACTGATTTTGAAGGATAGAGAAGCCGGATTGCCGTTGAACATGAACGCCGGCGGACGGCGGGCGTATCAGAGACGCGGTACCAGACCG
>JAITHJ010000008.1 GCA_031280035.1 Spirochaetaceae bacterium | reverse complement strand
CCCCGCAGACGCGGGGCAGGGGGCGCGCCGTCTTTGCCGGAACGGGCGGGGGCGGCGCGCGCGGCGGCGGGAACTATGGACGATACTGGATTTGAACCAGTGACTTCCACCGTGTGAAGGTGGCACTCTCCCGCTGAGTTAATCGTCCGTATTATCAAAAAGCATACCCTGCAAGAACAAAGCTGTCAAGAATTGCCGCAAAGAAATCAATCTGCGGCGCATAAAAATCTCCCGCCGGAAAATGACCGGAAAAAGACTACGCGGTCTCACGCAGAATTCTTATCCACGAGGGCGCAAGCGGAAGCGGCAGAACGCCGCCGTCTACGGTAAAGACTTCGCCCGAAAGAATGTCCTCCCACTGCGCGGCGGATGACGGCAACATATCCCGCGCAATAACAATCCGTTCCTGCAAAGGCGCGGCGTTCACGGCAATAAGAACGCGCTCGGCCTCCGTCTCGCGCGCAAACGCAAACTGCTCATGCGCAGCGTAAAGCTCGCGGCAGCTCCCGTATTTCAGCGCGTTTGATTCGCGGCGCGTTTTGGCAAACACGCTGATTGCACGCTCAAGATCCGCCGCGCCGTTCCCGCGCTTCCACCGCTCCTGCCAGACAGGACGCAGCGCGTGATCGTCATGCGCGCCGCGCTCGCCGTGAACGCCGTATTCGCCGCCATAATACAGCGATGGTATCCCGGGCGCGCAAAACAAAATCCCATAGAGCGGATAGAGATGCGCCTTGTTATGTAAAGCGCTTGCAACGCGGTTCACATCATGATTTTCAGCAAAGTTATAAAGCGCTATATGAGAATAAAGTCCGTCTAAATAAAACGCGCGCTTGAATGTCCAGCTTAGTTCAAAAAAATTCTTGTCGTTAAAGCTTGACCACAAACTTTTATAGAACTCATAATTGGTTACGGAATCAAGACAGCCTTCGTGCGCAAGCGCGCGGTAATCTTCGCCAACGGCTTCGCCCATAAGCCAGAATCCGCTCTTCTTTGCTTTACAGCAGCATGAAAGCTCCCGCATAAAATCAACGGACATCACATTCGCCGCATCAAGACGCAGGCCGTCAATATCAAATTCATCTATCCAGTAAAGCGCTGCGTTTATAAGATGCTCGCGCGCTTCGTTACACTCAAGATTTAGCTTTACCAGCGATGTATGTCCGGCCCAGCCCTCATAGCTGAATCCATCTCCATGCTGATTGTCCCGCGTCCAATCCAAACCGGCATACCAGCCGGCATAGCGCGATGCGGCTTTGGCTGTCTGCAAATCTTTGAAGGCAAAGAAATCACGGCCCGTATGATTAAATACCGCGTCAAGAATTACCGCAATTCCCTTGCTATGAAAGGCGCATACAAGTCTACGCAGGCTTTCGTTATTGCCAAGCCGCCTGTCAACGTGATAATAATCTACCGTGTCATAACCGTGTGAACTTGATTCAAAAAGCGGCCCTATATACAGCGCATTTACGCCAAGCGCAGCTATCCTGCCGGCATGTGCGGCGATTGCATCCAGCCCTCCGCCGGCAGGCGTATTATAGGTATTGAGATAAGGAACGCCGCAAAATCCAAAAGGATAAATATGATAAAAAAATTTATCAGAAAAATTAAGCATACAACCTCCGTAGTTTTGAAAACTGCTCACGAGAAAATTCCGTGCATATACTGATGTACAATGCGAAAACGTCCCGCATCATCAAAATGATAGCCGCCATTTATTTCCAGCAGCGCACAGCTTGCAATAAGCGCCCAAAAAGTTTCCGCATACAGCATCTCCCGCCCGCGCATATTACCATGATCTTCCACAGCATTCAAAAACAGCCGCCGGTACTCCGCAATAATTTTTTCGCGCAGTACAATTCCTTCCGCATAGCCCGGCGCATCTGCCGCCGAAGCAAAAAGCCGCAGCAACAGTCTAAAAAATTCAGGTTTTTCTTTGGCAAAATCGAGGCTTTCATTAAAAAGCATACGCAAATTCATCACGATATTATGCTGATACACGGCGTTACGGCTGGTAAGCGCGGCAAGCGGAGCGCCTTCCGTCTCAATAATCGCTTTTAAAAGACCGTTTTTGCTTCCAAAATGATGATAGAGTGACGGCTTAGCGAGCTTTGCCTTTTCGGCAATCTCGTTTACGCCCACCGACTCAAATCCTTTTTGGGCAAACAGTTCAAGCGCGGCGGCGGAAATTAACTCTTTTGAAGAACCTTCATCCATGACTACCATTATACCGACCGGTATGTATGATTGTCAATGATAAGCGCGTTTCTATCTGGACAGGATGCGCTTCCGCCGCATTATTAAGTTTATTGCGAGCCGTTTTTGAAAGCGGCATACTATTTTGTAAATGCTCTTGACACAATTGAAAATTTTAATTACCTTAGTTTTATTCTTGTAGGGCGGATACCAGAGTTACCCCATGGTTTTTTCCCTCTGAATGATTTGGACATCTTAGTTTCTACTTTATAAATTACTTAAACCGTTCTACAGGTGCCCCCCGGGTTTCATCACCTCCTTTTCCCGGGGGGCTTTTTTATAATTATTTTATACCTAAAAGCGTCATGCCCCCAAATACGGCAAAACAAGTTTAAAAGAATCATCTTATCGGCGTAATTGCTTGACATATCCCGAAAGACAGCGTATAAATAATCAAGGAAGAATCATAACCATGGACAAAAAAACAGTATCGGAAGTCTCATTGCAAATGACTCCAGAAGAAAAAAAGAAATTTATGTATTGGCAATTACGGACAATTGCCGCAACATGGCTTGCTTACTCTTTTTTTTATATTGTCCGCAAGAATTTAAGTATGTCGATGCCTGCCATGCAGGAAGATTTAGGCATAACAAAAACAGAACTTGGCATATTTTTAACGCTGCACGGATTGCTATATGGCGTATCACGATTTGCCAATGGCTTTATCGTCCACAAATGGAGTGCGCGGACATTTATGGCAACCGGACTTATTTTTTGCGCCGCCTGCAATATTATTTTTGGCTTTAGCTCGATGTTTTTAATTATGGGACTTGTATGGCTTATCCACGGCTGGTTTCAGGGTATGGGCTACCCTCCCATGGCGCGGCTGCTTCCTCATTGGATACCGCCCAACGAGCTTGCTACAAAAATGGCGATCTGGAATACATCTCATTCTGTAGGAGCAATGACTGCAGTAATATCATGCGGATACATTGTTACCAATTTAGGCTGGCGGTATGCTTTTTATATTCCTGCGGTACTAGCGATACTCATCGGCATTTGGCTGTGGTTTACGATCCGTGACACGCCGTCTTCCGTAGGGCTTCCCGAACTTGAAATAGGCTCTAAAGATAATTCTAGCAGCAAAGAATCCAAAGAATATAAACAATTCATAAAAGAAAAAGTATTCAAAAATCCTTACATTTGGATCATTGCTATAGCGAATTTCTTTGTTTATATACTCAGATTCGCCATATTGGATTGGGGGCCAACAATTTTAAAAGACTGGAAAGGATTTTCTCTGGTGAATGCCGGATGGGCAACAGCGGCATTTGAAATTTCCGGTATAGCCGGCGTAATTACCGCAGGCTGGATTACAGATAAATTTTTCGGCAGCCGCGGATTAAGGGTTTGCGTTATTTTGATGGCACTCTCTTCGTTGTTTTTATTTCTGTTTTGGAAAATCGACTCGGCTATTCCGTGGCTGCCCGTCGTATTCCTCATGCTCGCCGGTTTCTGCATTTATGGGCCGCAAGCTCTTGTAGGAATTGCTTCGGCCAATATGGCGACAAAACGGGGATCCGCAGTCGCCAATGGATTTGCCGGTCTGTGGGGCTATGCAAGCGTTATTGTTACCGGATTAGGCGTTGGCCTTCTTACCGACAAATTCGGCTGGGAGTTTTCTTTGGGTACGTTGATAGGGGCGGGCATTATAGGCGCCGGTATTTTTGCGCTGGCATGGGGCGCGCGCGCCGATGGTTACGAATAATCTCATTGAATATGGCGTACCCGGATTAAGGATTTATTAAACTGATGCCTAAAAATGAATGCCGTACTAAATGCAAAATATCGTTTCTTGTAACACTTGTTATTGTTGTTGGAGCGGCCGTTTTCATTACGTTTGGACTAAAAACCAACGCCGCCAACAAAATATTCGCGTTTGGCAATAGAAAATCCAAACAAATTCTTATTGCACACCAGGGACTTGCAGCGTATCATTTTGAGAATACGCTGGATGCATTTATCGCGGCAGGCGAAGAACCCTCTTTTGGCGCAATAGAGACTGATATTTGGTTTACACGTGATAACAGAATTGCAGCAGTGCACACTGTAGATACTTTAGAACGCGCAAAAGAACTTTCAGGTATGGGAGTAGATTATATCACAATAAATTATCCGAATGCGGATGGTTCCGTACAGCAGGGAAAATAAGGATTACAATTTGTCCGGTAAAAATGGAACGCTTACAAAATATATTGATTTCTCCGCAATAAATGATGCTGAAATTTTATTCAAAAGACTGCAATTGATAAAATACATCGCCTTGGATATGGACGGTACTATATACAAAGGCAGCAATCTTTATCCGTTTACCATACCGTTTCTTGAAACGCTTAAATCGTTAAATATAAAATATTCTTTCTTAACTAATAATCCTTCAAAAGCTACAGCGGATTATTTAAGACATCTAAACGAAATGGGAATTCATGCGCATGAAAATGAAATGCTTACTTCCGCCCGCGCAACAATAGATTATATTAAATACGCTTTTCCGCAGTTTAAAAATTTATTTATTTTAGGAACGCCGAGTATGATTAGCGAATTTGAAGCGGAAGGTTTTATTTCAGTTGACTCCGGCAGTACGCCTGACGCTGTAATAGTAAGTTTTGATAAATCGCTTGTTTATCAAAGATTATGTCAGGCCGCGTATTGGGTTTCGTTAGGACTGCCGTATATTGCTACCAATCCTGATAGGGTTTGTCCTACAGATTTACCGCTGGTTTTAGTTGACTGCGGCGCTATTTGCGCCTGTATTGAATATGCTGTAAACAGAAAACCGGATATTATCATAGGCAAGCCTGATCCTCGTATGCTTGAAGGCGTTTTAAAAAAAAACAATCTCTTGCCTTCGGAAGTAGCAATGTGCGGCGACAGAATATACACAGACGTACGCACCGCTTACAACGCTGGAGCATTAAGCGTTTTGGTTTTGAGCGGAGAAGCGACATTGGAAGATACAAAAAAATCAGAATTAAAACCCGATGTAATCGTCAACGATTTGGGGATCTTTGGAGAAATGCTTAAATATGCGCGAGGACAGTAATTGTCGTAAAAAATAACAACATGAGAAAATTAAATACAACACCCAAACATGATGGTTTTTATATGCCCGCAGAATTTGAAGAACATGATGGAACTTACATGATATGGCCGGAACGTACTGACAACTGGCGTTATGGCGCAAAATATGCCCAGCATGTTTTTGTTCAAATTGCGGCAGTTATTGGTAAATATGAAAACACAACAATGCTTGTAAATTCCAGCCAGTATAAAAACGCCCGTGCCGTTCTTCCTGAATATGTACGTGTGCTGGAAATGTCAAATAACGATGCATGGGCGCGTGATACAGGCGCAACCTTCGTTAAAAATAATGCGGGTGAATTACGCGGTATAGACTGGGAATTTAACGCGTGGGGCGGTCTGCAAAACGGATTATATTTCCCGTGGGATAAAGACAGTCAAATTGCACAAAAGATGTGCGAGCTTGAATACGCGGATGTATACCATGTTGATAATTTTGTGCTCGAAGGCGGCGCAATTCATGTAGACGGCAATGGAAGCGTCATGGCAACTGAAGCCTGTTTATTAGACGAAGGGCGAAATCCTCATTTAGATAAAGAAACCGTAGAACAAATCTTACAAAAATACCTTAATGTTGAGAAAGTAATTTGGCTTAAACACGGTATTCATCTTGATGAAACCAATGAACATATTGATAATATATGCTGTTTTGTAAAACCAGGCGTTGTAACTCTGGCATGGACAGATGATACGAATGATCCGCAATATCAATTTTCAAAAGACTGCTATGATATATTATCGTCCATTACAGATTCAAAAGGCAGAAAACTCAATATACATAAAATTCATATTCCATCGCCGGTGATTATCAGTAAAGAAGAAAGCTGCGGCGTAGATTCTGTTTCTGGAACAAAACCCAGAGCAGCAGGCGACCGGCTTGCGGCATCATACATAAATTACTATGTATGTAACGGCGCTGTAATTGTACCGGCATTTAATGATCCAATGGATGGGCAAGCAAAAGAAACGTTGAAGGATTTATATCCTGATAGAGATATTATTCAGATTTATTCACGGGAAATACTTTTAGGCGGAGGAAATATTCATTGTATAACTCAACAGGTTCCAAAGAGAGAAATAACATGAGAAAAATTACAGTCGCGGCTACCCAAATGTCATGTTCATGGGACATTGATGCAAATCTTGAAAAAGCTGAATTCATGGTTCGGCAGGCGGCAAAAAAGGGCGCAAATATCGTTTTGCTGCAGGAGTTATTTGAAACTCCGTATTTTTGTCAGTGCGAAAAGTACGAATACTTTAAATTGGCAAAACCGGTAACAAAAAACAGTGCGATACGGCATTTTCGGGAGATCGCAAAAGAGTTGCGGCTGGTTATTCCAATAAGTTTTTTTGAGGCATACGGAAATACCACTTTTAACAGCGTAGCGGTTATAGACGCCGACGGAACTGTTCTTGGCATTTATAGGAAGACACATATTCCCGACGGTCCTTGCTACGAAGAAAAATTTTATTTTACGCCAGGCGATACAGGTTTTAAGGTATGGAATACACGCTATGGAAAAATTGGAATTGGCATTTGCTGGGATCAATGGTTTCCTGAATCCGCACGGTGTATGGCATTGATGGGCGCGGAAATTTTACTGTATCCTACCGCCATCGGAAGCGAGTCCGTACTGCCAATTGACAGCGCGCCGCATTGGGTCAGAACAATGCAAGGACACGCTGCAGCCAATATTATGCCATTAGTTGCATCAAACCGTGTAGGAACAGAAACAGAAGGCCGTTCTACAATAACCTTTTATGGCAGTTCATTTATTGCCGGCGCAACCGGAGAAATCATCGCCGGAATGAATCGCGTTAAAGAGGGTGTTATTATCGCCTCATTTGACCTTGATAGAATCCGTAATAGACGGCTTGCATGGGGCGTATTTAGAGACAGACGGCCAGAAATGTACGGCGCAATTCTTACTCACGGTAAGATGTAAACAGATATATCAAAAAATTCAGCGTGATACGGTATGCATCACGCTGAATTTGATTAAAATTATATACGTTCTTTGTCCGGCGTTACGCATTAGGCAGAAGATGCGCGCCGTACCGTCTTGATTGTTCCTTCTTTATATCCTATAATTAGCGTCTATATTATTATATTTAATTAGATGATAGGAGAAGGTCTTTGTTTTTTCACACAAAAAAAGTCGATGCAACGCTCAATGAATTTAATCAGAACATAAAATCTGTTTCACTTTATCAAGATGCATGGAAAAGACTGTTAAAAAACAAAATGGCCGCTTTGGGACTTTGTATTATATCGATTTATATACTTGTTTCATTGGCTGCTCCCCTTTTGCCGTTCTATCCGTATGACAGACAGGAAGTTAAGCACATATATCTTCCGCCATCGTTTGAGACCGCCGGAAAGGTTATGCTCAAAAGCAGAAAACAATATCTTGCGCGGATTTTGGCAAATGAGGGCCGTAGCAGTTACACAGAAAATGAACAAGCGGAAATCGATGCAATGTACACAGACATTGAAATAAATCCAATACATAAACGCATCTATATTCTTGGTACTGATGTACTAGGCAGAGATATGCTTTCTCGTGTTGTTTACGGCGGGCGTATTTCTATTGCTATAGGAGTACTCGGCACAATCACTGCGCTTACCATCGGTATATTTTTTGGCGCTGTTGCTGGTTATGCAGGCGGACGGCTTGATAATTTTATAATGCGGTTTGTCGATGTAATGTATGGCCTTCCCTATATGCTTGTTGTTATCATATTAATGGCTATTATGGGCAGAAATATTTTGATTTTATTTTTAGCGATTGCGCTCGTATCGTGGCTTACAATAGCGCGGGTTGTCCGCGGGCAAATCATCAGTCTTAAAAAAGCTGAATTTGTACAAGCGGCAAAATCGATTGGCGCAAGTCCTCAGCGCATTATAGCGCAGCATCTTCTCCCCAACACACTGGGAATCATTATTGTATATTCCACTTTGTCTCTGCCTCAATTCATAATGAACGAAAGTTTCTTGTCCTTTCTGGGACTTGGAGTTTCTGCTCCACTTGCATCATGGGGATCTCTTGTTGCAGACGGTGTGCATTGCATAGAATTATATCCATGGCTGTTAATAACGCCCGCTCTGGTGATGACGCTGTTTTTATTCGCTATGAATTTTCTGGGAGACGGTCTTAGAGATTCTTTTGATCCCCAAAATAAGAATATGGAGTAGGGAAGAATATGATGGAAACAGCGAAGAACACGATTCTTGAAGTAAAAAATTTGTGCGTACATTTTTTTACAGAAGAAGGCGTCGTAAAAGCCGTTGAAGACGTTTCATTTTCATTGCATAAAGGCGAGGTCATCGGACTTGTCGGCGAGTCAGGATCGGGTAAATCAGTAACAAATCTTTCCATTATGAATCTTGTACAGCATCCACCCGGTAAAATTGTGGGCGGCGAAATCCTCTTTCATGACAAAGACATATTAAAAATGAGTGAAAAACAATTACAAGATATTCGCGGCGCAAAAATATCTATGATATTTCAGGATCCAATGACAAGCCTTAATCCATTTTTACGAATTTCAACGCAAATGATAGAAACATTTGTACTCCATCAAAAAATTTCAAAAAAAGAAAGCCGGAAAAAAGCCATAGAAATGCTCAAACTTGTAGGAATTCCCGCTGCAGAAGAACGTATTGATTGTTATCCGCATCAATTTTCCGGCGGTATGTGCCAGCGCGTAATGATAGCAATGGGGCTTTCCTGCAACCCTGAAGTACTGATTTGCGATGAACCAACAAGCGCGCTGGATGTTACAATTCAGGCGCAGATACTTGATCTTATACAAGATTTAACAAAAAGCAATTCAATGCTTGCAGTTATACTAATCACGCATTCTTTGGGCGTTGTAGCCGGTATGTGTGACGCAATTTATGTTATGTATGCTGGAAGAATAGTGGAGCGCGGATGCACCGAAGATATCTTTTCAAATCCGGCGCATCCATATACACGCGGACTTCTAAAATCCGTACCACGTCTTGACCAGCGCAATAAAGAGCGGCTTTTTTCTATATCAGGACAACCGCCGAATGTTATTAACCTGCCGTCATGCTGTCCGTTTTTTCCACGTTGTCCCGATGTTCAGGAACGCTGTAAAAATTCGTACCCAACGGAAATTGATTTTGGCAGCGGACATATAACAGCCTGCTGGAATACCGGCAAAAACTAATTTGAAGAAGATAGTATGAATAATTTACTTGAAGTTAAAGACCTTTGCATGCATTTTTACACCGGAAGCAAGGGCATTATAAACCGCAAGAAGCAATTTATTTATGCGGTAGACAAAGTTTCATTCACGATTAAAAAAGGCGAAACACTCGGTATTGTAGGAGAATCCGGCTGTGGAAAATCCACTGTGGTTAGAACGCTTGCGCGGCTTTATACGCCAACGTCAGGCGAAGTATTCCTTAACGGCAAAAATCTTTCTGCAATGAACCAGCGTGAGATTCTTGAAGCGCGCCGGAATATGCAAATTGTATTTCAGAATCCATACGCATCGCTCAATCCACGCATGACTACAGAAAATATCATCGCTGAACCTTTGTGGATTTACAAAAAATACAGACTTCTTAATATGAGCAACGCTGAAATAAAAACTCGTGTGGAAAAACTGATGGATATGACCGGTCTTCTTAAACGGTATAAAAACCGCTATCCTCATGAATTTTCCGGCGGGCAGCGGCAGCGTATAGGCATTGCCCGTGCACTCGCGCTGAATCCTTCTCTCATTCTGGCAGACGAGCCTGTTTCCGCACTTGACGTTTCAATTCAGGCTCAAATTCTCAATGTATTCAAAGATATTCAGCGTGAACTTGGATTATCTTATCTTTTTATTGCACACGATCTTGCCGTAATTGAATATATTTCAGACCGTGTTGCTGTAATGTATCTTGGGAAAATTGTTGAAATCAGCGACTATAACGATTTGTATGAGAACCCGCGCCATCCATACACTCAGGCATTGCTGTCATCTGCACCCATTCCTGACCCTAAAATTGAAGCGGAACGAAAGTGCATAATCCTTTCCGGCGATGTGCCTTCGCCAAATACACGCCGCCCGGGGTGTTCTTTTTACGGCCGCTGTTCATGCCGCATGGATAAATGCAAAATATCGCAACCACAGCTTAAAGCGGAAAAAAATGGGAATGAATTTCACATGACCGCGTGTTTTCTCTATGAATAATTTATTGTTCACTATATTTTTCCAGTTCATTTTGAATGTATTCGAACATTACGCCGGCCTGTTTAAACATCACTTCAGAGTCTTCCGCATCATGATAGCGTTTCTGACAAACAACACGGATAATACCACAGCTTATTATCAGCATGGCGCACGTTCTGCACGGCGTCATTTTGCAATACAACGTAGCGCCGTTTATTGATACACCGTATTTCGCTGCCTGACAAATGGCGTTTTGCTCAGCGTGAACAGTCCTGACACAGTGTGTCGTTACTCTGCCGTCCTCATGAGTCACCTTCTTTAGCTGATGTCCCGCCTCATCACAATGCGGCAGTCCTGTAGGCGCTCCAACATAACCTGCAACAAGAAGCCTGTTCTCCTTTACGATCACTGCGCCGGAACGGCCTCTATCGCAGGTAGCCCGTCGTGAAATTGCATCGCAAATTCCCATAAAATATTCGTCCCAGTCTGGGCGTTGATAATTTTCCGTCATGTTTTTTATAGATAGAATCTTCCTACAGTATCCAGTATAGTTATTTTAAGATGACAAGACTACAGGAGCGCGTTAATTTTAGAATTACGCATATTCTAATTGGAAATGCGTTTATATTTTTTCTTATAACAGCCTTATTAACGGTCTTTCTTTATGGAATCGGTAATTTTCAAAATTTTACTGAAACTACAATGTTATTATTATTAAAATTCCTTTACTGGAATGGTATAGTGTTATTTATTTTTGCAACATTATCTACACTATTCACACTGGGAAATTTTCTAGCGCACAGAAAATTAAAATACCTGTCATTTATTGTAATATACGGCGTATTTGCCGCACTGGGATTGATTTTTATGCTGTTTTCCGGCGTAATTATATCGCTTATGAAAGGAAATCAGACATGAAAAAAATAGGCGCTCTACGCGGCGCAACACAGGTTCTTAACGAGGAAAACGATATTGTTGAGCAGATTGGTATTCTTTACGATGAACTTCTTTTCAAAAATCATATTGCAGAACAAGATATTATCTCTATTATCTTTTCCGTAACGGATGATATAACTGCAAAAAATCCCGCCGCTGCGCTCCGGCAATCCGGCAGAGCGGCGGAAACACCGCTTTTTTCTACTTTGGAGCCAAAAATCCCGCCGCTGTACCCGCGTATAATTCGTGTTCTGCTTCATGCATATCTTGAAGACGGAGTATTGAACCGCCATATTTACCGCAATGGCGCAGAACTACTCCGCTCAGATTGGGCAGCCGCTTCTAATTAGGCCCAAAAACCGTTTTTCCTAAAGTTTCAAGAAAAACCGCCGAAAAAAAGACAGGAGGCCTATAACATTCTAGGCCATTATGGGGGCAGATTGTTTATGTCACATACGCGAAGATATATCTTCGCCTTATCACTGTTATCGTTATGCGTTGAAGTTGCTACTGCCCAATTGTCAGACAATGCGGTATTAAATGGCGTTCAAGGCAATGATTTCACCGTAACAAGCGAAGGCAAGTATCAAAAATTCACGTATAGTCAAGTCAACGGTACAATATTAAGTTTTAAAAAAAATGATGTTGTACAAACCGGCCATGACAGTTTTGTCAATATAAATATTCCTCCTAACGGGCCTACAATCAAACTTGCTGAAAACAGTTCTATAGCGTTGGTTAATTCCGATCCTAAAAACGATATTTGGTCATTCAATCTTATATACGGAAGAATTCTTGTAAATAAAAACACAGATAATACATTTGTTAATATTAAGACCGGCAATTCGGTAATTCAAATTCGAAATGGCGAAATAAATATTGATTATACTATTTTACCAAAAGTTGAGAGCGCCGGAAAACCTGTTTTATCGGTATCGGCAATTTCAGGAGACGCTTCGGTATATCCTAAATACTCCGATCCTGGTTACGCAAGAATAGCGCTGAATAATGGTGAAACAGTGGTAGTCGATCCGTTCATGGGTAATATAGAGCGATTCAAAATGAATACCGATATTGTTGATTATTGGAACAAACTTGACAATAAATATGGCATTTCAAATGATTTATCAAAAGACGAAACGCCGATTATACTGCCTATGCCAGTTGATGTGCAGGGAACGCAGGTCAGAAAAATAGGCATTATTACCGGTTTAACGCTTCTAGCCGGCGGCGTTATTGTTCAGGGCGCAATGCATATACTGGAAAGCCGTTATATTGAGAAAGCGCAAGCGGACAAAATTTTCTTTGCCGGATATGTTCCCATAGGACTTGGTTCTTTTGTTTTATTAGCTTCATACTTATTTTAATAACGGCGCATTCAGACTTCTTTCAAAGAAGGACTTGAAAAAAGTTCGGCGCGAGTGTTATTATGTAAACAAGGAAATAGAAATGCCCAAACGAAAAACAATCATTATCGCTGATAATGAAGAGCCTAATCTTGAACTTATTGATATTATGTTGTCAAAATTAGGTTTTGAAATCGAAAAAACTACAGACGGCAAAAACGCTTTAGAAAAAATAAAACAAAAAAAATTTGATTTAGCTTTAATTAATACAATTTTACCCAAAGTATCAGGCTGGGAAATATTAAGAGAAATTAAATCCAATGCTGATCTTTCTGAAATGCAGGTAATTTTACTCACCGACATAGAGAACGTCAAGGAAAAAGCCGAAAGTTACGATCTTGGCGCAGAAGATTATATTACAAAACCATTTAATTTCTCTATTTTGGCTGCAAAAATACGGTCGGTACTGAGAAACAAGGATTTTTATATTAACATGGGCAAACTTTATGCGGAGAAACATAATGGTAATTGACAATAAAAACGAATCATCCAAAATTGTTACCTTAAGCAATTCAACATCACTAAAAGGCGTACTTAAATTCAAAAAAACATTTTGTATTCGGGGTAAATTTACGGGAACTATTGAAGCAACTGAGGGCAGCCTTATCATTGATAAAGGCGCAGTTGTCGAAGCCGATTCGATTAGTGTAACAAATCTTACCGTTTATGGTAAAGTAACCGGGCCAATCCATGCTGAAGGCAAAGTCGATCTTTACGCAGGTGCGGAAGTATACGGAAATCTTGTAACCGCACGTTTACGCATTGCCGATGGTGTGTTTTTTGAAGGAAAATGTGAAATGATTAATGCCGAAAAGGATATTGAAATTTTTTCACGTCCGGCAACAGAAATAAAGGCGGAACTGCGCCGTTCCGCCTCTTAATTCAATTAAGTACCCTGATTTCTCTTTATCTTTTTTGTTGTTGTCATTTCAAGAGGTTCATCAAGAAGTGTTGTTCTTTCAATTTTTTGGTATGACAGAAGTCTTTTATTCACTTCCGAAACAATAGCTTCCATACGCGCAGTAATCTGTTCTTTGCTGTTTTCTCCGCTTCTATTGAAGAATTCTCTATTCGGGTAAATCAGCGCTTCAATACTTTCAGTTTTTAGTTTTTTATCCAAAACAAATCCGCGTATTAAAATCTGCTCAATTTCTTCAAAAAGCTGGAATTCATTTTCAATTTCTTCGGGATACACATTTTTACCGCCTTCGGTAACAATTAAGTTTTTAGCGCGGCCAGTCAAATATAAATAATTCTCGCTGTCAAGATAACCCAAATCGCCGGTCTTGAGATAGCCGTCTTCAGTAAAAGAAGCCGCTGTTTCTTCCGGCATTTCAAAATATCCTTGCATTACCATAGAACCTTTAACAACAACTTCTCCAATACCACGCTCGCCGCTATTCAGAATCTTCATATCTACGCCCGGTATTACTTTGCCAACACTTGTTTCTTTGTAATGCTCTATCGGATTAAAATTGGTAACGGGAGAAGCTTCCGTAAGTCCGTAGCCTTGAACAAAATCAAGTCCAAGCTGGTTATACTTTCTGAATACGCTCGGCGCAAGCGGTCCGCCGCCTGATATGCAAATACGAATATTGTTTAACGACGCTTTTTTCAGAACAGCGCCAAAAATATTTTTACCCAAATTTATGCCGGTTATTTTCTTAATAATACCTGAAATTATCATCAAAAAATTGATAATGGCGTAAACTACAATGCCTTTTTCACGTATCCCGCGCAGAATACCGGACAGCAGCTTGTTAAACAACATTGGAACGCCAAGAAACATTGTTACTTTGCCTTCTTTTAGTTCAGACAAAATAGCTTTGACTATCATTTTTTTACCGAACACCAATTCCGCGCCGACTGAAATTGTAACAAAAAACACAGCAAGCATTGTATACGCGTGATGAAGCGGTAAAAGCGCATAAAAAACATCAGTGGGATACATCGTGCAGAGCCCCTGACAAAGATAACAATCTGATACAAAATTGCGGTGGCTTAACATGACGCCTTTTGGGTTGCCGGTTGTACCGGAAGTAAACAAAATCGCAGCGGTGTCTTCTTCGGTAATGGCGGGCGGAGTAAAATCATTGCCGTCAAGATCATAGATATAGTTCCCAATCCCTTTTTTAAGCGAAACAACTTCCGCATACGAAACATCGCTTCCGCCAGCTTTCTTATTATAGGCCTCGTGCTTTTCTTCATCGACGAATAATATTTTCGCTCTTGATGTTTTTAGCAGAAGATCAAGTTCCTCTTGCTTAAGCTGATAATCGATTGGAACAACGGTTCCTCCGGCAAAAAGCACAGCCAAATAAGCGATTGTCCATTCCGGGATATTCTTACCGGTAACAGCGACCTTGTCGTCTTTGCCGATTCCACGGCTGTGCAGCCACCGGGAAACAGATGCAATCTTTGCCATGGCTTCTGTGTAATTAAGACTGACGCGTTCCGGCTCGAACACGGTAAAACATGGACGTTCAGGATACCGGGAAGCGGTAATCTTAAACATCTCAGGCAGGGTAGGCCATTCTCCAGAAAAAACTTTTCCGCGATATTCATCCAGAAAAGTCCAAGGGTTAACATTTGAAATAGTTTTTTTCATAATTATCCTCCGGTATTTCGACACAATAAAGCCGTGAAGGTTGCGTAGCCCGGCCAGCAGCGTTTCCGTGTAAATTTTCTGAGATAACACTTTTTGACCAGAAAACGCCGCCGCGTTTAAATTATAAATCGAAAAATATAGACACATATCACTTAATTTTATATAATAATTTTTGCACAGTAGATACAATCGGCGCGGCAAGGAGTTATACTATCGTGAAGAAATTTTTTTTAATTCTAATTTTTGCAACCGTTCTTACAAAAGGAGGATTTGCCGAAAACCGCGCGACAAACACAATTACTACATCCGTTGTATGCGTTGGTTTTAATATCAAATATGAATGTTCAATAACCGATAACTTTTCAGCGCTTGCCGAATACTGGATAAATGGTTTCAGCGGCTGGGGCGCTGAAGGTCATATTCGTTATTATCCGTGGGCAAATCCGGTTTTTCTTGATGTAGGGTTAGGTTACGGGCGTATTTACAACCTGCTTTCATTATTTATGGGCGGACTTGACAAACTGCAACGCGATTTGCAAAACAAGGAAGATCCTGACAGCGATGCATATAACAACAGCAGTATAAATAACGCTTTCTTGATTTCACCTACCATAGGTCTGCGTCTCGATATAGGCAGACCGAACGGCTGGATTTTTGAACCAAGCATTGGAGCAGAAATCGGAATTGGAAACGGGCCAGAAGGAAGACCCGGCGTTTGCAAAAATTTTGATTTGAAACTTGCAATGGGTTACTCCTTTTAAAAATCTTTCTGTAACGCTGCATTTACCTGTAGGATTATTTTTTACGTGTTTAGCGTGGCCGGTATAGTACGAATTAACTTTGATTTATTCAAAGAAAATTGCCATGCGGAATCTTTATAAAAATAGGTTCTTTGACGTTATTTTATAAAGAAGAACCAGATAGTTTTATTATTAAACAGCGCATTATCAATGGAGAATTAACCGCAAATGTCTACGCTTTATATTATTGCTACGCCGATCGGCAACCTTGACGATATTACTTTGAGGGCTTTGGATATCTTAAAAAAAGTCCCGCTCGTAGCTGCTGAAGACACACGGCGAACACTCAAGCTCTTGACGCATTTCGGAATTAGAGTTACAATGCTTTCGTGCAGAGCGCAAAATGAAAGTCTTGCTGCGGCAAGGATCATCGCGGCGCTCAATGAGGGAAAAGATGCAGCCTATGTTTCCGATGCGGGAAGTCCAGCGATAAGCGATCCCGGAGCGGTTTTAACGCGGAATGCGGCAGCGGCAGGGCATAAAGTTTTACCTATACCCGGTGCTTCAGCGTTTTCGGCGCTGGTAAGTGTGGCAGGCGGGTTAGATAAAACTATTATTTTTGAGGGTTTTTTATCCCCCAAAAGCGGACGAAGGAAGGCAAAGCTTAAAGAACTGCTTGATACCGGAATGGCGTTTGTAATTTATGAATCGCCATTCAGAATTCTCAAGCTTTTTTCTGATTTGACCGATCTGGACAGTAAGCGATACGTTTGTACCGGCAGGGAAATGACAAAATTCCATGAGGAATACCTTAGAGGCTCTGTCATCGAGGTATTCAATGCGCTTTCTCAAAAAGAAAGTCGTGGAGAGTATGCAATTTATGTGTCAGGTAATAAAATTGAATCATAAATATTTTTCTAAACTTATTTCAAAGTATTGCCGATAATTAAGTTAAATAGAGGATGCAGGTATGACGATCGGGAGAATTCCACCGGTAGAACCGACACAAAACAAAAATATTAACCGAACTGGCCCTTCGGTAAAAATTGCTGAAGGGGATTCTGTTCATATATCCGCTGAAGCAAAAGAAAAATCCGGCTTCCATAACACACTTGAAATTATTACCTCTACAACAGATATACGTGCAGAAAGAATAGCTGAAATCAAAGCCAAAATAAATGATCCTTCATATATCAATGAAACTATATTAGAAGGAACTGCTGATAAAATTGTTGATATTCTGTTCCCAAAAGAAGTTTAGCCAAATCTCTCTGGCCATACGATAAACCCGTGAATAAAAGCTATTATTCAGAAAAAACTTTACAAATGCCACATAAACATACCCGCAACACGGTAAAATTCAATATGGAATTTATCATTGTTATCAATATGTCTGTTACGATAATAAAGTAATTCCCAGTTATCATCCGTATAATTTCTTTTACTTTGAAATTGACATATAATTCTAAAATCGAATTTTTCGCTGACTTTAAAATTAGCAAGAGCTGTAATCAGTAAATAAGGTACATCATCGCCCCATAGAGTTCCACCGGACGCCGGCCGCATACGGAGATTCGCTTCAGTCATGATACCGGTAAAATTCAGAAACAACGGCATTTGATAACCAATTAAAAAATTGCCGTTATAATTAAAGCCATTCGTATTTTCTCCGCTATCATTTGCATAATACCATGATTGGTCATTATTAGCAGCCGAAAATTCAAAATAATTTACTTCATGATATGTCCTGACAACTATATGATGCCATTCTCCGGGAGAAAAAGCCGCGACATCAGCCTGTAACGCCCCGCCAAATCGTAATTTGCTTATAACGCCGGAAAAAGGTTCGCTGTCAACAACAGAACTGCCGTCTATGGCTTGACCGCTTATTCCAATACCATAAATTTCTTTGCCCAAAAGACTTATATGCCACCCGCTTCCAGTCGTTAATCCGGCGTTAAGCTCAAGAAAAGCTATAGGCGTCCATATAATCTCAGTGGAGAAATCAAAATTTACAGGCGATATATTAGCTCTGAAATGAAGCGTAATATTATTGTCTTTTGTTAAGGCGCTGCTGCCTTTAAGGAATGGGATTTTCCAATCGCAAATATATGAAAATTGAGCTTCAGGCAGTGAAGATGTTGTAATCATTAACATTTGATCCACTTTAATTTTATTTTGTACGCTTTCCACCGGCGCGTCATCTTGAGCCCACACCTTCCCACAAAATAATATCAATAAAACATATATCTTTATTTCTATTTTCATAAATAAGATTATATCATACTGATTCTAAATCAACAATCCTGAAAAAAATTTAATGCCTATATTCATCACTATATTAAAAGAAATGTATAAGACTATAAGAGCTATAATGGAAGTTACTATATTTGTTAAATAATGCACTATGCGGTTTCTAAAAATTATCCGCGTAATTCTGTATATAGCAGGCCGTGATATATAATCAATAATACGCCAAAATGGAGAATATATATCAGCATTCATAAAATATGCTACAAGGCGTATTATTAAAATTATTACATAGAATCCTATAATAAACGAACCTGCTGAACATATTATAGATAGTAACAGAGAAAGCACAAACCCAATTGTTATATGTCCTGATTCAGCCAGTTTCACCAGAATACTTCCCGAAATACTTAAAAGAGCAAGCGCAATAATTGGTGAGAGATCAACGCTGCCGGTGTTAAAAAATCTCATACGGCGAAATAAAAAAAGATATGGGTCAGTAATTTTACATAAATATTCATAAGAACGCCCTAAACTGGCGCCGCTGAACCAGCCAAGTATAATCCGTATAAATATGATAAGGGAATAAAAACCCAGAAGACTGCTTAAAAAATAAAATATAATTTGAAGCATTACTCTATCCATACCTCATCAACATAATCAAAGTTTTTTATCGCGTCGATATGTTCGCTGTCTGCCGATGCTTTTAATGAAGATGTTGTTTTAATTATAATTTCACTGCCTGAACGAAGCAAATGAATATAAACAGCGCAGCTTCCCGAATGCAATAAAATACATTCACGAAGCGGAAAAAGAATATCTTCTTTAATCTGTGTTTCACCAGAAAGCCGTATATGAACTTCTGTACTGGGCTTCTCGGAAAGATTGCTTATATCAAGAATTTTATCCACATGAAAAGAAACTTTGTCTTCGCTTGTAGATTTTGCAGGAATACCGGATAACGCCATTATTTCATCATTTTTAATGCGGCTTGACATTTCTTCCCAGACTCCGGGGAAAAACACAAGCTCTATACTGCCGTATAAATCCTCAAGAATCGCAAACGCCATGCGTTTTCCTTCTCTTTTGGTTGTAATCTCTTTTATGTCTTTTACGATTCCAATTATTACGTGTTTTACGCGCGCTTCTTTTGCTTCGCGATAACGCTGCCACTCAATATTACCTTTACCCGAAGGCATTTCGATATTGACAACTTTATCTTTTGCATTACGTGTGTTAATTGTTGTACATTTCTTTATATGATCACGAAACGAATCAAGCGGATGTCCCGATATGAAACATCCAATAAGTTCTTTTTCAACTTCAAGCTTTTCTTTCAACGTCCAATCCGGCGCGCTGTCAAATACAAATTCAACGGATGTTTCTTCTTCCGGGCCGCCAAATAGACTTGCCTGCCCTAAAGCGGTATCAGATTTTTGATTCTCGATAAACCGTACGGCGTTTTCCATATTTGCAAGCAAGACAGTACGCGAAATTTCAAAAGAATCAAACGCGCCGGTCTTAATAAGTACTTCAAGCGCCTTCTTATTTAAGAATTTTAAATCAACCCGCGTAAGAAAATCAATAAAACTTTTGTAAGGGCCGCCTTCTTCCCGTTGTTTTATTATCTCATCTACCGCCCCTTCTCCCAATCCTTTAATTCCCAAAAGACCAAATACAATTTCTTTACGTCCTTTACCTGCGGTACGCACCCTAAAGACTGTACCAGAAGTATTTATATCCGGCGCTGTAATAATCAGACCATCAGAACGAGCTTCCTCGATATACTCGGCCATTTTATCATCACTGCCATTAATTTCATTGCTAAGGCTTGCCGCAACAAATTCTTCAGGGAAATTCGCTTTTAAATATGCCGTTTGATACGCAATAATCGAATAAGCCGCCGAATGACTTTTATTAAAACCGTAACCAGCAAAGGGAAGGATGCTTTCAAAGATTTCGCCAGCTTTTGCCCCGCTAAATCCATTTGCAGATGCGCCTTCAATAAACTTTGCTTTCTCTTCGATCATTGCATCTATTTTCTTTTTTCCCATAGCCCGGCGTAATTTATCGGCTTCACCCAGAGAGTAGCCTGCAATACACTGAGCAATCTGCATGACCTGTTCCTGATACACAATAACGCCGTACGTCTCTTTAAGAATATCCTCCAGACAAGGATCGGGATAACATATCTCCTGCTCTCCATTTTTAGAACGGATAAATAACTGAATATTATTCATTGGGCCAGGACGGTAAAGCGCGTTTAATGCGATAAGATCTTCCAAACGGCGCGGTTTTGCCTGGCGTAAAACCTTTTGCATACCAGCGCTCTCAAACTGAAAGAAACCTGCCGTTTTTCCCTCACAAAAAAGATCAAACGCTTTGTTGTTGTGTTCTTCTATCTTCTCAATATCAAAATCTTCATAACCCTCAATCTTTTTTATAAGTTGTTCCGTGCGTTTGATAACTGAAAGCGCCTTTAATCCGAGATAATCCATTTTTACCAGTCCGCAATCTTCCATAACAGACCAATCATATTGAGTTGCAACAACGTA
This sequence comes from Spirochaetaceae bacterium, assembly GCA_031280035.1. Classification (GTDB taxonomy): domain Bacteria; phylum Spirochaetota; class Spirochaetia; order Treponematales; family Breznakiellaceae; genus JAIRPU01. The sequence continues at coordinate 19,272 of JAITHJ010000008.1, read as the reverse complement.
TTTCTCTTCCCGGCTGTTTTTATCTTTTACAGTAAAGACAGGCGCCCAATCAGGCAATGGAGATTTTCCAATGACAATGCCGGACGCATGAAGACTTGTATTGCGCTTTGCATCTTCAAGTTTAAAGCAAATATCAAAAAGTTTTTCATATTTAGAATCATGGCGAAATTTGGCAAGCCGTCCTGAATCAGGTATATCTTCGTTTACATCAAAGGCATCAATTAAATGCGCTTTAGGATGAGATGGCACAAGACTAGTAAGCTCATTTACATCTTTAAGCGGAATATCAAGAACACGGCCAACATCTTTTATTACAGCCTTTGCCTTTAACGTACCAAAGGTCGCAATATGCCCAACTTGTTTTTCCCCATATTTATTTCTTGTATACGTTATAACATTTTGTCTGCCTTCATCACTTATATCAATATCAAAATCCGGCATGCTTACCCGTTCAGGATTTAAAAATCGTTCAAAAAATAATTTAAACCGCAGTGGATCAATATTTGTAATACTCATTGCATAAGCTACAATCGATCCTGCGCCTGAGCCGCGTCCCGGCCCTATAGGTATATCACGCTGCTTTGCCCAATTTATAAAATCCCATACAATCAAGAAATAACCGGTAAACCCCATATTAACTATGGTTTTTAATTCAAATTCAGCTCGTTCTCTTATTTCATTTGTTATTATACTATAACGCTTTCTTAATCCAGCATCGACCAAATGCCTTATGTATGTTTCATCATTTTCAAATTCCTGTGGTATTTCATATACGGGAAGGCATTCCTTTAGCTCTTCAAGCTTATATCGAGGTATAATAGAATCACACATATCAGCAATACGCAGCGTGTTTTCCATCATATCAGGATATTCCGAAAAAATAGCAGCCATTTCATTGCCGGACTTTAAATAAAATTCTCTTGTTCCGAATTCGAGCTTCATCTTATCATGAATAGTTTTTTTCATTTGAATGCGCATCATAATATCCTGCGCTTCCCAGTCTTCTTTATTGATATAATGACTGTCATTAGTAAGCACCATAGGAGTATTTGTTGCTGCAGCCGCTTCTATCATAAGCGGAGCTACTTTTTTCTGGTCGGGAAGACCGTGATCCTGAATCTCGATAAAATAATTTTCTTCACCAAATATACTCTTATAATAATATATAAGTTCATAAGCGCGATCTTTTTTATCAGCCAGCAGAAGCTGCGGTAATTCACCTGCAATACAGCCAGAAAGACAAATAATTCCTTTATGATATTTCTCTATAAGCTCAGTATCTATACGCGGCTTATAATAAAAACCCTCTGTCCACGAATAAGACGTAAGATATACAAGGTTTTTATAGCCTTCGGTATTCTTTGCAAGCATGACAAGGTGATAATATTTATTGCCTTCTTCCGTACCATTTTTTTTCGTTCTACTGCCGCCCGCAACATAAAACTCACATCCTATAATAGGTTTTATACCCTGTTTACGGCATTCATTTTCAAAATGAACAGCGCCAAACATATTGCCATGATCGGTAATAGCAAGCGCCGGCATTTCGAGTTCTTTTGCGCGCGCCACAAGAGGCTGTATTTTTGCCGCGCCGTCAAGCAGTGAATAATCAGTGTGTACATGCAGATGAACAAAGTTGGACATTTTATCGTTCCCGCGATGCCATTTCCAAAATCAATTCAACGGAACCTTTTGATATTTTTAGAGTACGTGCAATTTCATCGGCCGTCCAGCCCTGTCGTTTAAGGCTTACAACTTGTTCACGCTGTGAAAGAGTCGGCGCGCCGCCATCACCGGAAAGTTTCACTCCTTCTTTTTTAAGCAGATCTCCAGCCAGTTTTACCTGATCCTTCGCCTCAGAATAAACGCTATTTATACGGCCTTCAAGATCTGCAAGCCATTGACGCGCTTTTTGCATATCTGCAATACGTTCTTCAATCTCACCAAGTTTGCTGTCTAGTGTAGTAAGCTTTTCCGATGCTTCAAGCGCCTTAGAATTTTGCTGCATAAGATTATCCACAGCCGTTTTTATTTCTGCAAGTTCTGACGAAAGATGATTTGCCGTTGCAGCAAACTGCTTTGCTGTTTTCTCAGATTCTTGCAGCGATTTAAAATTTCTATCAATGCCTTCATTAGTAGCATCCAAAATCTGGTTTTTCTTTTCTATACGCTGATATTTTTCTTCAGTTTCATTCATTACATCTAAAAGCTTTCTGAATTTCAACTGCATATCCTGAAGCGAGTCATCATTTTCGGTAAGCGATGCAAGCTTTTCATCAACGGAAGAAGCAGTACGAAGCAGTTTATTAAAGCCTTCTTCCATCAGCTCTATACGGCGCTGTTCATTAAGAAACCGCGCCATTTTGACGTTTACTTCATCTTCCATACGCTTTACTTTGGTAAACTGACTTTCAAGATTTGCAATACCAGACCTTTGCAATTCAAGCCGTTGAAGATCGCCAGTAATATCTTCTATCTCCCTGGTCAGCGTATTTTTCATTTCCATTGTTTTATCAATCAATTTGCTTTGCTCGATAAACCCGGCTATTTTTTCTTCCGCATTCATGATTGACGCTTCAAGGTTTTTTGCATTTTGATCAACGCCTGTAATCATTTCTTGTTTATAGCGGGTTATACCGTCATTTATAGTGGCTATTTGTTCGGTAATTTCTTTTATATCCGCATTAAATTCTGCAAACGTTTCTTCAATTTCTTTTCTGGATTTAACAAGAAGTTCATTTATCTCAACATTTTTACCTTCGATATTCCCGAAGATAATCTTTTGTTCATTTTCAATTTCACGGAAATTATTCTTTAACTTATCAGTAATTTCAAGCGTATGCCGTTTTATTTCTGTGTCAGCCTGCGTAATAGTGCTTTCACGCAGTTCGGTAAGATCTTCCTTAATTTGTTCACGCAATGCCGCTATAGAAGTTCCCGCATCTTCCATTTGTTTACGGGCTTCATCTTCAATACATGCCGCAATGCCATTTATATGTTCCATTCCTGAAACAAGCTTTACGTCAAGCTCAGCAGTTTTCTTACGAAGATTTTCGCTGAAATTCACTTCGATTTTGCGGTAATCCGCTTCCTGTTGTTCTGTTATTGTATTGAGCTGCGCGTTAAACGCATCACGCCATTCGACAAACCTGCTTTCTATGCTTTCCGCGCGCTTAACAAGACTTTCAGCAAAATCATCTTCAAAGAGATTTATATTATCGCTGATTCGTCCGTAAGCCTCTCTTTTGATTTTCTCTATTTCAGTTTCTATATCATGGAGTTTTGTTTTTATAATATCTATGGACGAATTGAATTCCGCAGTTACCTTTTCGCTTATCGCACCAGCTTCGTTTTCATACACCGCAATCTGTTTCTTTATATTTTCCTGTGCGCTTTCTAACTGCAAGCGAAGTTCCGCATCCAAAGCCGCCGCCGTATTTTTCGCATCGCCCGCTATTTTTGCCAATTCACTTTTTTGCGCGGCTATCGCTTTGTTGACACGTTCTTTCTGCGCGGCCATTGTGGAGTTTATTTCATCGGCGCTGTCTTTAATTTGTTTTTCCAGTGCGGTTATCTCCGAAGCGGATGCCCGTAATTCTTTTGAATCCACGCGGAGTTCGCGCAATTCAGCGTCTATATCTTTATCAAGCGCATCAATTCTGCTGTGCGCCTGATTTTTTACATCGCTGACAACATCGTCAATTTCGGCTTTAATCCGTGCGGTACGCTCTTCCGTCTGTTTGATAAAGCCCTGATATATTTCGTCCTCAAGTTTGCCCGCGCGGGCTCCGGCATTATCAACGGCGTCTTTCAGTAAGGCGTTGACAAGATTTACATCACGTTTAAGGTTCTCTTCGCGGTCCTTTTCGGCGGCCTCGATTCTCTCCTGCTGGACTTTGAAGTTCTTCTCAAATTCCTTATTCTGATTTTCCAGCGTTTCTTCAATGCGGGTTCTGCCAGCATCAATATACGTTTCTATTGTCTTCAAAGAATCCGCCACGCTGATTTCCACTTTGGTCTGCGCGCTGTTTATGCTGCTTAAAACCGACTCATATTTCTCTTTTGCGGCGGCGACATTACGGGCTATATTCTCCACAAAGTCCGATTCCGCCGAAATGCGCCGTAAGTTATCTTCAACGCGGTCAGTCATCTTTAACAATTCCGAAAGCGTTACGTCATATTCGCCCAGCCGGCGGTTAATTGAATCAAAATCCTTTATGTGTCCGGTAAATTCGGCGGCTTTTGCCTCAATATTTGTAAGAACTGCCTTTGCCGCGCTTTTATCTGCGGCCAAAAGCGCCCCGTAATTGGTTATTTCATTTTTCTTTTTTTCGACATACTGGGCAAGCTGTTCTTTAAGTTTTTCCTCAAGCTGCTTTCCATAATTACGGGCAGCCTGAATATTGCGGTTTTTTCTATCAATAAGACGAAAAACCACAAGTATCGCGGAAAAAATGACGATAACTAGTATATTTCCCAGTGAAAAAATTCCCATCGCTCCAGAGTCTACCACAAACGACAGCTCATGACGAGAGGGTACCAAAGGACGGCGCAAGCTTTATCAATCCCGCTCTGCCGGCGCACGGCGTATAACAGTGATCAGCGGGAAGCGAGAAAATGACAAGGCGACGCATGCTGGTATCTGCTCACCGCCCGCTTTTTTCTGATATTTACGAGAAACTTTCTGATATATAAAAATCACTTCGGGGAAAAAGATATTTCACTTTGCGGCTGATAGAGAGCGCGCGGCTATGCCGCGCCAGCAGCCGTTCTGGTTTTTGTCCGCAGTTTCGTACGCACTCTTGTTTTTTTTTTCAGAATGGTATTTAATTGATAATAAGATGAGTTATTCAAATCCGGCGAATCTTGCAGTTCTTGGTTGTCCGGGCGGCGCGGTTTTTGCCGAACAGCTTGTTCTTCACTTGAAAAATCAATATAGGCATATTTTTAACAAATCCGTTGATGAAATGGCGAAACGCTACAATATGAGCGCTCAAGACGTGGGGAAATATATCCACCTTGTCAACGAAGTTACATCGCGCGGCCATTTTGCCCCCAGCCATGACCTTAAACCGCGAACTCCGCGCTTCAAAATCGATGCGCGCTGGACCCTGTTCCCCAACGGCGAACTTAAAGTCGAAATCCTTGAGTCAATCCGCGGTAAAGACGTCTACATTGTTCAGGATGTCGAAAACCATTATCCGCTCCCGTTCAATAATAACTCGCTGGACCGATCCCTCACGATAAACGACCACCTCATGCTGATACTCGTCAGTGTGGACGCGGCGAAACAGGCCGGCGCAGAACGAATTACTCTCGTCCTGCCCGTCTATCCCTACGCCCGCCAGCACAAAAAGAAAGGCCGCGAAGGCCTTACCGCAAGCAGAATCGGTATGATCTTCGAATCGCTGGGTGTCGACCGCCTCATTACGCTCGATATTCATTCAAGAGAGATAGGCAACGGGTTCTCCAATATGCGGCTTGAAAACCTCCACGCAAGTTATCAGATCATTCAACGGCTCTCCGAGATTACGAACATAAATAACGACGACATTGTTGTTGTCGCCCCAGACACGGGCTCCGTTGATAGAAACAAATTTTACGCCAATTCGCTCAAAAAACCGCTGGCGCTGCTCTACAAAGAACGCGACTACTCGCGCGTAACAAAAGACGCTATGGAATCAAATATCGCGGACATTAAACTACTGGGCAATGTGCGCGGCAAAACCGTTTTTATGGCCGACGACATGATCGGTACTGGCGGCACGTTGATAAAAGCAATGCAATTCCTCAGAGAAGAAGGCGCTACCAGCGTAATCTGCGCGGTAAGCCTTCCCATATTCTCCGGCAATGCAATTCAGTTCTTCGATGACGCTTATAAACAGGGGCTTTTTTACCGGATTATCGGGACAAACGCGGTGTTTCATGAAGATCTGCTCAAACGTGAGTGGTTTGTGAGCGTTGATATCACAAAACTCTTTGCACAGACTATCTCGCGCCTTAATCAAGGACTCTCGCTCAGTTCCATTCTGGACAACCGTGATATGATAATCAAATCGCTGCTTGCCAAATGTCCCGCAAAGGATTAGCTTATTGAACCCCAATCACTTTTTAATCCGCTGGACACCGGCTGTGTTCGCTTGCTTTCAGAACTGCTGTCCTCTATAGGCAAAACATTCCCCGTTCCCGCGCAGTTTGTCCGCGCTATTCCAAAAGACATTGCCGGGCTTTCACGCTTGCTTACATCCGCGCGGCCTGAGCGTAAAGACGGGTATCTCGGCGTTCCGCGTAATTTTTCCGCTTATATCCGATACTTCTTGCCGTGGAATATTTACAAGCTATGCAAACTGTTTTCGTCAGATGAACTATCCCGCTCTATAAAAAATTTGTTCACGGATAACACTGTGATAACCGATTTAGGTTCGGGCCCTTTAAGCGTTCCGCTGGCGTTGTGGTGCGCGTTTCCCGGCCTTCACAAAAAGATGACGGTCTACGCCGTTGACCAGAATAAGAATACGCTTAAAGCCGGACGTGAGCTTTTTACATCGTTTGCCGGAATGAATTCGTGGAAGATTGTTACTATCTGCGAGCGGATTGAAAGCGATTTTAAGACGCCGCCAGCAAACCTGGTAACGGCGGCCTTCACGTTAAACGAGGCGGTGGAAAAGATACCGCAGGCCGATACCGCCGCGCTTGGAAAGCTTGCAAAGAAAACCGCGCTGCGGCTTATAAAACGGACGGAACAAGCCGGCGCGATACTTATAGTCGAACCGGGCGTTCCCCGTTCAGCGCAGTTTTTAAGTTTGCTGAAAGAAGCGTTTGAAGAACTGGGATTTTTTGCGCGCTTCCCTTGTCCGCTGGAAACGAACTGCTGTATGCGCGGCGGACGGCGCGGTTCAAAGTGGTGCCATTTTGTTTTTGATACTGATGACGCACCGGATCTTTTGCAGGAGACTTCGGCACAAGCGGGACTTCCCAAAGAAAGAGCGGCGTTAAGCTTCCTCTTTCTACAAAATGTTTCAACAGGGAACACCTCAACGCCGCTCTGCGCCGATTCCGTTCCGCTTCCTATTCATTCCGCGCCATTCTCTGCTGACTCGGCGCAGAATCGGAAAGCCGGTTGTGCGATCAGGGTTATCTCAGAAGCGTTCCGGCTGCCTGAAAACAAAATGGGGCGTTATTGCTGTTCACCAAGCGGACTGTTATTGATTCGCGGTGCGGCGGCAGTCATTATCCGGCATACATCAGGAACGCTCCTGAAGCCCGATACTGTCCGCTTTGCCGGAAAGGACCGCAAATCAGGCGCTGTTATTGTTGACATTTGACAACAGCAGTGCAGCCTTCCGTCCGGCTTGATGGAAGGCTGCACAAAATCCGACATCGCGGACATTTAACGGTTTTTATTTTTCCAAGTTGATTGTTTCCGCGCCTTTTTTATCAGCTTTTCTGTTAAAAGCAGGGATTTTATAACCAATGGCGATCCTTAATTGCGGATTAAAATTGTTTTTATTGATGAATTCGAAGTCCTGTTTCTCGACCATCAGAGTTCCGTTCAGGCTGCTGTTTTTTTCGTTTAAGTCCATTGTCGATTTTTCAGACTCGGCTACGCTGTAACTGACCAAAAATTCGCTGCGTAAGAAGAAGTTCTCATCCAGTGTAAAATCGGCGCCGCCGCCTGCTTGTACGCTGGCAATCCACGAAGTATGTTTAAAGCCGCTGCCTTCTCCGCTATTAATGGGCAATTTAATTCCGGCGCCAAGCGCAGGAAACAGGGTAAGTCTTTTTCCGGTCTTTATGGGATATTTGGCCAAGAAATCGAAAAGAAATACGGTGGAAAGATAATCTTTATCCTCGTGATTCGCTTCAAAACTTGTGGTATAGGTCATGCTGGGGATATAGATTGAACTTTTAGTTTTTCTGTCCGACATCTTACCGAATTGAAGAACGAAGGCGGCGGATGCTTCCAGAAAGGAGCAGTCCACGAACGCGAATGAACCGATATCTGCGGTTTCGTTATTGTACTGGTAAGAAAAGCCGTCAACATTGACATCATGAAAACTATTAGTGGAATGCATTAATAGTTTTGTATTAAAGCGAGTATCCTTTGTTTGAGACGATGATTTAGAGAAGCCCCAAATCATACCGCCGCCAAGGCTAAGGTTCAACGGGGAAGTCTCCACGGCGAAAATGGTTGTATTAAATGCGCAGAAGAGCGCTATATAAAATATATTTTTCATAAGTATAAAAATCTCCTGAGATCGAGTTATTGAGAAACGGCAGGTAAAAAACCAGAGCAGCACGTATTAAAGCGATGAAGTCTGCAGAATGCCGTTCGTTAAGAACAACTGATTCCCGCCATGAAAAATAATAAATTCTGGTGTGATTTGTCTTGGAAAGGTACGCACGCCGCAGGATGGGGTAGGGCAGATCGTTGCAGATATGATACAATCGCCGGCATGGAGGAAGAATTATGTTGAGTGATACCGTTAAAAAAGGCCCGGCGCGCGCGCCGCATAGGTCGCTGTTTAAAGCGCTTGGGTTTATTGATGAGGAGCTTGACCGTCCGCTCATTGGAATTGCGGTGGCCCAGAGCGAAATTGTACCCGGTCATTTGCATCTTGACCGCGTTGCACAGGCGGCGGCGGATGGCGTACGCCTTGCCGGGGGCGTTCCCGTCCGCTTTCCGGTCATCGGCGTATGTGATGGTATTGCTATGGGACATGAAGGGATGCGCTATTCGCTGGCAACCCGCGAACTTATCGCCGATTCTATTGAATGTATGGCGCGCGCCCATTGTTTTGACGCGCTCGTGTTCATTCCAAACTGTGATAAGATTGTGCCCGGTATGCTGATGGCTGCCGCGCGGATAAATATTCCGGCAGTCTTTGTTTCCGGCGGCCCGATGCTTGCGGGAAAATCCCCTGACGGTACGCCGCTTACACTGACCACAATGTTTGAGGCCGCTGGAGCCGCCGCCTCAGGAAAACTTGACGCCGCCGCGCTTGCCGAGCTTGAGGAAAGAGCCTGTCCTGGATGCGGGTCGTGCTCCGGTATGTTTACGGCAAACTCGATGAACTGCGTTACCGAAGCGCTCGGCATCGCTCTGCCGGGCAACGGCACTGCGCCGGCGGTTTACGCTGAACGAATCCGTCTTGCAAAAAAAACCGGCATACTCTGTCTTGATGTTCTTAAGAAGGATATCCGTCCCCGTACAGTCTTATCGGAGAAGGCGTTCATGAACGCGCTTGCGCTTGACATGGCGCTGGGCTGTTCGACCAATACCGCGCTTCATCTTCCGGCCATTGCGCGGGAAGCGGGCTTCAAACTCGATCTGGCTCTTCTTAACAAAGTAAGCGCCGTAACGCCGAATCTGTGCCGTCTTGCTCCGGCGGGCGCAGCGCCAATCGAAGAGCTTCACAGGGCTGGCGGCGTCAGCGCAGTTCTTAACGAACTCTCTCAAAGAAACCTTATTGCGCTTGATGCAACAACTGTTTATGGAACGCTGGGAGACGCGGTAAAAGCGGCCTGCAACCACAATACCAGCGTAATTCGTTCCATTGAAGACCCCTATTCGCAGACCGGCGGTCTTGCCGCGCTCTGGGGAAATCTTGCGCCGGAGGGCTGCGTGGTAAAACAGAGCGCAGTCGCTCCGTCCATGCTGAAGTCATCCGGCCCCGCGCGTATTTTTGATTGCGAAGAAGCGGCGTTTGAGGCGATAACCGGCGGCGCGATAAAAGCGGGCGATGTGATTGTGATACGCTACGAAGGCCCGCGCGGCGGGCCTGGAATGAAAGAGATGCTTGCGCCGACTGCCGCGCTTGCGGGCATTGGTCTTGATGATAAAGTTGCGTTGATTACTGACGGCCGGTTTTCCGGCGCGACAAAAGGCGCCGCAATCGGGCATGTTTCGCCGGAAGCGGCAGCCGGCGGTGTTATCGCTTTACTTGAGGAAGGCGATATTATTGAAATCGATATTCCCGCGCGGACGATAAACGTACGCTTGGCTGATACTGAGATTGCCGCGCGCAAAAGCCGCTGGACGCCTCCGGCTGTGAAAGTTACCGGCGGCTATCTTGCCCGCTATGCGCGGATGGCAGGCTCCGCCGCATCAGGCGCAGTATTCATGGAAGAATAGCCGCGACAATAGGAACATCCATTTTATAAAAATGAAGACAAGCCTGCCGCGTGGACAGTGGACAGTGGACAGTGGACAGTGGGTAGTGGACAGTGGGTAGTGGACAGTGGGTAGTGGGTAGTGGGCGGCGGAAGTACACAGGCAGGCAACGCCCCGGCGTTACTGCCTTGCTGCCTTCAACGTTTCAATCGCCCGTATGCCCGGTTCCGCCTGTCTGCGGATTTCCTCCAGCCATTCTGTAATGCTTGCGTCTTTAAGCCGTTCATACTGCCATTCACGGATTGCATGAATATCTTCAATGGTAAAGGCGGGGCTCACTGTGGGACTTGGAATATTATGTATCATCGTCTTCTCCCGCAATCAGTATTGGCGGCGCATAGATTAAAAGGTCTGTATACCCTTCAAGCGCCGTAACCGCTTTTACGCCCATTATGGTTTTATGGTTCACGATGTGCCTGAAATTCCATGACACAATAGCATCGCAGCCCGACACAATAGCGTTTGCTATATGCTGGCAATCCAAAAAACTCTTTTGTGTAAGCACCTGTAAGTCCACCATCTTCGCGGCAATGCCGATAGATTTCTCATCAGAAGTAATAAGCGTATAATTAATCTGACTCAGATAATTATACAGTACATTTCGTTTTTCCGCACTGCAACCGTTAATTTCGGCAATGCAAATATCAGAAATAACGGTATCGAACATACCGGCTTTGATTTTCTCCCATAATAGATGCGTATCCGCCATGCGTTCGGGCTTTTCCTTCTGGTCGAGGTAACTGATTATCGTTGTATCGAGGTAGATCTTTAGTTTTTTCATTTCTTACATGGTAGCATAAGTTGAAATTGAAGTCTCCCCCTTTAACAAGCGCCCCGCCGCCCGTTACTTTAGCCGCCCGCCGCGGACAGACATGGACGGCTGCAGCGGACGGTGAATAGTGGGCATTACGGCCCCTCCACCAGCGCCGGCGACTTTGCGTTAGTCCTTATTTTAATTGATAGATTTTTATTGGCAGATACTTTGCATACTCAAAAAAGTCTTTGTCTTCGGTGAATATTTCCCAATCATTTTGTATTGCAAGAGCGCAGATTAAAAAATCGGTATGTGCGCCTTGTATACCATTCTGTCTACAGATATTGGAACACTCCGCCGCAAATTCGTGATCTGATGTTTGTACGGCATAATCGGCGAATACGGCCATTTTGTTTTTTAGTTCATGGAATTTGTTTTTATCGGATATGCCCGACAATACTTCCTGCCGTATTGCTCCTATTATTTCGATTTGCGCGTTTTTAATTAAATGAACCAAGTTATCAATAATGGCGCTGTTTGCGCTGCCGGCTTTTTTACGAAACGCCGATGACCAAACGGGAGTATCGACCAGGACTTTCAACGGTTACCGCGAAGTTTTTTATAATCATAGGCTGTATCATATTCAACCGTGTTAAATACCGACAGGATATTTTCCGTGGACCTTCTTTTTATAAATTCTTCAAGGGCGGCATTGACCGTCTCGTCCGCTGTTTCCAGACCGCTGACATGAAACGCCTGTTCCAGTAAGGTCTCCTTTATGGCAACCGTTGTATTCATACCGAATATGGTTATGCATTATCTTGTCTGTGTCAAGTCCCGCCCGCCCGCCCGCCGCTTTGGAGGCGGGGCGGGACAAGCGGCGTTATTATTCTCCGGCGCTAAAAATTGCCTTTGTAGCCAAGCTTTTTCAGCAGCGCCTGGCTTGCCAGGTTCAGTCTCGAGGGCTGTCCAAAATAGGAGGAGGTGCTAAAGGCACTACTTCCAAATTCAACAGCCGTTACCGAAGCGGGGGCGGTTACGGAGGCCAGCGCTTCGCACTGCGAAAAAGCGCCGTGCTCTATTTTTTTGATGGTGGAAGGCAGCGTAACCGAGCTTAGTGTAACGCAGTCTGAAAAGGCGAGTTCACCTATTTCCGTAACCCCTTCGGGTATAACAACTTTGGTGAGCTGCCGGCAGCGCGAAAACGTTTCCTTGGGTATGACGGCAAGGCCCTTGCCCCACGATATGGTTGTCAGTCCGGAATCGCTAAAAACAACGTTCCCCAGGGACGTTACGCTGTCGGGGATAACCACGCTGGTCAATGAACCACACATATAGAACGCCGCCGCTCCTATGGAAGTAACGCTGTTGGGAATGGTAACGCTGGTCAATTCACCACACATAGAAAACGCATTATCCCCTATGGAAGTAACGCCGTTGGGGATAACGACGCTGGTGATCCACTTATACATAAACGACTCTCTTCCGATTTCCCTGACGGGCATACCTTCTATCGTGGCGGGGATACGGACCGCATTCACCGAGCCGGTATATCCCTTGATGACAACCCCCGCGCCGTCTTCCGTGAGGGTTACGCTAAAATCCCCCGCCGTTTGGGCAAAGACCGCCCCCTCCGCCACCAGCAGCAGCGCCGCCGCCAGGGCGGCACTCCATCTTCTCTTGTTCATACATAAATCTCCTAGTGCGGTCTTTCCCGCCGTCTAATTGCTATGTTCAACCGCATATGCGGCAACGCTAGTTCTTTTTATCAAAGAAACCGTTAAGTTTTTTATCAAAACCGCCAATGCCTTGGGGCATACCGCCAAACTTTTGGGTAAGTCCGCCCATACCGCCAAACGTTTGGGTAAGTCCGCCCATAGCGGCAGCAGGACTTTCCGTGTACGCTTTCGCTTTCTTGAGGATAGTTCCCATACCGAGTGGTTCTCCGCCCGTTTTCTTCTTGCTTGTTAGACGCATGAAAAATTCGATAATTTTGTCACGGAAGGACATAGTATCCCTGTTATGGAACTTGTTTGTCGCGGGGGAATAGCTCAGCCCGTTTTCTTCATCAAACCTTTTTTTGAGCAAATCCGAAACGAATTGATTCTTTTCGCCGGAGCTCAAAACCACGAGCAGCTTGCCGATTTTTTCCAGCATTTTGTCGCGGGCGGGGGCAAGTATTTCATTTCTTTCCACACCATTGACGGGACTTTTTTTGTCCGTGACAACACGCTTGCAGTCTTCAATGAGGGAAAAAAGCGTAAGAATTTTTACTGAAACCGCAATCATGCCGCCGCTGTCTTCCATAGCTTTCAGCGTGTCTTCTGTTCTATCCACCAGCTCGAGAAGCGCCGTCTTTCCTGAATCATTCAAAGACGTGAAACTGCTCGATTTTTTGCCAAACTCCGCGCTGATGAACCGCGCAAAGGTACGGGTATCGCCGCCAAATCCTTCAAGCTTCTTTGACGTTTCGTCGAATTTATCGGAGATTGCTTCCTCAATAGGCCGCAGAACGCTTTCTCTTTCGAGATAATCTAACTGCGCCTCCATACCGATTTCATCCTCGGGATCAAGAGGCTCCTCTTTCCGGCATTCCGCGTTATGGGCATCAAGCATAGCAAAAAAGCCGGGAAGGGTGTCTACCAGTTCCTCTTGGGCGGTTGGTATCGATATTTGACGAATTTCCGATGACTTTTGTTCGGCGTAACGACTAAGAGCTTCACGTTCAATTTCTTGGCGCCGTTCAATTTCCTGCTGCCGCGCCTCTGCCGCCGCTTTCTCCTCATCCATTTTTTTCTTAATTAGGGCTGCGCCCGCAACGGCGCCCGCAATCGCCAGCTTTCCTGCGCCTGCCGCAATCTTTCCCGCGCCGCCCACAAGATTATCCACGCTCATACTTCCACCGGATCCGCCAAGAACGCCGTCAACTGCTTGGGCTACTCCGGCGCCGACTCCTTTTGATCCCTTGTGTTTGACCAGTGTTTGTTTGTTGTGTTTACAACCCTCGGAACAATAGCAACCTTCTCCTTTAACCCAGACCCACCCTTTACTTTCGAGTACGACTCGACTTTCGTCTGAGGTTGTTCCGCAATTCGCGCATGTAAATGCCATAATGTTCTCCTCTGCGGTCTTTTCCCGCTGTCATAATTGTTATGTCCAACCGCTTATGCGGATAACACCTTAAGAAACTAACCACGGAGTACACGGGGTTTCACGGAGTAAAATCAACCAACCCCGCCGCAGAGCGCGGACCGGAAGGTCCGGCGGGGTATGGTTGTTTTGGTAAGATATTTGTCTCAGGGTAACATACCTTTTTTAACGCCCCAGAGGGGTGGGGTATGTACCCTTCGCATACAATCAAAAGATGATAACCCAAAACTCCGTGTAACTCCGCGTCCTCTGTGGTTTTCTTCCCTCATCATGGTATGAGCGCGTTCACCATCCACTTCGCGGATGGTGTTGGAGTTTTTGTTATACAAAAACTCCCCGGCATATCCGGCATGGACTTTCACCTCTGGCGAAAGTCCGCCTTTAGTATCAGCGTTAAGGTATTAACGCTGATACTAAAGGACCCCACGGCCCTTTCCTGCCCTCGTTCTCTATCTGCAGGGCGAAGTACGCCATCTTCCCGCTGTCGTTAAACTCGAATTCGATCAGGTCCTTTTTCCGTTTGGTAGAAAAAGACTTCCGCAAATCCTCAGGATTCGCAGGGGCGGCATCCCCCTGCTCCGTTACGCTGTACCATATCCGATAGCCTTTATTGGCGGCTTCGACGGGGCTGCCGGTAACATAGACGATTTTGACGCCCAGTTCATGCCTGCCTATCAAAAAGGTTTCTATCAGTACTTGCGCCGTGGGGGTTCCGCTGGGCGTGGGGTGGGTATCGGGCAGTTTCAGGCCCAGGCTGATATACGCCGGATCGTCCAGGGGAGGCGACAGGAAATAGCGGCGCTTTATGTCCCGCATTTTGGCAACAAGCGCGTCAAACGCCGTCCTGCACTGCGCCGTTGCCACGGGCGTGCGGGTAGTTTCGTTCCGCGCCGTCTCAAGGGCGGTTTCGGCGGTCTGGATAAGGCCGTCAAAGGCGGTCAGCACATCGGCAGGAATGCCCCACGCGCCCGCGTTGGCGGTCATCACGGCTTTCCAGTCCTTTGCCATTGCTAGGACGCCCTCCCGCGAAGATGGAAGCCAGTCAGTTGTTTTTGACATTACAGATTCTCCTTGTGTAGTATGGGGTAAAATTGCCGCCGGTCTCGTTGAAAGTACCGGCAGCCAATGCGAATGTGCCGATAGCGGCGTACACTTTGCCAACAGGCATAATGAACTTGCCGGCAGGCAACGTGAACTTGCCAACAGGCGGTTTGGATTTGCCAACAGGCGGCGTACACTTGCCAACAGGCAAAGTGAACTTGCCAACAGACGGCGCGAATGTGCCAACAGGCGGAGCGGATTTGTCCCGGTACGCGGTGAAATTGCCCCGGTTTGTAATGGATCTGCCTGAGTCTGCGGCGCTGTCTCAAGACTGTGTGTCCGCGTCCCAAGGCGGCGCGTCCGGGTCTTAAAAAAGCGGCTGCTTGCGCGTTGGGAATATGAAAAAAATTACACCGGTGTGGAAGCGCCGCGCCCGTTATGCGGCATAAAAAGTCATAATGGGGGGGGGGGTAGAACCGCCGGCGTTAGGCGCGGCCGCCATTACAGTATGCATACCGTAAAACCATACCACGCCAGAAAATTCCTGTCAAGCGCCGCCTGATCAATGCGCACGTATACCCGCGTTCCTCATGCGGCCGCCTTGACACAAAACCCAGCAGAACGTACGCGGCCGGCGGAGAACCAGCCGGTGTTCGCCCAGGTACAGGCAGAATACCGCATAGTGCGCTCGCCCTGCGTCCCCCAAGGTGCGATGGCAAGCTGTCCTCCGCGCACGGCCTTTGGGACACGCCTCTTGCAGGGTATCCGGGCGCAACTTATACTGAGCGTATGAAGATCGAGCTTCTGGCTTTCGACCTTGATGGTACGGTACTGGACAACCAACAACAAATCAGTCCGGCCAACAAGAGCGCGCTGGCCGGCGCCCGTGACGCGGGGATACAGATGGTTCCCTGTACCGGGCGCTCGCTGTCCCATCTTGCCGATTCCCTGGTTTTTCTGTTCAATGAGCTTGGGTTCGAGGCTTTTCCCTATATCATTACCGATAATGGCGCTCAGGCGTATTCATTGCCCGGACGGGAACAGCTTTTTACCGTCAGCATTGACGAAAAGACTTCCCTTGATATTCTTGAGGAAAGCAGGACCTACAGGGCCATTACGTATTGCAGTTTTGGGGCGGAAGGCGGTACCGATAACAGAGGCGCGGCATGGGAAGACGGGACGGGACAAGCCATGCTGGACAGTTATTCCGAAAAATGGTACCTCCCTGTTGTCGATATAGAACCTTTGATACGCTGGAACTGCGGCGCGGTAAAATTTACCCTGAATTTTCACGATAACGATGAATTTATGGCGGCAAGGAAAAAGTTTTCCCGGCGGCCGGACCTGTCCATGGCGTTTTATGACCACGGAAGTCTTGAGATAACGGTAAACGGCATTCACAAGGGAACCACTCTGCGCCTGATCGCGGAACACGCCGGTATTCCCATGGACAGAATCATGGCGATAGGCGACAACTACAATGATATGGAAATGGTTGGAGACGCGGGCTGGGGAGTGGCTATGGGTAACGCCGTTGCCGCGTTAAAGGAAAAAGCCGCCTGGGTTACCGCCGCCAACGACAAGGACGGCCTTGCCCTGGCTGTCAGAAAAATGCTCGCCGAACGCGAGGCGTAAGCCCCGGAATAGAAAACAGCCTCCGGTGATTGAGGGGTCCGGTTCCGCCAAGCCTTTCCGCTGAAACAAAAAAGCCTGAAAACCACTGTTTTCAGGCTTTTGAAGCGGGAAACGGGAGTCGGACCCGCGACATCCACCTTGGCAAGGTGGCGCTCTACCACTGAGCTATTCCCGCGCACTATAAAAAACCCTGTCAATAATCATAACAAATCCAGGAAGATTTGCCTAGTGATCCGCGAAGGAATCGCCTTCATCATAACAAGATCCTGCCGTTTTTACCCCGGCCAAAGTTAAATTTCAGATGATAAAACCCGCCATCCCTGGAACGTGTTTTGCCGCAGCGTCAACAGTTACTTGTACTAGAATGATTTATTGCAGCTATAGTATATACATATTTTCTACAAGATGTCAAGAGAATTCCTAAGAATAGCTGATTGTGGGGATTCCGGCGCCGCGTGTTCTCAATCCCCGGATATTTGGCCCGATCTTTCCGTGAACCTCCTTCTTGGCGGACAGTCCGAAGTATGTTACGCCGTATCTGCCCTTGATCATGGACTTTTACAAAATCAACAACTCCGTTCTGAAGGGACAGGGTAGGACTCTCCGCATAATCATCAAACTCCTACGCAAGCTGTCCGTAAACCTATTCTGAGACTTCCTGTTAACAGGCCCGCCGTGTTATGCTTGCGGCATGGAGTTCACCATCAACGCCGAAGAAAAAAAGGCGTTGCTTTCCGACGCCAGGGAAACCATCACGGCCCGGCTTGAACGCCGCGAGCCGGTCTATCATCGTACCAACAAGTTGAGCGCGGCAACGGTTGAGGGTTCTTCCGCGTTGTGCCGGTCTTGCGGAGCTTTTGTTACTTTGCACCTGAAAGAAGCGGAAGGTGAAAGGCTGCGAGGCTGTATCGGAAGGCTTGCCGCATCCGGTCCGCTGGAAACAACGGTACGTACTATGGCCGCCGAAGCCGCTTTCGGCGATCCCCGTTTTCCGCCGCTCTCCACGGAAGAATTTCCCCGCTGCCGTATTGAAATTTCGGCGCTTTCTCCCCTCCGGCCGTGTTCTGACTCCGCTCTTGTACAAGTCGGTGTTCACGGCCTTTACCTGATATATGGCGGGCGGGCGGGAGTGCTTCTGCCCCAGGTTCCGGTGGAACAAGGCTGGAACCGGGAACAATACCTTGACTACATCTGTATCAAGGCCGGCGTTCCCCCCACATCCTATCGCGCTCCCGGCGCGGAATTGTTTACCTTTACGGCAGCAGTTTTTGGAGAAACGCGGGGAACGTGAGGAGACGCTCAATTTTGGCATGGAAAAGACGCGGGTTCTTAAACCCATGACAAGGTTAGGAAAAGTGTGCGTAATTCTTGCCCTTGGGTATCTTCATTCCGTCCTCCGGGTTTGATACCGCGCCCTTGAGGGCGGAGTTGTTGAGGGGAAAGTTATGTACATAACCCCGCAAGGCATGGTCGGAAGTATGAATCATCGACAAGATGGATTCATATCGCGCTTATGCACGTCAGCGTATGTCAGTTCCGCTCGTACCGCGCCATGGTTACAGGGGTTTCGTAGACTTCAACCGCGTTTATCAGTTTGGCTTCCATTTCGGGAAGCGATTGGACAACTTGGTCAAAGATGTACCGGGCAATCCGTTCCGCGCTCGGGCTGTTTTCAAAAACAGGATTGTCGTTCAGGTTGGAATGATCCAGGGCGGCGCAGACTTTGCGGAGCGTCCCTTTGAGGACGGTAAAATCAGCAAGCATGCCGCTTCCATCAAGGCTGCCGCCGCGCGCCCAGAGCCGGACGCGGTAATTGTGGCCGTGCAGTTTTTCACAGTTTCCCCGGTAACCGCTCAAAAAGTGGGCTGCGGCAAAATCCGATTCTACGCGGACATGGTACATGACGCATAATACCATGGGTGCGATCGAAAGAAAAGCCTGGTGAGACCTCTCTCCTTTTTGAAGAACGTACAGCGTAAACCGTGTGTTTTAGTTATACCTTCCTGGGAGGATAGCGGAGTTGTTCGGAAATAAAGAATCCAGGAACAAACTCCTGGGTATCTTCGTTGGAGAGGAAATGTATTCGTGGCGAGGGTTTACTACCCAAGAACCCGCTTGCGCGGGAGAGCTTTAGGGCGTTCCAAAAAGGGTATTAAACCTGAGTCATTTTCCAATCACGCTGGAAAGTTTCTGAAACAAAACAGGTAAGCGCGGCGCTGCTCCTCCAGGTAAGAACCCGCAGGAATTACCGGGAAACCCGCTGGAAGGATCGGTACTACCGGAACCGGACCCTCGATACCTCCCGGCCGCTCCATCTGGAATGGTACCGGGCGGCGGCGGTGCTGACCTGGAGGTTCTAACAAGGAGGCCCCGGAACCGCCGCGGGGCCCGGTTTTCCGGATGGTTTTGTTTCAAAACAGTGCGGGCATAGCTTTTTTTTGCCCTGTCTTCTATAATATGGGGCATGGCGCATCAGCCTACAATCCGGGTTATCAATATTTTGGAACTGCTTTCCGGA